>JAZOAX010000127.1:0-2711 GCA_045595685.1 Acutalibacteraceae bacterium
TCCTTTTCTTTTCGGCGCATTTCAAGTCTTTCTTCATAGGGAATGGAAAGATATGCTATTCTTTCACGCACAAAAACTTTGGTATCTTTTGCAAAGATAACCACTGTCAGTGCGGCAATAACGCCTGCAATGGCAGGTGCAAGGAAGATTCTTCTCCACTGTGTTGCGTCGTTACCCATAAGCATATTACGAAGAACGGGTATACACACAACGCCGAAAATACCAAGGGCTTTGAGCACACTGTAAATAGCGGCTCTGAACTTATCAGGGGCTTCTTCAAGAATATAAATAATCTGTATATCGTGGCCGAAGAAAAATCCGATAACGGCATATCCGAGAAGGAACACAAGATAATTCGGTGAAAAATAGATAATGAAAAGACCAAGACTCATACCGAGGGTTGATATGGCAAAGAGAGGTTTTCTGCCCCATTTATCTGCAAGTGCTTTATAAAAAGGAGTCACAGCACCCAGAACATAACTGATAACACTCACCGACGTGTGAAGGGAAAGGCCTTCTTCAAAGGTATAGAACTTACCCATAAAAGCCTTATTGACGAAAAACTCCGTCACAAAAGAAGACTGCACCGACACCGAAAGGTTACTTGTCACTTCGTCAATTATATTAACAAAGGCGATAATGAAAAGCAGCATAACAAAATACATACTTCCCATGCCTTTTGCATTCTTTTTCTGAAGCGATGCCAGTTGCCTTTCTTCAAATGCTCTTGTTCTTTCAATTTTTCTTTCTTTGGTTTTCATATCGGACTCCTCCTTTGCTGACAGTTCAATTATATATCTGCAGTAATCGGTTGTCAATGAACCTATCCGTGACTGTTATTTCCGATTTCCTTTTGTTCTGTACTTTTCGATTGTTGAAACAACCTTTTTATCGTTGTAGAAGATAAAGAATATAAGTGAAAGCAGACTGAATACACCGGCAAAGACACCTGTGAGTTTAACACCAAGCAGGCTCACAGATTCACCTTCGCCTGCACCTATTGCAAGAATGCTTGATACACCCATCATAGCGATTGCGGAAGCAACCTTTTCAATAAAGGTTTTAACTGCAGAGAAGATACCCTCTCTGTTAACGCCGTTTTCCACACTGTCAAGCTGTATGATATCGGAAATAATTGACTGAGGAAGAATATTGATTGCGGCAAAGGGGAAAGCAACAATAACTCCAACAATAAGACCTACAATAAGTTCATTGCCGGGAGCCAAGGCAGCTAACTTATCGCCGAAGTAGATAATTCCGAAAACAACGGTGAAAACTACACTTGCAACAACAAGCGGTGTTTTTTTGTTATATTTACGGCTGAGTTTGATTATAAGCGGGAACAGACAGATTGCAACCACAATGGCTGTGAGCATAACAAGGAAAGACTGTGACTCGGGCACATTAAGAAGCATTGTGATATAGTAAAGCATAGCAGTCTGGAAGAAAGCCATTGAAACACCGCTGAAAAGGTCACCTGCGGTAAACACTACGAAGTTTTTGTTTCTGAAAACAAGGGCAAAAGATTTTAAAATTGATTCCTTGGGCTTTGTGTTTTCTTCAACATAATCCTTTTCGTTAAAGGCATAAGCACTTAAAAGAAGGCAGGTAATACCGATTGCGGCAAATACGGTAAACACCGTTCTCCATGCCCAAAGAGGTGTAAGACCTGCTTTTTTGAGCATATCCACAAAAAGTGTTGCGGCGTACATAAATGAACTTGAGCCCATAAAGAAGGCTGTGCTTATTCCGTAATAACCAACTCTTACCTTTGTGTCGGGGATAATTTCAGGAACAAGGGCATTTCTCGGAATGAAATAGAAGGTATAAGCCGTGTAATATGTAATAAGGAAGAATCCGACCCAGATTGCATTTGCGGCACTGCCCTGCTTAAACGGCGCAAAGAAGATAAGCAGAACGGATAAGGCGTAAGGAATAGCCGCATAGCGTAAGAATGGCATTCTGCGGCCTGCCTTGTGGGTGCATTTATCAGAAAGTGAGGCAACAATAGGGTCTGTAACAGCATCTACAACCTTACCGATAGCAGTTATAAGTGCCATAATTGTGATAAAACCAAAAAGTTTGTTATCGGGCAGAAGCATAGGCAATCCGCTTTTTGCTGTAGGCTGAAAAAAATAAAGAAGATAGTTACTAATCATACCGGTGAAAAGACCTTTTGCAATATCAGCAAGGCAATAACGGTACATTTTCCTTTTCGGAAGAATTTTAGACATAAGAATTCCCCTTTCAAAATACAGTTTTTTATGTTTACACAAAACATTATAACACCTGCCGTTGTTTTCGTAAACTGTTTTGCTGCTATTATTTTTTATATCAACGAACAGTGAAAAAGTATAACAAAATCACCGCTTTCAGTTTAACAGCCAACTCACCTTAATTTTCTTAATTGGATTTAAATTAACAACATATTTATTTTATGCTAAATTGAAACAGTGGATATGATTATTCAACTTTTGTTTCAGAATCAATTCCCATTATTAAAAAGGAGCGAGTTTTATGGCATTATCACCTGTTTTAGCAAAAATAATCGGTTTACTTCTCGTTGAGCGGTCGTTTTTTAGATTCGTACCTTATTTTCCGCCTGAAATTATTAGAAAAAAACTGCTCTCAAAAGAGAGCAGCCTGAAAGATTAATTTTTGATTTTCGTAATTTTGATATATTCCGACGGTGTCATTTTATAAAACCTTTT
>JAZOAX010000128.1:0-1765 GCA_045595685.1 Acutalibacteraceae bacterium
TAACAGTGGAAGAACTCAACAAACTCAAAAAATCAATAGTGGCAAAAAGCACTGCAATCAGTTTGCTTCTCGGCGTTGCAGGTATGTTCCTTGTGTTTGTTGCAGACGATGCCGCATACCTTGCAATGATTGGCGTTGCACTTATGATTTTGTCAATCTGTAACACATTTTACACCTCTTTTGTAAAATGCCGTCCCATTGAAAAAGAAGTCGGCAGCCGTGCCAATGACGACTGGATGAAAACGGTGTATACCGTTGTTCCCGAAAACTGCAAAACAACCGTAACGGTAACAGGCAGCAATATCCGTGATATCCGCGCTTACGGTTTCGGACTTAAAAAAGGCAGAACATACTACATCTGGAAAGATAAAGAAGACCTTAAATTTTTCCCTGCCGCAAAATCTTTCAATAACGAGGATAACACCCTTAAAACCGTACCTCTGAGCAGTATCCTTTTTTACGAAACAACGGGCGAAAGATATCACGAAACAAAAATCAGCGGCGGAGGAGGCAGACGCGTATCTGTCACAGGTGCCGTTGTTGGTAAGGCTGTGGGAGGCACTGCAGGTGCTGTGCTTCTCGGTAACAAGGGCGCAAAACCCGTTACAAGCAGAGATGTTGTCCACGATAACAGAGCAGTTGCACTTCGTTTCCCGAATCAGATGTTCATAAACTTTGCCTTTCAGGATTACACTGTTTTCAGAATGGTTATTCCCGAAAAAGATTCTGCCGCAGTGACACAGAAAAAAACTGCACCGCAGAAAAGGGCTGAAACACCGTCGGTTTCTGCCGCAGATGAAATTGCAAAGTATAAAAAACTTCTTGATGACGGCGCAATCACAAAGGAAGAATTCGAACTTAAAAAGAAACAGCTTCTTAATCTGTAACAAAAAACGGGAATCAACGGGTGTTGGTTCCCGTTCATATTTTCCCTCTTTCTTTTATATAATGTAATATAAGAAAGGGTGATAAAATGAAAAGGATGAGTGCAGTTTTTGTTTGTGTCAGCATATTTTTAGGTGCCCTTTCGGGTTGTTCCAAAGATGAATTTGTGAATGTGCTCAGGTTCACGGATAATCTGAACGGTATAACGGAAAAGGATTATATTGAAATGACGGGATATACAATTCAGAACGGCACATATTACCTTCCTTTGAATGAAAATGGAGAAACTGTGCTTATGGCACTTGAAACCGAAGAGCAGGGTTATATCGATGAAATACGCCTGACAGTGCAGAAGGTGAATGAAAAAGGGGAGAAAGACAGTGTGACTGAGTTAAGGAAAAACCTTTTTGTTTCTTCTGTGGTAAAAGCCGTTATGGCATATACATATTTTTCTTCTGAAAAGGCTGAAAGCATAGTGAAGGAAATGAAACTCACTGAAATTTCGTCTTATATGTCGGCAGGTGAAGTAACACACTCTGAGGGCAACTTTCATTTTGTTTATTATTCCATGGACCTTTGCAGTATGTTTATGATATACAATATCCACCTTCACCCCATTGAAAAAACAGAAAAACCGATAAGCAGACCTGCCTTCGGGCATACAACCAACATCAGAACAGAAACTGTTCCCCTTCGGTAGTAGGGGTTAGGATTCAGGGTCGAGGGGATAGGATTTATTATAGTAAAAAAAGAGGCTGTAGTGCGTGGGTGTCCTGAGGACACTCACGCAGTTTTATTCGCCTTTCGGCGAGTGATATTGCTTCGCAGTTATATAATGCTACGCATTGTGATATTGTCCTTCGGACAGTTTTATGCGAAT
>JAZOAX010000129.1:0-9104 GCA_045595685.1 Acutalibacteraceae bacterium
TTTAACTGCAACGGCATCAATGTGCGCCTTTGTGATTTCACCCTGCTTTGCAAAGTGGCATACTTTTGCCAGTTCGTTTATAAGAACATTGAAATCATCACCGCAAACGGACACAAGATATTTTGCCATCTGCACTGAAAGTTCGCATTTCTGCTTTGCCGCAGAGGAAATAAGGGGCTTTAAAAGGTCGTTACCCGTTCTTTTGTTAAGGGTGCATACTGCACCGTACTTTTTGAAAAGGTCAACTGCCTTTTTTGCTTTTGCCAAAGAGAAATCTGCCGATTTCTGAAGAAAAATAAGCACGGTGAATTCGGGCAGATCCGAAAAAAAATCTGCCATAAGGCTATATTCTTTGTCGGTGAGAGATTCGAGTTTATAATCTTCGACTATAACGCAGCGCTTATCGCTCATCATAGGCATCATTTCACAGTCGTCAAAAACATCACTGAGGCTGAATCCCTTGCCCTCAAATTTGCGAAGATTGAAACTTTCAAAAGTTGCATCAACAATTTTTGAAGTGATAAGATCGGTATAATGCTTCTTGAGGTAGTCTTCATCGCCGACTATGAGGTATGCGGGAAGAAATGCGCCGCTTTTTATATGGGCTTTCAGTCCCTTTTCATCAAAATCCGCCAATGTTCCATCCTCCGAGAGTGTATTCTCCGTCTTCATTCACCGATACAGAAAAATCATCTGAACTGACGGAGTAGTTAAACATATTTTCGGGTTCGTCATAACTTTCACAAAACACCAACCCATAATTATCTAATATTATATCACATTTATTTTGATAATGTAAATACTCTTTTTCAAAAATATGTACTGTTCTGCCGTTGCCCGTTACCGATACAAAACCATTTTCTTTTGTGATTTTAACACTGCCGAAAAGAGTTACGCTCTCCCCTTCATTTCTTATTATGTTGCTTATGCCGAAAGAATTGCATATATATGATGCCTCGTATTCCTTTGTTGAATCAAAATAAACTGCCGCACAGATTTCTGTACCGAGGCTTTCAACAGTCCCTTTCAGTTCATTTTCAAAGCCGTAACTGTCGCTGACCCCCACGAGTACACCTTTTGAATTCATTGAAACAAGATAGGAAATACTGTCCTGAGTGATTATGGGAGTGATTTTGTATGAATTAGTATTAACTGTGTACAGATTGAAAATCAGCAACAAAGCCGCTACTGTTGCGGCTACCGCATAGGGTGCTGAAAAGTTAGCCTTCTTTTTAATAATATAGTAAAGAAGGAACACTGCAATTCCCATAACTACTGCCCAGAGCCATATATCCGATCTGTTAGCAGGTACGGTAGAAAACGGCACTGCTGACATTGTATTTACCACGCCTTTTATGTAAAAAGCAAGGCCTTCAAGCAGAAGTTTTAATACGGGTGACACAACGGGTATAAAGTGCAGAACACTGAACAGACCCGAAAGAATCATAAAGGGTGTTACGGCATAAAACAAAAGAAAGTTTGTGACGGGAGATATCAAAGAAAAACTGCCGAAAAATTCTGCCATTACAGGAAAAGTAAATGCAGAAACACTGACACTGATACATACACTTGTTATAAAAACGGAACATATGCTTTTAAGCACAGGTGACGGTATTTTATGTATAAGATTCTTTTCTAAGTAATCGTAGGCAGGTACGGCGATAAGATAAATTGAAAGAACAGACAAAAAAGAAAGAAGAAATCCTGCACTGACTGCGATATAGGGATTCAGAATCATAAGAACCGTTGCAGCAAAACCCAAAGAATTGAATCCGTCACTGTGCCTTGACACAAATCTGCCTGAAACACCCAAAAGTGCCATTGCACCTGCCCTCATAACAGATGGGCTGAAGTGGGCAAACATCATAATGAACACTATGGAAAAACACAAAATGATATTGCAGGCAGTTCTTATGCGTCTGTATCTTTTTAAAAGCAAATCAATGGCAACCACCCACACAGAAAGGTGCATACCCGAAACGGCAATAATATGCGCCGCACCGGACTTTTTGAAATTATAATAAAGTCTGTCGCTTATGTCATTCTTTTCACCGGTGAGAACGGCAATTATCAGCCCTGCAGTTTCACTGTTAAAACTGTGTTTCACAGTATTTTTCACATAGTTTCTTATCTTAGAAACATAATAAAACAGATTTCTCATTTCAGGCTTTGTTATTTTTAAATCTTTCAGGGTGTGGGCACCCGTATAAATGCCCTCAGCACAGAAATGAAGATGAGATTCTTTGCTGTAGTCACCTATTTTATAAACTGTGGCATTGAAACTCAGTCTGTCCCCTATTAAAAGAGACTGCGCGTCAATACCGTCTTTTGACTCTGAAAATGAAATACGTATTTTTCCGTAGGCTTTATTATGGGTTATGGTTTTAAGCCGTGCCACGGCATACCACCTTTTGCTTTCACTTCTGAACTCAGGCTCACTTGTGACAACGGCTTCGACGGATACATTTTTGCCACACAGACTTAAATCATTTGTCCGCTGATATTCTGCCCGGAGAAATAAAAAACAGGCCAGCCCTGTGCCGATAAGAATAACGACAAAGGGCAAAGCCTTGAGTTTTTTGAATGATAATGAAACAATCACACCGATTACGGACAGAATGAACAGACACAATACTACAACTGTGTTTTCGATATAAATAATGCCGAGCATAACAATAAGCCCTGTGAAGCCTGCTGCCGCAAAAGGTCTTTTCATAATTCAGAAATCAATCGTGGAAAAAGAGAGGAAGTTTTTCCAGGAAGATGATATCGTCGCGGTCTGCGGCATCACCTTCTGCAAGAATTGCAGCCTGAGCTACAACATCGGCATCAAATTCAGAAAGAAGCGCTTCAACTGCTTTCAGTGATTCACCGGTGCTGATAACATCGTCAATAACAAGAACTCTTTTGTTTCTGAGTTGTTCGCCCTCAAGAGAATCAAGATACAAAGTCTGCACCTTATCTGTTGTGATTGAGCGCACCTCAACATGTACGGGGTCCTTCATATAAAGTTTGGGACCTTTACGGCATACAAAATATTTTTTGCCGCTCTGCCTTGCCATTTCGTATGCAAGAGGAATTGACTTTGCTTCGGGAGTTACGATGAAATCAAATTCGGGGCATTTTTCAATAAGGGCCTTTGCCGATTCAACGGTTATTTCAACATCACCGAAGATAATAAAGCCTGCGATATCAAGTTTATCATTAAGTTTGCAGATGGGCAGTTCTCTTTCAAGACCTGCAATTGTCATTTTATATGTTTCCACTGTTATTCACCTCTTAATTTAATATTAAACAAGTCCTTCGGAAAGTTTTCTTCCGCCAAGGATATGAAAATGAATGTGACCTACTGTCTGACCGCCGTCTTCACCGCAGTTGTTGATAACTCTGAAACCATTTTCGAGTCCCAGTTCTTTTGAAAGTTTTGCAATAACCTCAAAAATATGGGCTATAACTGCACTGTTTTCTTCGTTGATTTCGGCAGCGCAGGCAATGTGCTGCTTGGGAATAACGATTACGTGAACGGGCATCTGAGGTGCGATATCGTGAAAAGCAAGTACGGTATCATCCTCATAAACTTTGTTTGAAGGAATTTCTCCCTTTACTATTTTGCAAAAAATACAATCCATAATGAGTCTCCTTATTTCTTTCCACCCCCGAAAACCGAGGGTGGCTTGTTTTTTTATTTCAGCATTGAAGAAAGAACTTCCGCTGCCGATTTCACTGCATCGGGAAGGGCTGCAACATCTTTTGCACCTGCCATTGCACTGTCGGGTTTGCCGCCGCCGTTGCCGCCTGCTTTCTTTGCAATTTCTCTTGCAAGGTTGCCTGCGTGAGCACCGAGAGCCACTGCGGCTTTACCGCAGCAGGTACAGATATTACCTGTGCCCTTTGCTTTCTGCACACCCGCGATAACACCAACATAATTTTCACCCTTGCTCTTTACAAGGTCGCACATATTGCGAAGTTCATCAGGGGTTGTGTCTTCAAGGAAAGCGGTAACAAGCATTACGCCGCCGATTTCAGTTGCATTTGAAAGCATTGATTCGGTTTTGATGTTTGCGAGAACGCCTGAAAGTTTTTCTATTTCCTTATCTTTAAGTTTCATTTCGTTCATAACCGCCTGAGCCTTGACTGCAAGGTCATTTGTATTTGCAACCTTGATTGCTGCGGCAGTTTCGTTAATGAGAGCAAGTTTTGATTCGATATATTTCATCACATTTGTGCCCGTTACACCAACAATTCTTCTAACACCTGCTGCAACGGAAGATTCGGAAACAATTTTGAAAAGTCCGATATTGCCTGTTGATTCAACATGGGTACCGCCGCAAAGTTCAGTTGAAAAATCACCTGCTTTAACAACTCTTACAACATCGCCGTATTTTTCACCGAAGAGAGCCATTGCACCCATTGCCTTTGCTTCATCAATAGGCATTTCTTTTGTTTCAACTGAAACTGCTTTGAGAATTTCTTTATTTACAAGTTCTTCAACTTCTTTGAGTTCTTCTGCAGTTACTGCTGAAAAATGTGTAAAGTCGAAACGAACTTCATTTGAGTCAACAAGCTGACCTGCCTGCTCAACATGGGTGCCGAGAACTGTGCGAAGTGCAGACTGAAGAAGGTGCGCTGCTGTGTGGTTGCGCATTGTTGCACTTCTCTTTTCTTCATCATAAACTGCAACAACTTCGTCGCCGACTTTGATTGTGTCACCTGAAACAGTACCGTGGTGAAGCACTACACCGTCTGCATCTTTGGTTGTTTTTGTAACTTCGAACACTGTTTCACCGATACGGATAATGCCGCTGTCACCAACCTGTCCGCCGCTTTCAGCATAGAAAGAAGTTTTGTCAAGAACAACAATTGCATCTGCTTCTGTTTCTGCAAAGTCGCGTCTTTCACCGTCAGTAACGATAGCAAGAATCTTTGCCTGAATATTATTCTCTGTGTAGCCTGCAAATTCAGTTTTGTCAATATCCTTGAATGATACACCTGAATTTCTCCAGTCGGTATCTGCACCGTCACGCTTAACGCTTTTTGCTTTCATTCTTGCTTCTTCAACAAGGTTGCGGAATTTTTCTTCGTCAACAGTCATACCGTTTTCATCAACAATTTCTTTTGTAAGGTCAATGGGGAAGCCGTAAGTATCCTGAAGTTTGAATGCATCCTCACCGCTGAGCACTCCGCCTTCACTCTTAGCCATCATTTCATTGAGAAGTCCGAGACCTGAATCAATGGTCTTATAGAAACTTTCTTCTTCCATTGAAATCACTTTTTTGATATAGTCTCTCTTTTCAACAAGGTTGGGATATGCATTTGCATTTTCGTTGATTACTGTATCACATACTTCTGAAAGGAAAGGTCTGTTGATTCCGATAAGTCTTCCGTGGCGGGCTGCACGGCGGAGAAGTCTTCTGAGAACATAACCTCTGCCGCTGTTTGAGGGAAGCACGCCGTCACCGACCATAAACGTTGTGCTTCTGATATGGTCTGTGATAACACGCAGTGATACATCTTTTTTTGCATCCTCGTGATAGTTGATACCTGCAATACCGATAATGTGCTGCATAATGTTTTTAACGGTGTCAACTTCAAAAAGATTATCAACATCCTGCATTACGCATGCAAGTCTTTCAAGACCCATACCTGTATCAATATTAGGATGTGCAAGACGGGTATAGTTATTGTTGCCGTCGTTTTCAAACTGTGTGAAAACAAGATTCCACACCTCAATAAAACGGTCACACTCGCAGCCCACTTTACAGTCGGGACTGCCGCAACCCTTATCGGGGCCTCTGTCAAAATAAATCTCGGAACAGGGACCGCAGGGGCCTGCGCCGTGCTCCCAGAAGTTATCTTCTTTGCCGAAACGCACCATATGTGAGGGATCAACTCCAACCTCTTTTGTCCAGATGTCATACGCCTCATCATCTTCAAGATATACGCTGACATAAAGAAGTTCTTCGGGAATTTCCATTACCTTTGTGAAGAATTCCCAAGCCCATGCAGTCGCTTCCCTTTTGAAATAATCACCGAAAGAGAAGTTACCGAGCATTTCAAAGTATGTTCCGTGACGTGCAGTTTTACCTACATTTTCAATGTCAGGGGTACGGATACACTTCTGGCAGGTTGTAACTCTCTTTGCGGGAGGAGTCACTTCACCTGTGAAATACTTTTTCATAGGTGTCATACCCGCATTGATAAGCAGGATACTTTTGTCCCCCTGTGGAACAAGTGAGAAACTGGGAAGTCTCAGATGCTCCTTGGATTCAAAAAATGCAAGATACTTTTCTCTGATTTCGTTAAGTCCCATCCAATTCATAAAATACATTTCCTTTCTGAATTTAAACTTGTGATATGAATTCGGAATAAAAAAAGCCCGTCCTGTTTATTTCAGGACGAGCTTAAGCTCGCGGTACCACCCGAATTGTGCCAAAAATGCACCACTCTTAATTCTTTAACGCAGAATTACGGCAGCCCTTTCGGGAGCAACTAGGAAAGCAGCGACCTTCTTCTTTGTGCATAAACAGACTCACAGCCAAGGTCCGTTCTCTCTGAAAGACGTTGAAGAGGTTTCTTTCCTCAATGTTTTTACAATATTCACAACATTGCTATTTTACTACACAAAGCAATATTTTGTCAAGAGAATTCTGCCCGGTATTTCATCACTTTATTGGTAAAAGCAAAGAAAAATACATATGCTTGAATATATAGGGTTCAAACGGTAATAATTCAGGTTGACGAATATAAATTCTATAATAAAAGAGGCGATTTTTTTGAAAAAACTGTATTTATACAGAAAGATATCCGTTTATTTTAAACTCAAGCGGCAGAAATTAATTATAAATACTTTTAAAATTCTGTTTCTTCTTCAGTCAAAATTACGCCGAACTTAAAAAAATTTCTTGACACGAAAGATTTTTGAGTATAAGATATTCTTGTATATTATATTTTAAAAAAAGGTGGTACAAAACAATGAAGAAAACAACCAAAAAAATTCTCAGCGTTCTTCTTTGCGGTGCACTTCTTTTTGCAACAACGGTATTCTCTTTTGCCGCTGACGAAAAGAATTACACAATCACATCCTGCTATGATGACGTTATCTGGGAAGGTGAAAATGCCTGGGGCGCTTACAAGGGCAACCTTCACTCACACTCAACTTACAGCGATGCCGATGTTGACCTTGCAACAATGATTAAGGAATACTACAATCAGGATTACACCTTCCTTGCAAACTCCGACCACGGTATCACAGGCGTTGAATGGAACAGACCTCAGCCCACTCTCGCTCTTTACACTTACCAGTACCTTCTCGGCAACAAGGTTGCTCACCTTACCGATGAGGAATTTGAAGGCATCACAACAGGTACATATCCTCTTTATGACGGCACTGTAAGAAACGAAAAAATGGTTTGCGTTACCGGTGCAAACGAACTCAACAACCTCACCCTCACAAAGAGCCACGTTAACGGCTTCTTCCTTCCCGAAGGTGTTGGTAACGGTTTCGGCGGCACTGAAAACGGCTATGAAGATGCAATTGCTTTTATTGAAAAGCACGGCGGTCTTTCACACATCAACCACCCCGGTGACTGGCTTGAAAGCAACAAAGATATCTCCGCAGTAAGTGACCCCGAAAATGTTCACTTCTTTGCTGACATTCTTCTCAGATATGACAGCTGCCTTGGTATTGAAGTATTCAACGAAAGAAACGGCACAACTCCCTATGACCGTATTCTTTGGGATAATCTTCTTATGGAAACTCTCCCCTACGGCAAAAATGTTATCGGTTTCAGCAACAACGACGCTCACAGAACTGAAGATATTGACACTTCTTTCAGCGTATTTATGATGGAAGAAAACGATGTTGACCACATCAAAGAAACAATGCAGACAGGTGCATTCTTTGCAATTACAAGAATTCTCCGTGCAAACGATATCATCGGTCCCAGCGAGGAAATTGATGTACGCAACACAGATCTCCCCTATCCCATGTTCACAAAGGTTGACGTTGAAGGTCACACAATCAGCGTTAACACAACAGACGCACAGACAATTCAGTGGATTGCAGACGGTAAGGTTATTAAAACTGCAGACGTTACAAACGGTGCTGCATCACTCAACCTTGACGAAATTGAGGGTGCAGAAGACTTCACTTATGTAAGAGCAGAACTTTTCGGTGAAGGCGGTATGTGTCTGACTCAGGCTTTTGCAATTGATGACGGTGCTGAAAAGCCCTCATACGAAGTTACAGAAGACTTTATGAGTTTCATTGACGATATCGTATTCTGGCTCAAGAGTTCAATATTCTGGACAATTATTGTTGAAATTTACAGAATGTTTTAATCAGATTATTCAGGTCGGTGTCTTCGGACACCGACTTATTTTTTTACTGAAACAAAAAAATTCTCCGATACTTTTCTTAAGTACCGGAGATTTATTTTAAATTGGTTTTTTGTTTTAAAATTTGATTAAATGTTAAATTGTTTTTTTTATGTGTATCTCATTGAATTTTCCGTTTTACTCTTTTTCTTTAACATATTGTTTTGGCATTTGCAATTTTCATAATGTTTTAATCGACTGCTTCTTTTGCCCTTAATGAGTCTTACTTCAAACTGCCTTCAGTTCTGTTTTACTCAGGCCCTCCTGAGTTACAGTATTTCTTCTTCAAATATCTGTTCTTCCGTGAACTGTTACTCCTTATTTAAGGCTACGAGATACATATTTGTTTTCTTCGTTTATCCGCTTTCTTTTTTTGAAAGAAGGATAGTTCTCCATATATATTTTAGTCGATACCGAATCGATCTGATAATCCTTTAAATCTTGCCAATGTCTGATGGCATTTTCTTTCTTAATTTTTATTTTTTTGTTTTATGTTATCAAATCGTACGGTTTACATTAAACAGTACATTGGTAACACCCCTTTCTTTTATCTTGGCTTCATTATATATCACTTTCACTTTTATGTCAATAGTTTTTAACATATTTATTATATTTTGTATACTTTGCATAACTGATTATATAAAAAGAGGGGTTTTCACCCCTGAAAACCCCTGCTGTTATATCGTAAATGATATGGTTTTTATGTTTATTTTTTACAAATACCTTAC
>JAZOAX010000130.1:0-2242 GCA_045595685.1 Acutalibacteraceae bacterium
TTAAGCACAGCAAAATGTGCATCACCCCAATCGAATGAGTAATAACAGCCTGTGATAACCGAACTGCCCTCAGCCTCACCGATATTGAACATATTATTAAACTTGAACCACTGCAAATTACCCTCGTGATTACCTGCAACAGGAATAAGTGTTGTATTCATATTTGAAAAAGCAAAATTTCTGAAATAACTGTCCCATTCATCGTTGGTGCAATCGTTAACAAAGTCACCGAGATTTACTGCGAACTCATACTGAGGCATTACGGAAACTGCTTTTTGCATAACTGCGGCAGCCATCTTAAAGTTTTCTTCGTTACTTGCCTGAACGTCGGCAATTACAATAAAGTCAGCCTTATCTTCCTTTTCATCGGAAGTTGTGAAGTAACCGATATCACTCCACACACCGCTTTCGCTGTCACCTACTCTGTAGGCATACTTTGTGCCGGGGAGAAGATTTTCAGCCTTTGCTTTATGAGCAAATTTATCCATCGCTTCATAACTGTAACCCTCAATAACTCCTGCTGATGCGAGATCTTCACCCACAGGAGCAACCTGAAGTGATGTGCCTGCTTCTTCATCTGTATACCAGCAGAAACCTCTTGCCGATGAAGAATCACCGTTGATTGTTACACTTACTCTTGACACTTCACCTGCAGCAAAAGCAGTAACTGACAACATAAATGTAAGGCAAAGAATGAGCATAAGTGAAACGACTTTTTTTGCATTCCTTTTCATATAAATCTTCCTTTCATAATAAAAACGGCAGAACCGCATTAATTTACTTTATAAGACAAACGGCGTGGGCTGCAATTCCTTTTCCTTCACCTGTGAATCCGAGGCCCTCTTCCGTTGTTGCTTTAACACTGACAGAGTCAATGTCCACATCGGTATAAGCAGAAATTCTTGCCCTCATTTCATCGATATAAGGGCGTAGTTTCGGTGCCTGAGCAAGAACTGTTGCATCTATATTTTCAATTTCGAAGCCTTTATTGCGCACCTGAACACAAACTTCACGAAGAAGAACAAGACTGTCGGCGCCTTTGTATTTCGGATCGCTGTCCGGGAAAAGTTTGCCGATATCACCCATTGCAGCGGCGCCCAGAAGTGCGTCGGAAATTGCGTGAAGAAGCACATCGGCATCAGAGTGGCCGAGAAGTCCTTTTTCATAAGGTATCTCAACACCGCCGATTATAAGCGGTCTGTCCTCAACAAGTTTGTGCACATCATATCCGTGACCGATTCGCATTGTTAAATCTCCTTTACGGTTTTTTCGAATTCTTCGTATGTAACGAAGGTATTGAGTATTTTTATCATGGAAGAAGTGGAAAGTCTTTCGGGAAGGTCAAGTTTTTTTAACAGAAGTTTTCTTTTTTCCTTACTGTTTTCTTTACCCGTAAGTCCCCACTCATAAAAATCAAGGTTGGTTATAAGCCGCCTTTCAGTTTCCTTACTTTCCTCACAGAAAACCCCCGCTTTTTTGAAAGCATCAAGAAGTATCTTCTCTTCAACGCCCTCAACACCGAGTTTGCCCTCTTTGGACATTTCGGTTTTTCTTTTTTCTTTGCCGTAAATATCAGGGATATATACGTGAGTAATTCTGTCAGACGGTATGGAAGAATTGAGGAAGTTTCTTATAACAAAGCCTGCTGAATCACTGTCGGTTAAAACAATTATTCCCTGTTCTTTTGCAAGACGGCGCAGAAGTTTCTGCTTTTCTTTATCTTTGAAAATGCCGAAACCGTCAGTTTTGATTATAAGCCCGTCAATCAGGTTTGAAAGTTTGATTATATCGTATTTACCCTCAACAATTATGGGTTTTGATAACTTTATCATACCTTTTCACCGTTTGAAAGAAGGAACAGTCTTACCATAACCTGCTCAAGAACAAGAGAAGGATTATCTCTTCCCGTTTTGAGTTGTCTGTCTGCTTCAGAAAGCACGCTCAGGCATTTTCTTACTGTTGCCATATCCATATTTTTAGCATCCCTTGCCGCATTTGAAAGGCGGAAAGCAGTGTTTCTGTAGTTGAAATCCGATGCCAGAGATTCTGCACTTTTGCCTGAGATTACAGACACTTTTGCCCTGTAAATATCAACATAGGCACTGATTATTGTGCCGAGGATATACTCGGGTTCTGTTTTTCTGACAAAAAGTGAATTGAGCACTTCATAGGCTTTGTCAAAGTTTTTATTCATAAGCGCCTTTGTTAAGGCGTATATCTTTGCATCGTCGGTTTTAACTGC
>JAZOAX010000131.1:0-12590 GCA_045595685.1 Acutalibacteraceae bacterium
CACCTGAAATTCTGATTACACCGATTCCGCCTGCCGCAAGGGGAGTGGAAAGGGCGGCTATAGTATCTGCCATGGTATTTCTCCCTTGTAAGATAAATTCAGAATATATTATACATTAAAAACATCAATAAGTAAAGTTCAGCCGGAATTTTTCGGGGTGGGGATAATTATTATTCTCATCTTGCTTCAAAGAAAAAACTTCCCCGTATATTCGGGGAAGTTCTGCTATCTTTTAAATCAGTATGCGATTGTGTAGTCCTTTTCAAAGGTCATACCAACCTGGGCGGAGATGCCGAGTTTGGTGTCAACTTTCATAATGATGGGAGTTGTGAAGTTGATCCATGTAACATTGCCTGTTGCCTTGTCAACTTTACACTTAACAACGCAGTCGTAATATTCTGTGTTGAAGCCTTTAACGATGAAGCCTGCAGCATTCATAACGTCTTCACTTTTGATAACTTCAAAGCCTGCACCAACGCCTGAACCCACTGCGGGGTCGTTCTGTGTGTTGGCCTTAATCATAATTTCATATTCTGTGCCTTTGTCTGTGCAGGTTGCTTCTGCAACGTCTGCTTCAGTGAGTTTACTTGTCCAGTTTTCACCGGGAATGGGGAACTTTGCAGTGATATCTGCTGAACCTGTGTAGGTTTCGGGAGTCTCGTTCTTCTTAAGGAAGGTTGAGATAAGTTTTTCACCTGCTGACTGAAGAGCACCGGGAAGCTGAAGCTTGTCTGTATCGTGACGGAGATCTTCGTAGTTTCTTGTTGCTGAAGCGGCGTTTGTCTTGATTTTGTTTACACTCTCGTTGTAGTATGCAACGATTTCAGCCTTTGTCTGAGGTGCACCTGTTGATGCAGGTGCTGATGTTGCAGGTGCTGCTGTTGTGGGAGCGGTTGTTGCGTTGGGATCAGCCTGTGTGGGTGCTGCTGTTGTTGCGGGAGCAGCAGTTGAAGGAGCAACTGTGGGAGCAGTTGTTGCCTGAGTTGTGGGTGCTGTTGTGGGAGCAGTTGTGGGCTGAGTTGTAGCCTGAGTTGTAGCCTGAGTTGTTGCTGCTGCATCGTCAGCATTTTTGCTGCCGCCGATCATAACACCGATCATATTACCCGAAGTGAAAACAACAATAATTACAAGAGCGATTGCAATACCCTGCTTAATTTCGCGCGGGATTTCCTTGAAAAATTCTTTCATAACTGATTTCCTTTCATATCTTAATATAGATTTGCGCATAATTTTTTATCATTATAGTACATTTTTCCGAAGACTTCAAGATGTTTCAGGCAAATATTTGAATCAATATTGCAAAAAAACTAAAAATAATCTGTTTTTTTCACTACGGTGAAATATTTTAAAAGAAAATGTGGCAAATGTATTTCATCTGTGCTATAATAAATAGGATTATGCACCAAACCGAAAGGAACTTCTTTTTCTATGAAGAAACTCAGAACTATTAACACTCTTTCAAAGGGTGAACAGATAACCTGGTGGGTATGCCGCGGCGCACTTTTTGTATGGGGTGTGTGGGGAATGATGCACGGATACACTTCCGAATTCATTCAGGCAACCTTTGCGATTATTTTCACGCATCTGTGGGATATGTTCCAGATGTTCGGCGGAAAATCTTTCATCACAAAAGTCCCCTCATACCTTCAGACAATGCTCAATGTTTTCATCTGCCTTGCCTGTGTTGTGGGCACAACTCTCAACACAAGAACAGACTTCAGGGGTATTGACCTTCCCGAGCATATGTTTGCAGGCTACCTTGCAACAACGGGAGCCTTTGTGGTTGCAGATATTATGCAGGGTGAAAAAAGACCTATCAAGGTTTCTGTTCAGGCAATGTTTTCCCTTGGCTTCGGAGTTGCACTTCTTGTTGCCTGGGAATTTTATGAATTCACAATGGACCGCCTTTACGGCTTTGTTATGCAGCACGGACATATTTCCTATGCTTACGGACTTACCGATACAATGATTGACCTTATGGTCGGTACTGCAGGCTGTTTTGCCGCAATGTTTATTGAAGCATTCCGTAAGGTCGGCTACTTCGGAAAGGGTAAAGAAGAACGCCGTGCTGCTTTCAAGGCAGAACGCGCCGAAGTAAAAAGGCAGAAAATGCTTATGAAACCGGATGATGAATAAGGAGGATGTTCAATGACACTTAATGATGTTTTAAACGGTCTGGATTATACCTCGGAAAATTACATTGACTGCGAAATCACCGATATTGCCTATGATTCAAGAAAAGCAGGCGAAGGAATAATCTTTGTGTGCCTTGAAGGTGCTTTTGCCGACGGACACAGATTTGCGCTTTCAGCCTATGAAAAAGGCAGCCGGGTATTTCTTTGCAGCAAACAGATTGAACTTCCCGAAGATGCTGTTATTATAAATGTATGCAACACCAGAGCGGCTCTTGCGAAAATCAGTTGCAATTTTTTCCGCAACCCCTCAAAAGAAATTGCCGTCATCGGTATCACAGGTACAAAAGGAAAAACCACCGTTGCTCATATTGTTAAATCCGTACTGGACAACGCAGATATAAAAACGGGTATCATCGGCACCGTCGGTGCATCTTACGGTGATGTTGTGCTTCCCACGGTGAATACCACTCCCGAATCCTACGAACTGCAGAAAATGTTCAGGCTTATGGCAGACGGAGGCTGCAAGGCAGTTGCCGTTGAGGTTTCCTCTTTGGGACTGAAATCCCACAGAGTTGACGGAACGAACTTTGCTTTCGGTGTTTTTACTAACCTTTACCCCGATCATATCGGTACAAACGAACACGAATCCTTTGAAGAATACGCCTTCTGGAAAACACAACTTTTCCCCATGTGTAAAAAGGCTGTTATCAATATCGACGACCCGTTTTCACAAACAGTTATCGAAAACTGCAACTGCGAAGTTATCACCTACGGCACAGAAAACGCAGACTACAATCTGCTTTCAGCCGGCAAGGTGAGAAAAGGCAACATTCTCGGAATGGATTTCACTGTTTCTTTTAAGGGACAAAAGGAAAACTACACTGTTGCCCTGCCCGGTGATGTAAACGCATATAATGCGCTGGTTGCCCTTGCCATAGGCGAAAGTTTCGGTGTAAAAAAAGATAAAATGGCAAAAGGACTTCTCGCCGTATCCGTTAAGGGCAGAGGTGAAGTTCTTGATGTAAGTGAAGATTTCACAATCATCATTGACTACGCTCACAACGGTGTGAGTCTCAGAAGCATAATAGAAACAGCAAAAAGTTACGAGCATAACAGAATAATTTCCCTTTTCGGCTCCGTAGGCGGAAGAACAGAATGCCGTCGTGAAGAACTCGGCAGTGTGTCGGGTGCCCTCAGTGACCTTTCAATTATCACAAGTGACGACCCGGACTTCGAAGACCCGCAGAAAATCTGCGAAGAAATTGCATCTTTCTGCAAAGGTGAATATGTAATCATTCCCGACAGAAGCGAGGCAATTCACTATGCCGTTAAGAATGCACAGAAAGGCGATATCATTATTCTTGCAGGCAAAGGTCACGAAGAATATATGAAAATAGGCGGCGTAAAAGTTCCCTTCAGCGAAAAAGAAGAAATCAACAAGGCTATGAAACTCAGAAAAGAGGTTTGATTTATGTATACATTCAGAATAGAAACAGATATGAAGGCTTATGACGATTTTCTTTGTGAAAACGGCGGCCAGTATATCCAGTGCTCACGCTGGGAAAAGGTAAAAACCACCTGGAAGTGCAGATACTACTGCGGTTTTGAGGGTGAAAAAAGAGTTCTTGCCATTCTTGTTATGGAAAGAGCACTCCCCGTTGCAGGTAAAATCTGGTACGGCTCGGGCGGTGCAGTGTGTGATTACGAAAACACGGAACTCATAAAAGAATTCACCTCTTTCATTAAAGAAGAAGTGAAGAAAAACGGTGTTACCTGCTTCATTATGGATCCCCCCGTTTCACTCAGAATCAACGGTGAAGATCAGGCAAAGGGGCACGAAATCCACAACCTTCTTACAAGCATCGGTTATGAACTCAACCCCTCAATTGAGAACTATACATACAAGCAGCCTGTTCAGCTTTTCATTCCTCTTAAGGATAACGGAGTTCAGCTTGATGCTCAGAAGATTCTTAAAAAGTGCGACAAAGGTGTGCGCTATTCAATCAGAATCGGTGAACAGAGAGGTCTTGTTGCAAAAACATTCCACGCCGACGATGTTGAAAAAGACCCCTCAATCATGGACGACTTTATGGCTGTTATGGGTGACACGGGCGAAAGAAACAGTTTCCTTGAAAGAAACGGAGAATACTGCACAAAGATTCTCAGAGAATTTGATTCCTGCAGTGACCTGAAACTTGTTTATTACGACAAGGAACTTGACAGAAAACTTCAGGCAGAAAGACTGCAGAAAAAAGAAAAGGCTCTTTCAGAACTTCCCGGTGCCCACGAAAAGAAGGCAAGACAACTTCAGGAAACAATAGACAGTGTTGATAAGCAGACAGAACACTTCACTAAGAGAATGTCAGAGGCTGAAGAATTCACAAGCGAAAACACAATCTGTGTTGCAGGCGGCCTTTCCATTTACTATGCAGGTATGGGCTCCTGCCTTTTCGGCGGTACAAGAAATGTTATCAGAAACAACACCCGCTCCAGCCACTATCTCAACTATCTCAGACTTTGCGAGAGTGTGCAGAGAGGCTGTGACATTCACGACCTGGGTTATGTTATTGTAAAAACTCCCGAACTACAGGAAGACGGCACCCTGGGAGTTCTCGAACCTCAGGATAATTTCAAAGGAATTTACGACTTCAAAAAGAGTTTTTCCTCAGACTATCACGAATTCATCGGTGAGTATGTGTTGGTGGGCAACAAAATGAAATACTATTCCTATGCAAAACTTATGCCAACGGCTAAAAAAGCAAAAATCAAAGCCGCAAAACTTCTCAGAAGATAAACAAAAGAAACCGATAATACCGCGAAAGTATTATCGGTTTTTTCTTATACAATTTTCTTTGCTTCGGGTGTGGGATCTGAAAGAGCCACAAAGTTGATTTTTTCCATTTTTGTTCTTGGAAGAAGGTCCATAATTTCAACTTTTCTGGGGCAGGCAAATCCTTCCACATTCTCTTTGCAGTATTCCATAATTTTTGTTTTTGCTTCCTCGGTGTCCATTTCTTTATTGTTGAGAGACACAACAAGCTTAACATAGGGTTTGCCCTTGTCGTCATATCCCTGACAGGCGCAGGCTTCGTTTATGTAAGGAAGTTTCAGTATTTTTTCTTCAATGGTTGCAGGATAAATATTATAGCCTGCAATTATGATGATTCTTTTTATGCGGCTTGTGAAAACGAGATGACCGTCTTCGTCAAGATAGCCCACATCACCGGTTTTTACCCAGTTTCTGCCGTTTTCATCGGTGTAGATTCCGCTTTCCTGAACAACATCGTCAGGAAGATATCTGTTCATCATGGTTTCGCCGCTGATTACCACTTCACCAACTCTGCCCACGGGCAACTTGTTGCCGTCTTCGTCCCATATTTCAAGGGTAGTTCCGTAAACGGGAATGCCTACCGTTGTGCTTTTGGGTTTGCTGATACCTGAGTTTGTGGTACATACAGCACACATTTCCGTAAGTCCGTAGCCCCTGCCGAGTCTTCCGTCAGCACCCAAAGCCTTGATTTTTGTGTTGAAATAATCAACAAATTCGTTGCTGACATAGTCACCGCCAACGGAAAGCACGCTGAGATTTTTTACACCGTCGTTTTCAAAGTTGGGGGCTTCAATCATTTTCTGGAACATTTTGGGCACACCCATAATTTCCTTAACGCAGTATTTTGCAATAAGGTTATTTGCCTGAACTGCATCGAATTTCGGAATCATAATGGGTCTGTATGCATTGCAAAGGGCATAGTGCATTGCCACGCCGAGTCCGTATGCGTGAAAACAGGGAAGAACACAGAGTGTATATGCGTTGCTGTAATCGTGCATAGGGTCAAGAGTATACATACTGTAGGCAAGGAAGTTAAAGGAATAGTTGGAATGGATAATTGTTTTGCTTTTTCCCGTTGTTCCGCCGCCGTGAAGATATATTGCATCGTCTTTGTAAGGATGTTCATTGTCGGCCACTTCAGGCAATTCCATTGCCATAATGTCAGAATAACGGTAAACATTGGTGTGTTCAGGCACACGGGCATTCTGCTGTTCATTGCCTTTTGCATAGGTATAGGCAATACCTTCGCAGAAATCCGACGTGGAGCAAACAACGGTAAGATTGTTTTCTATTATATCTTTATATCCTGCGGCAAAAAGGTCAAGCATAAACACACCGCGGCTTTTTGTGTGGTCAATAATATCCTGAAGCTGATGTGCAGGTGTGAGAGGATGCACAAAGTTTGCAATAACCCCAAGTTTGATAAGGGCATAAAAAGCAATGAAAGCGTGGCCGCAAGTTGGAAGAAACGCCGTCATAACATCTCCCTTTTTTATGCCTTTTGAAGAAATGAAAGATGCCATCTTTTCAACATCTGCAAAAAGACGTTTCATTGAAGTTTCACTTTCAACGGGTCCCACGGGTGTTACAAATGCAGTGTAATCACCGCCGAGGTCTTTTGATATTCTGCCGTAACTTGCCTTGAGGTATTCGTAGCAGGATTCATCGGTGGGCTTGTGAAGATAGTTTGCTGCGGGAATTCTGAAATCGTACATAAATGTGCTCTCCCTGTCTGAATTTCGTTTTTTGGGCAGGATGTTTTTATTGCCTGTGCCAAAACTGATAGGATTATATATCACAACAGAATTAATGTCAACGTATAAAACTCAACTGTTTGTCATATTTGTTACACTTTGTTTCAAAAAGTACCAGACGTAACAAAAAGTTTTATTTTTATTTACAATTTTTGTTTTGGAAAATACGGTTTTATTAATAAAATGTTAATAAATATGTAAAGGCTTTGTACCACGGCAGTGATAACCTATAAGATGCAAAAATATGAGGGGAGTACTTTATACTCTCTATAAACAAACGGAGGATGAAAAAATGAATAAATGGTGGTTTGACTATAAAACAGTTATACTTTCAGGCGCTTCAAGCGGTATCGGTAAAGAACTGGCAATAAGACTCATCAGAGATCACGGCTGCAAGGTAATCGGTATTGCAAGAACAAAGTCAAAACTTGAAGCACTCAAAGAAGAACTCGGCAACAAAGGTTGCAACTTCTCTTATTACACCTTCGATGTTTCCGACAAGACAAAATGGTTTGAACTTGCCGAAACACTTGAAAAAGAAGGCATACAGCCCGACATTCTTATTAACAACGCAGGTATTCTTCCCAAGTTTGACCGCTTCGAAAACTACACTCTTGAAGAAGTGGATCAGGCAATGGAAATCAACTTCTTCTCAAGCGTTTATTCAATGAAGGCTCTTATGCCCATTATTCTCCGTTCAGAAAATGCTTCAATCATCAATGTTGCATCTTCTGCAGCTCTCTGCTCACTTGCAGGCACATCAGTTTACTCCGCAAGTAAGGCTGCCCTCAAGAGTTTCACCGACGCAGTGCGTGAAGAACACAGAGGCGAAATGTATGTTGGTCTTGTTTGCCCCGGCTTTACAAAAACAGACATCTTCCGCAACCAGAGTGAATCCTCATCTGCAAGCCAGAAGGCAATGAATATGGTAAGCACTGACTGCGACAAGATGGTTGACCTTATTATCGACGGTATGCTCAACAAAAAGAGCGATATGGTCTTCGGTATGGATGCACATCTTATGGACATCGGCAACAAGGCACTTGGTGTTACCTGCTCAAAGGTTGCAAGTAAGGTTATGGAAATTTCCAAACTTGAAATCTTCGAAGATATTTTCAAAAAATAAAATTTAAAAAGTTTCAGCGTAATTCAGATTATGCTGAAACTTTTTCATTGTTAAAGTTTTATTCTTAACGGGAAAACAGAATGAAAAATATGAACTGTTTTTGTGTATCCCGACGCTTTTTTGCGGTAATTCTATTGACTTTTGTCTTTTTTTGGATTATCATTTAATTTGCAAAAAAATCCATTAAGGAGGAAATTAATATGGAATCAACAATTATGAGTTTCTTAACAGTATTTCTCGGCGGTCTTAACGGTATCGTAAGCGCATTTATGAAAATTGTGGTTACCATCGGTCTCAGCTTCGGCCTTGTAGCAGGTCCCGCAACTGATGCACCCATGACACTTCAGGACCCCGCAAACATTCAGATGTCATTTGTTCTCTGGGCAGATACCCACGTAAGTGACACAGGCCTCAGCCCCTATTATTTTGACTGCGGTTTCGAAGACATTGAAAACAGCGGTATCGACTTTGACGCATTTGTTATTGCAGGCGACATCTCAGAATTCGGTGATGCTCCCTCATACGAAATCACCTGGAATGCTATTGATAACAGCATTTTCAAAGACAAGCCCGTTCTTCTTGCAACAGGTAACCACGCCATCCGCTTTGCTTATGAAGAACAGACAAGTATGATTATGGGCAAAACAAGTGAATATCTCGGTATGGAAATTGACAAGCCCTACTATTCATACGATGTGAACGGTTATACTTTCGTAGTTCTCGGCTCAGACGAATGGCAGTTTGAAAAGGCAGTTATTTCTGACGAACAGCTTGCTTTCCTTGACAGTGAACTTGCAAGAGCAACTGCAGACGGCAAACCCGCTTTCGTAGTTTGCCACCAGCCTCTTAAAGACACACACGGTCTTCCCGAAGTTTGGGAAAACGGCGACCTCGGTGCTGATTCAGACGAAGTTAAGGAAGTTCTTCTCAGACACAAGAATGTATTCTTCCTCAACGGTCACCTTCACGACGGTGTTTATGAAAAGAGCCTTGAAGTATTCGACGAGGCAAACGGCGTTTACTCCATCAACCTTCCCGCATACGGCAAAGACAACGACTACGGTCCCTTTGCACAGACAGGTCTTGGCGACTTCGTTGAAGTTTATGCTGACAGAGTTGTATTCACAGCAAGAGACTTCCAGGCAGGTAAGCCCCTTGAAGGTATGACATATACTTTCTATCTTAAATAATTACAAAATAACGTGAAAACCGCTGTTTCATACAGCGGTTTTTTTGTTGTTTATTTCAGTGGTTTTACACATAAAAAACTGTCATTTTCAATATTGTAAATGCACAGTGATTTATGTTAGAATATGAGTACAGTGTATAATGGGGTGGAGGTATATGAAAAAAACGGTTTCGTTAATAATTGCAATTTTACTGTGTTTCGTTTCCGGCTTTTATGCTTTTGCATCTTCAGTGCAGATGACGGAGTATAAACATAAAGGGTTACATATAAACATTCCCTCATCTATGATTCAGGATACTGAGTGGGCAGAAAAAAACGGATATGCAGATGCTTGGTATGACAAGGATATGAATTATGAAATTATTCTTTATGAAACTCCCTATGATGAATACGAAATGCCACTGCTTCTGAACTTTTACCCTGAAAAAGACCGTAATATATGCAGAAAGTATTCTTCGGAATATGTTTTCGGAGTTTCTGTTTCAAGTCACGGCCTGGAATATACGCAGATCGACGGCAAAAATATAAAATATTATGAAATGGAAATTGAAAAAGGTACAAAACGGCAGGTTGACCATTTTCAGTTTATGTTCACAGAGGGCAACCGTACATACCACCTTATGTTCTTTATTTATAATAAGGAATACCGGTATACCGCAAGGGAAATTGCAAACTCCGTAACAACCTCACTATGTGTTCAGGACTTTTTTGTGGGATATGAATACTGGGCAAGAATTCTCGGTTTGGCATCGGTGCTTTTTATAATCGGATATTTCCGCAAAAAAAGAGAGCACAAACGCAAATACGGTGCATAACTATGGCAAGAATAACAACGGAACACGGCAAGGGTTATGAATATTTTCTTCATGGGCCCAACAGAAATCTGAAGGCAATTATCTTCCCTATTTATATTATTCTTGATTTAAGAATACGGTATTCGGATATCCGCCTGCTTTCACACAGGCATATTCTTCGCTTTTACAAAGATAAATTTGAAATCTGCAAATATTCTCAATTGAAAAGGAACAAAAAATTCAAGGTGTATGAAAAAAGTGACATAAAAAGTGTTTCAAAGGGCATAAGTTTTTACCCCGTACCCCTTGTGCTGATTGCACTTGTTGCTTATTTCGGTTTTGCCACCGGACTTTTATGGATAGCCATACCGGCACTTCTGTTTCTCCCCTTTTGCTTCGGAAGATGCCTGAAGTTCAAAAGAAAAAAGGGACTGAGCATCAGAATAGGATATTCTGTCTTTTCCGAAAAGGAATTGATTGAAAGAATAATAGCGAATTATTAATAAGGAGAACAAAACAATGGAAAACAATTATGTATTTAAGGATTCAGCACCAAACAGCATTGAAAATGCTTATGTAAATAATCCTCAGCCGAAAATGCCTTTCAGAATGAAAATCAAAGAAAGAATGCACACAACAAAGCCTATGATTTTAATGGGTGTGGCTTCTGTTCTTATTATAGGTGTTTCCTATCTGGTAAACATACTCGGAAATTTTGTTGTTCAGTACTTTTATCAGCAGGGCAACACATTTATTATGAACTATTCTTACAGCGCAATATCAAACTGCCTTATCAATGTTTCAACAGTTATCATTCTTGTACTTTTAGGTTTCCTTGCCTATAAAAAATTTATAGGTATGCTTAAGTTTGCAGGCTGCTACACCGCCGCAAGACTTGCGGGCGATACTTTTGCAAGTATCGGACAGGCTATAACTTTCCTTGTACTTGCACTGATTGATAACGGTGACCTTTATATTCATTCATATTACGGTCAGATTATGACTATACTCGGTATTGTTTCAGTTATAATTTCTTTCGGTCTCAGCATCCTCTTCACAAGACTTCTTATCAGAAAAGGTTAAAAAAGTATCGAAATCCATACTTTTTGGCATATAATAGTATCAAAGTTCATATTGACCGGCTGAACATTTCGTAATAAAATAATATTGTCAGAAGACAAACCGGTTTAATTTTGAAAGAAAGGAGAAAGATATGGATAAAATTGAATTCATCTGGTTAGGAGCCACGGTACTGCTTTTCATTCTTGAAGCAGTTACAGTCAACCTCGTTTCAGTGTGGTTTGCTTTAGGCTCACTTGCAGCACTGATTGCATCGCTTCTCGGCGCAAAACTCTGGCTTCAGATTGTGGTTTTCTTCATTGTAACAATACTTACTCTCATTGCAACCAGACCTCTTGTGAAAAAGTATTTCAACAAAAAAGACCACGAGCCCACAAACGCCGATGCAGTAATCGGCAGAATCTGTGTTGTCACTCAGGATGTTGACAACCTGTCTTCTTCAGGCCAGGCTTCCTGTATGGGCAGCACCTGGACAGTCCGTTCAAAAAACGGCGAAATTATTAAAGAAGGCTCAAAAGCAAAGGTACTTTCAATAGAAGGTGTAAAACTTATTATTGAAGAAGTACCCGACGAAAGCCTTTAATAAAAAACTATTAAAAAGGAGAGAAAACAATGGAATTTATCATCCCCGTAATTATCGTACTTCTGCTTATTATCGTACTCGTAAAGAACATCAGAGTTGTTCAGCAGGCAAAGGCTGTTGTTGTTGAACGCCTCGGCGCATACCAGACAACCTGGGGCGTAGGTATTCACTTCAAAATTCCCTTTGTTGAAAGAGTTGCAAAAACCGTGTCTCTTAAAGAGCAGGTTGTGGACTTCCCTCCCCAGCCCGTTATCACAAAAGATAATGTTACAATGCAGATTGACACCGTTATCTACTTTGCAATCACAGACCCGAAACTTTACACCTACGGTGTTGAGCATCCCTTAACCGCTATTGAAAATCTTACAGCAACAACTCTCAGAAACATCATCGGTGAACTTGAACTCGACCAGACTCTTACATCAAGAGATATCATCAACACAAAGATGAGAGGTATCCTTGACGAAGCAACAGACCCCTGGGGTATCAAAATCAACCGTGTTGAGCTCAAGAACATTCTTCCTCCCAGAGAGATTCAGGACGCAATGGAAAAGCAGATGAAGGCAGAACGTGAACGCCGTGAATCAATCCTCAAGGCAGAGGGTGAAAAGAAATCTGCAATTCTTCTTGCAGAAGGTGAAAGAGAATCTGCAATTCTTCGTGCAGACGCAGAAAAGCAGTCCCGTATTCTTAAGGCAGAAGGTGAAGCTGCTGCTCTTATCAAGGTGCAGACAGCAACTGCTGAAGGTATCAAACTTATCAATGAAGCAGGCGCTTCAGAAGAAGTTATCAGACTTAAGGCCCTTGAAGCATTCACTGCAGCAGCAGACGGCAAATCAACCAAAATTATTATCCCCTCAGAAATTCAGGGACTTGCCGGTCTTGCAACATCCTTCAAAGAAGTTCTCACCGACCCGAAACAGTAACAAACAAATAGTAACCCCCCGGCTAAGCCGGGGGTTCTTCATATGCGGGCAAAGCCCTATGATACTGGCATCGCCTCAAGGCGTACCCTACGACTACCAAATGCAAAAGATTGTTACTTGTTACCCGTAAACGGGTCTACATATTCTTTGAGCGTCATTTGGTCGTGTATCAT
>JAZOAX010000132.1:0-2973 GCA_045595685.1 Acutalibacteraceae bacterium
TCAGACCAAAAAGTGCGAATTTTTGTAGAGTTTTTGGATGTTGAGGATGCCGACAGGCTGTCGCCTTTCAAGTCCGAAACGCCGAAAAGGCTCAAAAATTCACACTTTTCGGCGAGTTCGGATTTATGCTCGTCAACCTAACATCGGATTATCTCCGATAACAACTTCAGGTGTTTTATATTTTTCAATTTCAAAAACTATAATTTCATTTTCCGCTTTCAGAATTGCGCCGGGCAAGTAAAGTGCTTTCTGCGGGCCGATATCCCAATATCTGCCGAGATTGAAACCGTTGACAAAAACATAGCCTTTGGTAAATCCGCTCATATCAACAAAGCATTCGCCCTTGCCTGCTTTGAATGCACCCTTAAGGAAGACGGGGCCGTTTTTGTTTTCTGCTTTAATCTCACTGAATTTCAAACAATCAAGATTGTCAAGAGGTATTGTGTAAACGTCAAAATCCGTCAGCACTTGATTTGCAAAGTGTATGTTTGAAATACCCTTGCGGTCATAAAGTTCCTTGCCGTAATTTACCCTGCCCATACCCTCAACGAGTACACTGATCTCGCTTTCAGATTTTGTACCTTTAATGAAAAGTTGCTTTTTAAGTTTGAGTTTATTGAGAAGAGATGCTTTCTTGCATCTGTTTATCGTTGCTATTTTCCTCTTCTCAAAATAAACGTGTGCATAATCGTGCACATCGTCAACTGAAAGAAAGCCTGCATCGTACTTGCCTTTGAGTTTTGTCACATAATAAACCAGACCGAAATTTTGTCCGTAAGCCTCCATACTTCTCGGAAGCGGAGAATAATGCTTCTGTGCGATATTATCAATATTATCAAACAAATCTGCAGATTCCGTAAACTTTACCTTGCCGATATTCTGCATTATGGGTGGTGCAGGTAACTCAACCATAGGAATATTCTGTTTTTCACAAAGAAGTTTTCTTATCTTGTGGTATGTATCGGTATAATCTCCCCATTCAGTTAAAGGAGCACAGTAATCGTAACTTGTCACCGTAGGCTCATAGCGTTTAATGTGGTTAGCACCTGCAGTAAAGCCGAAGTTAGTTCCGCCAAGGAACATATACATATTGAATGAGGCACCCTGCTTAAGGAATTCTTCAAGTTCGGGGATCAGATTGTCAGCCTTTCTTGTATGATGCTTTTCACCGAAATGGTCAAACCACCCGCACCAGAACTCCATGCACATTTTCGGAACATCACCGTAGGGTTCAAGAGCATTAAAGGCGCTTGAAGCACGTGAACCAAAGTTGAGGGTAGGCAGAACACCCTCAATTGTTCCGCCCGAAAGCATATTGCACCAGGTTCCGTCAGAGGTGAACTTGAGCACATCTATGCCAAGTTCATCATACATATCGCAAAGGGCATTAAGATACTTCTTATCGTTGGAATAACTGCCATATTCATTTTCAACCTGCATTGCGATAATGTTACCGCCGTTTGTAATAAAATGCGGTTTAAGAATTGATGAAAGTTTTTCAAGATAATCTCTTACATGTCCGAGATAGGTTTCGTTATTGCAGCGAAGTTCAATATTCTTATCCTTTAAAAGCCACGCAGGGAAACCGCCGAAGTCCCATTCTGCACAGATATACGGTCCGGGTCTTACGATTGCATATAAACCAAGTTTCTGAGCCGTTTCGATAAATCTTACAATATCAAGCATTCCGCTGAAATTGAACTCGCCCTTATGCGGCTCGTGAAGATTCCAACACACATAGGTTTCAACAGTATTGAAGCCTGCAAGTTTCAGTTTGAGAAGTCTGTCCTCCCAGTATTCAGGAAGAGTACGGAAGTAGTGCATAGCACCGGAATAGATTTTAAAGGGCTTCCCGTCAAGATAAAATTCGTTGCCTTTGATTTCAAATGAATTTGCCATTTAATTTCTCCTTTATCAAGGATATTTTTTACCAAAGTTTTTCGGGATAAATGCCGTCTTCAATTTTCTTTTTGATAGCATCAACAACAGGCTGCTTATCCTCTTTATATGTAACGCCGTACCACTTTTCTGTGGTATCCATAACCTTTACACTGATTTTGCCTTCTTTCAACAGTTCATCAACAACAAAAGGCAGGAAGTATTCACACTTAAGCATATTGTCTGTGTTTCTGTCAAGGAATGCAGAAAAGCGGTTTCTGAGTTCGGGCATCATCATACAACTGAAGCCCCAGCAGTTCATTGAGACTGTACTGCCTCTCTGAAGTTCTGTCCAGTTTTCACCGTCATCTTCGGTAAACATAATTTTACCGTCTCTGAGTGCAATTTTTGTTCTTTCAACAATATCTGTGAGATAGCCCTCTGCGTTAGTCTGACATACACCTCTTGCAACATGACCATTTTCTGTGAGGGTGTTTTCAATTTTAAAGCCTACCATACAGAACTCGTTGTCGTTTTTGTTTTCTTTAAGTTCGTTGTAAATAAGTCTGAATGTCTCTTTGCCGTAATAGTCATCGGCATTGATAACGGCAAAAGGTCCGTCAACGATGCCGTCACAAGAAAGCACCGCATGACCCGTACCCCAGGGCTTTGTTCGGCCTTCGGGCACGCTGTAGCCCTCGGGAAGATTATTTATATCCTGATAAGCATACTCAACCTTGATTTTGTCTTCATACTTACCTTGCATAATTTCCTTGAAATCCTCTTCAATTTCGTGCTTGATTACAAAAACAACTTTGTCAAAGCCTGCCTCAATGGCATCGTATACAGAGTAGTCAAGAATAATTTCTCCGTTTGCACCGATAGGGTCAATCTGCTTGAGACCGCCGTATCTGCTGCCCATACCTGCAGCCATAATAACTAAAGTGATGTCTTTCATAATAAAAACTCCTTTGTACAGTTTTTGGTAATTATACCAAAAAAATATACATTATTCAATAAATTCCTGATAATAAAATTTATTTTAGATAGTACTTGCTGTTGTTAAGGCAAATAACAACCAAAGTTAAACTAAGG
>JAZOAX010000133.1:0-13253 GCA_045595685.1 Acutalibacteraceae bacterium
ATTTTTATTCTGACAAGGCGAAAAACGCAGAAAGGCTGGCGCCTTTCGAGGCTTTTGAACGCAGTCGGAGTGAAAATATGCCCCATTAAACCTTATTTGGTTCAACTGCTGTCACCTTAAGGTGGAGTTTATTCAACAAACTGTGAATTGTAAAGTTCGGCATAAATACCGTCTTTTGCCATAAGTTCTTTATGTTTACCTGTTTCAACAACTCTGCCGTTCTGCATAACAAGAATCATATCTGCTTCGCGGATTGTTGAAAGTCTGTGAGCAATTACAAAGTTTGTTCTGCCCTTCATAAGATTGCTCATAGCCTTCTGTATGCGCACTTCTGTTCTTGTGTCAACGGAAGATGTTGCCTCGTCAAGAATGAGGATTTCGGGTGAAGCAAGAATTGCTCTTGCAATTGTTACAAGTTGTCTTTGTCCCTGAGAAAGATTTACACCGTCTTCTTCAAGCACTGTATCAAAGCCATCCGGCAGAGTATGGATAAAGGAATCCACCTGAGCCGCTTCAACGGCACTGAGGAATTCTTCCTCAGTGGCATCCTGTCTGCCGTACATTATATTATCCCTTAGGGTGCCCTCAAACAGCCATGTATCCTGAAGCACCATACCGAGATGCTCACGCAGATTCTTTCTTGAAATTTCTCTTATATCAGTGCCGTCAATTCTGATGGCACCGCCCTGAATCTCATAAAATCTCATAAGAAGATTTACGATAGTGGTTTTACCCGCACCTGTGGGGCCGACAATGGCAATAAGGTCGCCTTTATTGACATTGAGGCTGAAGTTTTTTATAACGGGCTTTTCGGGAATATATGAGAAATCAACATTTTCAAACTGAACAGATGCGGCACTTGTTATAGCCTTGCCGGTTTCCGTATCCTCAGGTTCTTCATCGGCCTCAAGCACGGTGAAAACACGCTCTGCGGAAGCAAGTGAGGACTGAAGATTGTTTGCAATGTTTGAAAGGTCTGTGATAGGTTGCATAAGAAGTTTTGTGTAAGCGATAAATGCAACGATATCGCCCACCTCGGATTTGCCGTTAATAATAAGATAACCGCCAATAACACAAATAATCACATAACCTGCGTTATTTGCAAAATTTATAAGGGGAGAAAGAAGTCCCGAGAAGAACTGAGCCTTTCTTCCTGCCTCTGCGAGTTCTTCGTTTATAACATCGAATTCTTCAATAGCTGTTTTTTCGTGGCCGTAGGCTTTAACGATAAGGTGGCCTGTGAACATTTCTTCAATATGTCCGTTCACATCACCGGTAACACTCCACTGGCGTCTGAAATAACGCTTTGAAAACCTGAGAATAACCATTGCAATTACAAAGCATACGGGGAAAGGCATAAGACTTGTGAGTGACATTGACACACTCATTTTCATCATAATTGCAAAAACACCGATGAATGTAACAACAGATGTGATTATCTGAATAAGGTTATTCTGCAAGGTGTTATTGATGTTATCCATATCGTTTGTAACTCTCGAAAGGATATCACCTTTGTTGTGGCTGTCATAATAAGAAAGAGGAAGCCTTGAAAGTTTGCTGTTGAGTTTACTGCGCAGTTTGGTAATAAGTTTCTGTACAACACCTGCAACAATATAATGCTGTAAAAATCCGAGCACCGACGAGCCGAGATAAATGAAGAAAATTGTTTTGAGAATATCGTAAATCGGCTCAAAGTTCATCTTGCCCGCCTGAAGTTTAACTTTCACCTGCTCATCAAGAACATTGATGATATCACCAAGATATTCGGGGCCGAGAATACTCAGAAGTGAACTGCCTGCGGCAAAAACAACGGTAAGCACAACAAAAATCTCGTTGCCTTTAAGAAGGGAGATGAGTTTTCTGAAGGTTCTGCCGAAGTTTTCGGGTCTTTCTTTTTCACTTCTGCTTTTATCTCTGTACTGTGCGTACTTATCCTGCTTTTCTTTGAGTTTCAAGGGTTTCTTACTGCTCATGCTTCCACCTCCCCTTGAATCTGTGATGAATAGATTTCTTTGTAAACTTCGCAAGAATCCATAAGTTCACCGTGTTTGCCCATACCAACAATTTCACCTTTGTCAAGAACGATGATTTTGTCTGCATCAAGGATTGTGCCCACACGCTGAGCCACAATAATAACCGTAGCGTCTATATTTTCTTTTATGGCTTTTCTTAAAGCTGCATCGGTTTTGAAGTCAAGGGCTGAGAAGGTATCGTCAAAGATATATACCTCAGCCTGCCTTGTGAGTGCTCTTGCAATTGAAAGGCGCTGTTTCTGACCGCCTGAAAGGTTTGTGCCGCTTTGGCTGACAAATGAATCCATACCGTCAGGTAATTTGTCTACAAATTCTGTCGCCTGAGAAATTTCAAGAGCCTTTCTGAGTCTTTCTTCACTTGCGTTTTCATCGCCGTAAAGAAGATTTTCTCTGATTGAACCGCTGAAAAGACAAGCCTTCTGAGAGATATAGCCGATTCTTGAATGAAGGTCAGCCTGACTGAGTTCTCTTACATCAACACCGTCAAAAAGAACAGCACCATCATTGACATCATAAAATCTTGTAACAAGGTTTACTATTGTGGATTTACCGCTGCCCGTGGGGCCGATAATTGCAGTAACCTTATTCTTTTCTGCAGTGAAATTGATGTTTTTCAGTGCGGGGTTTTCTGCATTTTCATAGCCGAAAGTTACATTTCTGAATTCAACGGTACCTTTTTTGTCTTCTTCAACAGCCTTGGTTTTTTCCATATCCTTGACTGTTGGTTCAAGAGAAAGCACTTCAACAATTCGTTTTGCGGAAATTTTTGCTCTTGGAACGATAACAAACATTGCAGCCGCCATTGTGAATGCAAAAACAATCATAATCATATATATGACAAATGCCTGAAGGTTACCGATTGACTCGGAAAGTTCCTTTGCCTGAGTTATATGGTCCATACTGTCAAGATTTTTAGCCGCAAAGACAATAAGAAGGTCAAGTGCAGTGATAATAAGCACAATGCATGCGGGAATAAGCACTGACATAAGGCGCTGGAATTTAAGGGTGAGGGAGGAAAGTTCAATATTGGTTTTATCAAAGCGTGCATCTTCAAACTCGCTTCTGTTAAAGGCACGGATTACCCTGATACCGCTGAGTTTTTCTCTTATAAAGCGGTTGATTGAGTCAACGAGTTTCTGCCTTCTTCTGAAAATGGGCATAACAACCTTGAGCACAATGGCAACAAGCACACCGATAATGGGCACCACGGCAAAAATTACCGTTGAAAGTTTCGGATTCATTATGAACGCCATAATAACGCCGCCAACAAGCATAATGGGTGCGGAGATAATCATACGAAGACCCATAAGCACAAAGTCCTGAATAACTCTTACGTCGTTGGTGCATCTTGTGATAAGTGAGGGTGTGCCGATTACATCAATATCTCTTTGTGAAAGAGATTCAACCTTCAAAAACAGTTCACGGCGGAGCATTTTGCCGTAAAGGGCAGAGGTTTTACTTGAATAGTAACTGTTAAAACCTGCAATAACAACGGCAAAGGCAGAAACGCACATCATAATGATGCCGATATTCTTTATGTAATCCATATCACTGTTTCTGATACCGTTATTTATAATCATACTCATAAGGAGCGGCAGTACGAGACTTCCGAGTTGAGACAGTACGGCAAAAATCATTGCCGCAATTACGGGTCCCTTAATATTTTTTATGTATTTCAGTAATCGTATCAAGGCTTTTACCTCCAAAAAATTCTGATATATTCAAATTAATAAATTGCTTTTTAAGCAATTTAAGGCATAGACCGACAATTATAGTTAAGTATAGCAATATAATATGAATAATGTGTAAACTCAGCGTGATAAACAATACACATTATAATTATAATTTCTTTCTTTTTTATTACATTTATGATATAATATAAAAAACTGTGTAAAGGTTGGTTTTTATGAAACTTCACACTCAGACACCCATCAACGCCTACAAATCCTCAGAGGGTTTTATAGGCACATATCAGAAACTGATAAAAGATGTTGTAATTCCGTACCAGTACAATGTACTTTGCGATAAAAATCCCGACACTGAAAAAAGCCACGTTATTGATAACTTTTTAAACGCGGCAAAAGCACTGCGGGGCGAAGATACGGGCGACGGCTTTTACGGTATGGTTTTTCAGGACAGTGATGCTGCAAAATGGCTTGAGGCTGTGGCATATTCCCTTTCTGTTTTTCCCGACAAAGAACTTGAAAAAACTGCCGATGAATTAATTGATATTATTGCAGATGCTCAGGACAGCGACGGTTACCTTAATACATACTACACTGTGAAAGACCGCGAAAAGCGTTGGACAAACATCCTTGAAGGCCACGAACTTTACTGTTCGGGACATATGATGGAGGCGGCTGTTGCATATTACGAAACAACGGGAAAAGACAAACTTCTGCGTGTTATGGAAAAAAATGCAGAGCATATTTATGATGTGTTTATAAAAGGCGGTCACGAAGGATATCCGGGCCACCCTGAAATTGAACTTGCTCTTATGAAAATGTACCGCGCAACAAAAAACGAAAAGTTCGCTTTTCTTGCAAAGCATTTTGTTGACATCAGAGGTGTTGACCCATGCTATTATGAAAAAGAGAGAAAGAACAGAGACTGGACTGTGTGGAACGGTGACGGCAGGAACCACCATTATCAGCAAAGTTATGCCCCCGTCAGACAGCAGAAAGATGCCGTGGGACACTCTGTGCGTGCAGTTTATCTTTACACTGCTATGGCGGACATAGCAAACGAGACAAAGGACCGTGAACTTTTTGATGCCTGCCGCACACTCTGGAACAGCATCACACAAAAAAGAATGTATATAACGGGTGCCATTGGCTCCACAGTTCACGGGGAAGCCTTTACGGAAGATTACGATTTGCCCTCAGACACTGCCTATGCTGAAACCTGTGCTTCAATCGGTCTTATGATGTTTGCTTCAAAAATGCTTGAAGGTGAAGTTGACGGCAAGTATGCCGATGTTATGGAACGCGCCTTTTACAACACCGTTCTTGCAGGTATGGCAAAAGACGGAAAGCGCTTTTTCTATGTAAATCCCCTGGAAATCGTACCCGGTATCTCAGGCAGGTCTGTAACCCACCGACACACCCTCACCCAAAGGCCCAAGTGGTACACCTGTGCCTGCTGTCCGCCGAATGTGGCAAGGCTCATTTCTTCTTTCGGCAAATATGCCTACTCTGAAAATGACACAACTGCATACTGCCACCTTTATGCCGAGGGCGATATCACATTCAGAAACGGTATTGAACTTCACTGTGAAACACAGTACCCCTATGATTTCACAGTGAAATACCTTGTAAAAAAAGGCGGCAACCTTGCATTGAGAATTCCTGCCTGGGCTGAAGCATACACCCTTAAAACAAACGGCAAAAACACTGCCGCAGAACTTCACAGCGGATACGCATACATAAACACTTCTGACGGTGATGAAGTTGTGCTCACTTTTAAATGCGATGTTAAAACAGTTTATCCTTCAGCAAGAATACCTGCCCTCAGCGGAAAAGTATGCCTTGTGAGAGGTCCTCTTGTATACTGCTTTGAGGGTGCAGACAACGACGGCAGTGTTGTTTCACTGAAACTTACCGGAAAAGGCAAAATCCGTACTGCAAATTACGAAGACGAACTGATAGGAAAAACCGTTATGCTGGAAGCAGATGCAATAAAAGTGGAAATCACCGATGAACTTTATTCATCCCATAAGCCTTCGGAAACTCCCGTCACAGCAAAAGCAATCCCCTATTACCTTTGGGGTAACAGAGGAGAAAACGAAATGAGAGTTTGGATGGACATATAAAAATAGGAGAGACAACTCACAAAAAGTTGTCTCTCTTATTTTTTTGAAAAGATTATTTTATGTATCGGGCAATAAATTCGTCAATCTTGCCTTCGTAAGCCGCTTTGTCGGTATGGTAACTCTTTGCGTGGTCTGCACCGGGCACAACAAGAATATCTTTATATTCTGCATTGCACTCACTGTGAAGAAGATAAACCATATAGGTGGGCACGAATTTGTCATCACCGCCGTGGATGAAAAGCATGGGTACTTTTGCATTTGCCACTGCGCCCAGAGCATTGGTATCCTTTTGGAAATCATAGCCTGCCTTTTTTTCATTTATCTTGCTGACAAGAGGAATAACCCACTTCAAAGGCAGCTTGAGAGTTTCAATTTTATACTTGAACTCATCCATTGCAGATGTGTATCCGCAGTCGGCAATGGTGAATTTAACGTTTGGCACAAGTTCGTCACTGCCGCTCATAAGCATAACCGTGGCACTGCCCATGGAAATTCCGTGAAGAATAATCTGTATATCATTGCCGAAATTTTCTGTCATATAACGAAGCCACTTGAGGCTGTCCTTTGATTCGTGAGAGGCAAAACCTATGTATTCGCCCTCACTTTCACCTGCAGACTGATGGTCAACAAAAAACAGGTTGAAGCCGAGTTCTTCAACATAATGCTTTGCGAAATAACACCATTCGCCTTTTCCGTCGCTTCTGTAACCGTGAGCACCAAAAACATAAACATCAGAAGGCTTTTCGGGGCGCATAAGATATCCCTGAAGTTTCTGACCTCTGTCGTTAATTATATGATGAAGTTCAAAACCGTAATCGGAAATCCATTTCATATTTTCCGCGTATGCACCGGCAAGGTCATTTTCGCCCTCTTCACTGATGAATTTTGAAACTGCCTCAGGCACCTGAAAATTTCTGTGAATAAGAGCCTTGTGCAGATAGTTATTCATTGCATAAATTCCTGCACCCGCCGCGGCACCGAGAGTGAGAAGGGCACCGAATTTTTTCATAACAAAATTCTCCTTTATAAAACAAACGAACAAACAAAGGCTGTCTGACGACAGCCTTATGTATTTGACTTATTACGATTAAGCGTAAGTGATTTCGTAGATAGCATCCATGGAACCAACAACGCCGAGAGTAATTGTAATAACGGCTTTACCGGTACCTGTACCTTCAAGAGGAAGGTTGTAATGCATCTTAACGAGTCTGCCCTGACCATCGATATCTGCTTCGATAGTTGCACCGGGGTAGGACATATCAGCTGCTGTGATGATGCCTTCGAGTTCCTTGATACCGCCGAGATCGAGGGGATCAAGAGCACCCTTGTGATAAGTAGGTTCGCTGATGTTTGTCTTGGTAGCGCCATCATACTTAGAGGTTTCTGCTACGAACACAAGCTTCATGGAGTAGCCACCGTTTGCACCGGGAGTTGCAGTAGCACTTACAAGACCTGCGGGATCGATAGAAGCATCTCTTTTACCGGGAACAATTCTTTCGGAGATTGAACGATCGTTTGAAGGCTGAGGACCGTTACCTTCATCGTATGTTTTTTCCTGGTTGTTTTCAAAAGTGAATGTACGAACTGTTGTACCTGTGAACTTTTCAACGATGGGATTAATAACTGCTGCAGCAACTGCAGGAAGATCCTTAGGCTGAATGTCGATAGTTTCGCTTCTCTTTAAGGTTACACTGCCTGTATAGTGCTTGAAATCGTTGAGAGCCTTGCAGTATGCAGCTGCAACTTCTTCCTTTGTTGAAGGAACTGATGATGAGCCGCCCTGAGGAGCTGCAGTTGTTGTGTCACCTGAAGGTGCTGCTGTTGTGGGAGCAGTTGTTGTGTCACCTGAAGGAGCTGCAGTTGTAGGTGCTGTTGTAGGTGCTGTTGTGGGTGCGGTTGTTGCGTCAACGGGTGCGCTGCCGCCTGCAGAACCAACATTAACCTGAACAAGACCGCCGCTTGTTGTGCCTACTACTACGCCGCCAAGGAAAATTACAAGGATGGCAAGTACAATGGCAACAACCTTAATTTCTTTTTTCATGGTTATGAACCCCTTTCAAATATTGCTTTTTCGCATAATATCATCGTACACGGTTTCTGATTACGTGCTACTTGAGTTTACAACATTTTTTTACAAAAGTCAAGTCTTTTTATCCATTTAACGGAAAAGATTTTATTCACTTGTATAACAATATGTTTCTTGTTCAGTTTTTTCTGCTCGTACGAAAAAAAACTGCCGGAAAATCCGGCAGTTTCAATCACTGGAAATATTACTGATACTGAATTGTGTATACTGAATCCATCTGACCGGCAAGACCGATTGTTGCCTCAATACCGAGAGCGCCTCCGGTACCTGAACCTTCAAGAGGAAGTTTGTTTTCAAGTTTGATAAGTCTGCCCTGTGCATCAACTGTAAGTTTTGTTGTTGCACCTGAATATGACATCTGAGCGTTGTTGATTTTGATAGGATCAAGTGAAAGAGTTGCGAGGTTGAGAGGATCCATTGCAGTCATATGGTGAACAGGATCTGTTGTGTTTGTTCCGTCAAAACTTGATGTTTCTGCAACGAACTGAAGAGTGATTGTGTATCCGCCGTCAGCATTTGCTGCTGCTGTTGCAGAGGAAACGTCTGCTGATGTTACGGTTGCATCTCTGTTAACGGGAATCATTTTATGTTCGATATATCTGGCAGGATCATTTACATCCTTACCGTCTGAGAATGTGAAGGTTTCATCAACAGGCTTTACAACATTAGAAATAACCTTGTTGATTGTGCCTTCAAGCATTTTTGCAACTGCAGGGAGTTCCGTAATGTTAACCTGTGTATTTTCAACCTTGTGAAGTGTAACTGTTCCCTTATATGCTCTGTAGTCATTTATAGCCTTGTTGTATGCTGCACAAACTTCGTCGGTGGTTGAAGGCACAACAAGACCGCCCTGAGGTGCTGCTGTTGTTGTGTCTCCTGAAGGTGCTGCTGTTGTGGGTGCAGTTGTTGTGTCACCTGAAGGTGCTGCTGTTGTGGGTGCAGTTGTGGGAGCGGTTGTAGGAGCAGTTGTGGGTGCTGTGGTGGGTGCAGTAGTGGGCTGAGTTGTGGGTGCTGTTGTTGCATCAACAGGAGCACTGCCGCCTACTGAACTTAAATTAATCTGAACAAGTCCGTTGCTTGTTGTGCCGACGATTACACCGCTGAGGAAAACCATAATGGCTACGAGTAAAGCGGCAACAACCTTCATTTCTTTTTTCATGGTTATGAACCCCTTTCAATTTGATTGCGTTTTATCTTCTTATAGTAAAGTTACAATATAAATCGCAAAAAGTCAAGAGTTATTTGAGGTTTAACGGTACATTAACAATTTTTTAGCCTGCGGACATGAAATATCTCTTGCTTTTTGTCCTGAGTTGGTGTATCCTATTGTTATGTAATAACTGTGCAAAAAAAGAAAGGAAATACTGTATGAAAAAAGTAATTCAGGTTGAAGGTATGCATTGCGCACACTGTGCAAAAGCCGTGGAAGATGTTCTTTGTGCAATTGACGGTGTTACAAAAGCAAAAGTTGACCTTCAGAAAAAAACTGCAACGGCAAGCATGAAAAATGAAGTTGACGACAAACTTCTTATTGAGGCTATTGCTTCAAAAGGCTTTGAAGCAGGCGAAATCACAATTAAAGAAGGTCTTTTCTTCTGATTCTGACTGAAAGGAGAATTAACAATGGCTAAAGAAAAAGTAAAAAAAGAAAAGCCCGTGAATACCCATCCCAACAGGATTGGTATCAAGGAGGCTGCAGGTTACACTATTGCCGAAGCAGGTAATATGTTTAACCTTACATATATTTCCTCGTTCCTCAAGGTTTTCCTCACAGACGTTGTCGGCATTTCCGCAGGTAAAGCCGGTACAATGTTTATGGTTACCAGAATCTGGGACTGCATCAATGACCCCATCTGGGGTGCTATGGTTGCAAAAAGAGCGCCGAGCAAAAACGGTAAATTCCGTCCTTATCTCAAATGGGTGGCATTTCCTCTTGCCCTTTCAACACTTCTCTGCTTTGCACCTTACAATAAATTAGGCCTTGGCAGCGGTGTTCTGCTTCTTATTGCTTATCTTACATACACCTTCTACGGTATGATGTATACCGGTATGAACATCCCCTTCGGCTCCCTTGCTTCCGTTATTACCGACGACCCTGCAGGCAGAAGTCTTCTTTCAACCTTCCGTTCAATCGGCTCAGGTATAGGCGGTGCAGTTGTTCTTTTTGTTGCACCCATGTTCATATACAACAATGTAACAATCAACGGCAAAGAAGTTCAGCAGGCAGACGGCAACAAAATGTTTATTTTCGGCATTGCCATGGCTGTGCTTTCACTTATTTTCTATCTCTGGGGTTATAAATCCACCAAAGAAAGAGTACCCTCAGAAGCAGAGCCTAAAATTGACTTCAAGGCAACCTATCTCGGTCTTCTGAAGTCCCGTCCTTTTGTTACCGTTGCACTTGCAGGTGTGCTTATCAGCGGTCAGCTTCAGTTCGGCTCTTTCAACGCATACCTTTATAAGAACTACTTTGAAAACACAAACCTCAGCCTTCTCGGTACTGTTTGTACATATCTTCCCACAGTTATCCTTATTCCCTTCATAGGCAAACTTTCTGCAAAGTACGGCAAAAAGGAACTTTGCGGCAAAGCAACAATCGTTTCTGCAATTTCTGCAGTTGCCATTGCAATTATTGCCAACAACCAGTCAATTCTTGACCTTATCGACCCCGTAAACGGCAGACTCCCCTGGCCCATATTTATGATTGCTCTTTTCGTAATCGGTATGGGTTACACCTTCGTAAGCCTTACCTGCTGGGCAGTTGTTATGGACGTTATCGACTACCAGGAATATGCAACAGGTATAAGAAACGAAAGCGCCGTTTATGCAGTATACACATTCTCCCGTAAATTCGGTCAGACAATTGCCGACACCCTCGGTCTTTACCTTCTTCAGTGGGCGAAGTACGACAAGGATGTTGCAGGTATCGGCTTCATCACAGAAAACGATACAAGTAAAAAGATTATGTTTATCTGCACAATCATTCCCGCCGTTGTTTACACAGGCGTATGGATTCTTATGAGATTCGGATATCCCCTCACAAAAGAAAAACTCGAGCCTATTTACGCTTTCATAAGGGAAAAGCGTGAGGCTGCCGAAACAGCATAACAACCCATCTTCATATAAAATACCGCGGAAAATCTGCGGTATTTTTTCTTTTTATTAAATGAAAATTATAATCATATTTGTAGACTTTTGGAATATTATTTGTTATAATCGTGTTGCAAAATTTAATTCCTGATGAAAAGGAGAAAGCAAAAATGAAAAACGCAAAAAGATTTTTAAGTCTCGTTCTTACTGTTATTATGCTTTTCAGCGTTTCATCAACTGCTATGGCAGGCTTTGATGATTTAAGCAAAGGTATATGGGACGCAGCATGGGAAAAGAGCACAGAAACCATCAATGCAGCCGTTACAATGTTCCCCGGCAGCGATGAAAGCAGCAGAATCATTGCCTGGTATTCAGATGCGGCAGAAGGTTATGTTGAACTCAAGAGCCTTAAGGGTACAGAAAAAATCACTGCATCCGTAAAGAAGACTCCCGAGGGAGACAACCGTCTCTGGGCAGTTGTCGAAAACCTTGAAGCAGGTATTTATACATACAAGTGCATCAGCGGTGATTTCAAATCCAAGACTTACACTTTCAATGTTGAAAAGGCAGATTCTTTCACTGCAGTTTATGTTTCCGACATTCACATTACTGAAGACAGCGAAGAAAGCCCCAACGAGCTCAGAGACACTTCATTCCTCTGGGATACAACCCTTGAAGAAGCAATTATCAAGGCAGCGGGTGAAGGCAAAACCCTTGATGTTATCCTTTCAGGCGGTGACCAGGCATCAGAGGGTCTTCGTAATGAATTTGAAGGTCTCAGCAGTTCAAACATTGTCAAGTCAATCCCCCTTGCAATCACCGTTGGTAACCACGACAGAAAGAGCGTAGGCTACAAGTACTACACCGCTAACCCCAACGAACCCGACCAGACTTTCAGATCATACATCGGTACTGACTACTGGTTCAGATACGGCAATGCACTTTTCCTTATGCTTGACTCATGCAACGTTTCAATGAAAGAGCATTACAAGTTTATGGAAGCAGCAACTGAAGCCAACCCCGATGCAACCTGGATTATTGCTTCAATGCACCACGATATGTTCGGCGGCAGAGAGCCTTGGCTTGACACTGAAAACACTATGCTCCGCCTTCTCTGGACACCTTTCTTTGATGAATTCGGTGTTGATATGGTGCTTTACGGCCACAGCCATTACTACAGTATGTCAAATGTAATTTACGGCAGAAAGACCGTTGAAAAAATCGGTCACAACGCAGAAGTTACAGACCCTGCAGGCACAATCTATATGGCATCCGGTTCCATCAGCCGTCACGCACCGCTTCTTGACGATGAAGGCAACACACCTCCCGTTGGCGAAAACGCAGGTTATGTATGGCTTGAGGAAGAAACCGTATTCAGCCTTATGGAATTCACTGAAGACACCCTTACATTCAAATCTTACACCGTTGAAAGCGGCGAAGAATTCAACCGTCTCACAATTACAAAAACTTCAAAGGCAGGCGGCCACAACTACAAAAACTCAGCATGGTATCTCAAGCCCATCGCTTTCTTCGTGGGCAGAATTGTTAACATCATCAACAACATTGATATGTATAACAGATACAAAGAGCAGGGCTTTGATGTTTCACTTAAAGAAGGTCTTATCGGCAGCTGATTTCTGAATGCAGAATGCAGAATTGCGCCGGACAAAGCGGTGGAATTTAAATTCTGCCCGCTCAGTATAAAATAATAAAAATGGCGACCGACGGTCGCCATTTTTATTATTTTATTCTCTGATTACTGATGCAGCATTCAGTTTGCCCTCTCCGACAGCCTGACGGCTGCCACCTCTCCCGCAGGGAGAGGCAAGGCTTCCTTGCTACTTACTACTAACTACTGACTACTAACTACTGCCCCCTACCTAGTCGGGTGCAATTTTGAATTAAATTTGACCTCTCCACACGAGCGGGTGTCACGAAGTGACGGGTGAGGTATTCATGCTAACCTACCTATGTTACTTCTTACTAAACCTACTCTCAACTAAAAAATCTAAGTTTTCAGAACCCTCACATCTCCCAGCATATGGATACCACACAGATGCTCCGATTGTGTTTCCCTCATGAAAAAGTTCATACTGCGGCTTAGACTGGATTAGCCATACTGCATTTCCTTTTATAACAAACCTATCATACATCATAAATTCCCAACCAAGATTGGTACTCTCAACATCTTTGAAAAATATTTCTAATCTATCACCGGTCTCTATCTCTTTTT
>JAZOAX010000134.1:0-13613 GCA_045595685.1 Acutalibacteraceae bacterium
GTAAGTCCGCCGAAAACCACATAGGTGATGAGTTCCCTATATTTAATAATCAAGTCTTTAATCGTTTTCATAATTCAAAATCTCTTTAGCAATAAAAATTGGTCTTTCCTTGACCTGTGTGTGTATTTTTCCGATGTAATAGCCAAATATACCCATAAACACGCAGATAATTGCGGCAACAAGGAGAATGAGCGCTGCAAGATATCCTGAAGATATAACTGCAGCAGTAAAAATGTCAATGGCAAAAAAGACAACAAAAAGAAGAAGTGAGAGTATCCCCATTGCAATTCCGCTGTATAAAGGCAGTTTCAACGGCATATCTGTATATGCAATGATACCGTCAAGGGCATATTTCAGAAGTTTCATAAAGTTCCACTTTGTCTCACCGCTTTCTCTTTCCCTTACTTCATAAGGAATGGAGATGGTGTTATAACCGACCCAGGAAAAGATACCTTTTGAAAAACGGTGGTATTCGGGAAGGGCAATAATTGTTTCAACAACACTTTTTCTGAGTGTTCTGAAATCACTTGCATCTGAAATGAAATCCACTTCGGTAACCTTGTTAATTGTTTTATAAAACATTGTTTTGCAGGCAGTGATAAACCTTCCTTCTTTTCTTTCTTCCTGAAAAGCCGCAACCATATCGCAATCGGGGTTTTCGTCAAGGATTCTTCCCATCTGAACGGCATATTTCGGGTCTTGCTGAAGGTCAGCGTCAATAATTGTGACATACTCACCCACTGCGTAAGTGAAGCCTGCAAACATTGCCGCTTCTTTGCCGAAATTACGGGAGAAGTTCACAACCTTGATTTTGACATCCTTATTTTCCTGCCAGATTTTTCTGAGTTTTTTGGGAGTATCATCGCGGCTGCCGTCGTTTACAAAAACAATTTCATAATCGTCTGTATAGTCTTTCATTGCTTTTTTTGTTTCAATGAGAAACTTTTCAACATTACCTTCCTCGTTGTAACAAGGCACAACGAGCGAATGTTTAATTTTCATTTTATACACTTCTTTCTTTATCGACAGATATTAATTTATTTCACAGCACCTTTGAAGATTTTTCTCCTTTTTGTTTACGGGAGTAAACAAAAAGGAAAATATAAAACGCAATGCTGACAAAAGATATTGCAATACCTAATTTCAGCCCGGGTGTGCTGTATCTGAGTTCAATTTCGTGGTCACCTGCTTCAAGAAGCAGACCCGTATACATACCGTTTACTTTAACAAGTTCGGTTTCTTCACCGTCAACATAAGCAGTCCAGCCGTTTGCATAGGGCATTGAAAGGCAAAGGACTTTGCCCGTGTTCAGAGAAATATCACCTTTGATGTTATTATAGTCAAAAACAAGATTTTGTAAAGTATCCTGTTTCAGTTCAGACACTTTTTCTTCGTAACCGTCCATTGTCTGAGCAATAACTCTGATGTCATCAAATGTGTATGTTCCCGGTTGTGTGAACACAAGGGTTATTTTTTTAATTCCTTTTTCAACATATCCGATATTTATATCAAAATTTCTTCTGCCGGTGTAAAATGATGCCGTCGGAGAGTAATAGAAGAATGTGTTTTTATACTTTTTGCCGTCTTCTCCGCGACCGATTACTTCAAAATTAACACGGTTTTCCTGTTTCCAGAGATTTTTCTTTTTATTGATATTTCTTGATTCTTCCTCACTTATTCCGTCAAAACTGAAAAGATTATAGGGATCCACATCGGTATTGTCCGAATAAAGATCATAAGGATTTGTCCCCTTGAAATCAAGATTTACGAGAGAAAGGATAGTTTCTGCGTTTTCAACTGCCGGGAAAATAAATTCAACTTTTGCACCCTTTTTGGTTACAACAAATTTATTTTTATCACCTGTAACATGCTTTCCTACACAGTTGACCTTATAGTCAACATCAATACTTGTGGGGTTAATATCCCCCGTTTTAATAAGGTCTGTTTCATCTTCAAGAACAACATGACTTAGCATAATCTGCTCTCTGTCAACAGAATTATCAAGTGAGTCAAACTGATCTTTTGTGATGTAACTGTCGTAGGTGTATCCGAAAGGCAGAGTATACTTATTCTTCCACACGCCCTTAGTTTTGGTTTTTTCGTAACCGTAGGGTGCAGATTTGTTGGATTTATCCATATTGACAAAGTATTTTACAGATGCAAGATTACTGAGAACTGTTCTCGAGTCAAAGCCTCTGTATGAATAAGGTGAATTTTCATTCATATTCATCTCAACTCTGAAGGTTGAAATATTGCCGTTTGAAAGGCTGTAGTAATACTGTGTTGACCTGAGAGAAGAAAGGAATGATGAATTTTTGGAGATTTCTCTGCCTGTATAACGCCAGAAATTGTCAGTATCTCCCTTTGATGCCTTAAGCACCTTCCGGTCGCTTTTATATGTGCCGTGTGTGTAAAATTCCTCTTCGGAGAATTCTGAAACATAATTTCTTCCTGCAGGAGAAATCATATAATGTGAATAAGTTATAATACTCACTACTGCAAAACCGATAAAAATTATCTGCAGAACTACAGGGTTAATCTTAATCTTTCCGGCACAAAGCAGAGAGATAATTGCAACAATTATTCCGAACAGAACAAAAGGTACAATCGCTTCACTTCTGAGTTTTGAACTCAGGACAAGACTAAGAACGGTTATAATTACCATTCCGACGGTTGCTGCCATTACATCTCTTTTATGTGCACCGAGCAGTTTATTCCAGGAAATAGTTACAATATACGCGGCAACAAGAACATAGCCGAAGCACCATCTGTTGCAGGCATAGGAAAATCCGTTAAAGATTTTGCCGAAAACGGGGAAACACATCATAACAAGGCAGATAATTATCAATGTCTTAATGTGAGTATTTTTCTTTTTCTGTGCAAATAATATGGCAAGACTCGGTATGAACAGAACAGACACACCGGGATAAAGCCATGATGAAGGCGTACCCGAAGTAAGAAAAGATACAGGCAGTCTCATATATGATGCCAACGAATAAAACAGACCTATGGTGTGTTCTGCGGAAGAACGGGAGTCGCCAAGGAAAGCCAGAACAACGGGCAGGAACAGAACTGCGCCCATACATACACCCAAAGCCGAGGCTCCTGCAATGGTGAAAAAGGGTTTAACCATTGCTTTGATATCTGTTTTATAAAGAGATATAATTCTCACTGCTACATAAATAACCGTGAGCAGTACGATTATATAGAAGAAATAGAAATTGCTTATTGTGGCAAGTGCAACCATAAAGGAAAGAAGGAAAATTCCTTTACCCTTGATTACTTTTTCAACACCTAAAACTATAAGTGGCAAAAATACCATAGGGTTAATAAAGTAGGGATGCTTCAGGCCCGAATAAACTGCCCAGGCACTGAAACAATAGGTAAGTGCGCCTGCAAGAACGGCAAATTTATTTTTCTCGCCCGTTTTAAAGCAGAGGTATGAAAAACTGAGACCTGCACAGTAAAGTCTGAGCACAATCATTGTCTCGTAATAAAGATGTATATACCTTGTGGGAACAAGAAAACTCAGGTAATTAAAGGGGTCACCGAAGGAATAATAAGCAAAGGTGCTGATAATGTCCGAGCCCATACCGACTTCAAAATCCCACTGAGGTATAACAAATCTGTGTTCAAACAAAATGTTTCTGATAAATTCTCTTATATATTTTGCAAGATAAATAAGGGCTTTGTAGTGCTGCATAAAAGCGTCACCGTTTCGCACAAGAGTACGGTCATCAATAATAAATTCTCTGAGAATTATGAGAATGAGAACAGCAAAAATTGCGGTGAACATAATAAAATATCCACCGTTTATTCCATATTTATTTTTATTGAGAAGTTTATTATGTAAAGGACAAGCGTTTTTATCTTTTCTCATTTGTTTCACCCGATATTTTTTGTCTTCTCCCGTAATTTGCACAGTAATCATACTCCTTTTAATATTCATAGTCAATAGAGTTCATATTTTTGTAAGAATTAATATTTTATTAATTCATCCTCTGTATATATAGTCCCGTTTTTTCAAAAAAGTAACACATTTTTTATAAAAAAACAGTATTTTTTCTTCTTCGACTAAAAATATAAATATGCAAACGCAAAAACAGCAAAAAGTTGCAATACTGATACAACTTTTTGCTGTCTGAAATTATTTCTTTTCTCTTTCTCTTATAACAAACCTTGTGGGTGTGCCTTCAAGACCGAATACTTCTCTTATCTGATTGTCAAGATAACGCTGATAACTGTAATGGAACAGTTCTTTATCGTTAACAAAGCACACAAACGTAGGCGGTCTTGTTGATGCCTGAGTCATATAGTAAATTTTAAGACGCTTGCCCTTATCTGTGGGAGGCTGAACTCTTGCAGTTGCCGATGCGAGAACATCGTTAAGTTTACCCGTTGAAATTCGCATTGAATTCTGCTCATCAACAAACTTAATAAGTTCAAAAAGTCTGTCAAGTCTCTGCCCTGTTTTTGCAGAGATAAAAATAATTGGCGCATAGGACATAAAAGAAAAGTCGTTCATCAGCTTTTTACGGTAACTGTCCATAGTCTTGCCGTCTTTTTCAAGGGCATCCCATTTGTTTACGGCAATGATGCAAGCCTTACCCATTTCGTGAGCAATACCTGCCACCTTACTGTCCTGTTCGGTGAAGCCTTCAACGGCATCAATCATAATAACACAGACAGAAGCTCTTTCAACTGCCATTTTTGCACGGATAACAGAATACTTTTCAATCTGGTCTTCAACCTTGCTTTTTCTTCTGAGACCCGCAGTGTCAATAAACATAAATTCGCCGAATTCATTTGTTATAAATGTGTCGGTGGCATCTCTTGTGGTACCTGCGATATTTGACACAATTGCTCTTTCTTCACCTGAAATTGCATTTATGAGAGAAGATTTACCTACATTTGGTTTACCGATTACGGCAACTTTAATTGTGCTGTCGTCTTCCTCGTCCTCTTCCTGCTCGGGTAAATATTCAAGCACTGCATCAAGAAGGTCGCCTGTTCCGTGACCGTGAACAGATGAAACTGCTATGGGGTCGCCTAATCCGAGGTTATAGAACTCGTAATATTCCAAAGGCATTTCACCAACGGTATCGCACTTATTAACGCAGAGAACAAGAGGTTTTCCGCTTTTAATGAGCATTGCGGCAACATCTTCGTCCGTTGCAACAACACCTGAACGAAGGTCTGTTACAAAAATTATAACATCAGCACTGTCAATTGCAAGTTGAGCCTGACGGCGCATCTGTTTGAGAATTATATCGTCACTTTTCGGTTCAATACCGCCCGTGTCAATAAGAAGGAAATGACGGTTAAGCCATTCACAGTCACCGTAGATACGGTCTCTTGTAACACCGGGAGTATCGTCGACGATTGAAAGGCGCTGACCGATAAGTTTGTTGAAAAGGGTACTTTTGCCAACATTAGGTCTGCCTACAATAGCAACAATTGGTCTTGCCATATTTATCGCCTCCTTATATATTATCCGATAATTTTATTTACCAAATCTACACCGTCTGACGCAACAGTGTCAATATTCACACCAAGGGCCTGTTCTACATCCTCAACAGAATAATTGTCAAGGAACAGATTTCCGTCCGTCATAAGCATAACTTCAGGAATAAGAAGAAGTCCGTCAAGGTGCTTGTCTTTAAGTTGATTGATAAGGTCACTTGCAGTAATAAGACCTGCTACAGTTATTGAATGACCGTAAAAATCATTTTTTATTTCATAAACATTTATGTGTACCTTGGGGTAAAGTGCCATAATTCTGTCCGCTATGCTCTTAATGAGAGGATAAGCGGCAACGCCCGTTGCAATGCTGAGTTTTCTTTCTATATCGGCTTCGGAATCAATATCACTCAGCGCATCCGTAACTTCATCAAGAAGGCTCGTCCACATACCGACACCGTTTTCAATCTGCGGATAATTTTCGTAATAATCGGCTGTGGGAATGTTTCTTTCTGCCTTAAGATAAAACTCGTCTGCTGCATAAGCAAGCCTTGTGCCGTGCTTTTTCTTGAATTCTTCGCCGAATTTTTCAATTATATCAATAACTCCGCCTGCGGTTTCTTTTGTGTATTCAGGCATTTCGAAAAGCCCTTCACGGTGTTTTGTTACACCCACGGGAACGGCTGCAATGCTCTTTATGCAGGGATAAAGTTTACTGAGTTCATTAAGGCTGAATTCAAGTTCTTTGCCGTCATTTATGCCGGGACAAAGCACAAGCTGAGTGTTGATATCAATGCCTGCATCTGAAAACATCCGGAGATAATCCAGGCAGTCCCCTGCCTTTTTGTTGTGCATCATCTTCACGCGCAGTTCCTTGTTCATTGTGTGAACAGAAACATTCACCGGGCTTATATGCATTTTAATTATTCTGTCAATGTCTTTCTGAGAAAGGTTTGTGAGTGTGATATAGTTTCCGAAAAGGAAGGACAAACGTGAGTCGTCGTCTTTGAAATAGATAGTTTCGCGCATACCTTCGGGATTCTGGTCAATAAAACAGAAGATGCACTTATTATGGCACCTTTTCTGCTCATCCATAAGATATGTTTCAAACTCAAGACCGATATCGTCTTCACTTTTGTGGGAAAGGCTGATTTTCTTAACCTTGCCTTTATGTTCAATTTCCAAAACAAGTTTCTCTTCATTCAGGTAAAACTGATAATCAAGAAAATCGTTGATTTCATTGGAATTGATTGTCAGAAGTTTATCGCCGCTTTTTATACCTTTGAAAAAAAGCGCAGACCATTTTCTGACATCCTTTATTACAACTGCCACACTCTCACCTCCCGTAAAATACGTAAAAAAGGTGAAGAAAGCCGTCTGCTTCTCCACCTCTCAAAGTTCCAAAGGCTTAGTCTTCGTCCTTAACAACAACCTGCTTGCCCTTGTAATAGCCACACTCAGCGCAAACCTTATGGGGTACAGTGTATGCACCGCACTGCTTGCATCTTACAAGTGTCGGAGCGTCGAGTTTCCACACATTTGAACGTCTCTTATCTCTTCTTGCCTTTGATACTCTTCTCTTTGGTACTGCCATCTTCCAGCACCTCCTTATAAATAATAATAAAAAGTTTACTGATTAATCTCCCAGCAAATCCATAAGAGCCTCAAAACGAGGGTCAATCTCTTTTTTGCAGTTGCAGGGACCTTCATTTAAGTTTGCACCACAGCGATGGCACACGCCTTTGCAGTCTTCTTTGCAAAGAAGTTTGCCGGGAAGTGCAAGATAAATGTCTTCTAAAGTAAGTTCTTCAATGTCAAGTTTCATATCTTCGATAAGAATGTAATCATCATTCTCTTCGTCGTTAAGATGTGAAACAAGACCGTGTTCCATAGGAACTTCAAAACTGAGTTGTGCACTTTCGGCACATCTGTCACAGAGGATATCCATTGTGAAGATAATCTTCGCACTGATGGTGACAAGACCCGCCGAATTTATGATTTCACCACAAAGTTTTACAGGTGCTGTGAATGGAAACACACCGCTGACTTCCTCTTTGGAAAAATCAAATTCATAGTCCACGGGAATACTGTCGATTCCGCCGTTAAACAAGTTTTCAAGTTCAATAAACATAACTCACCTCATATTAACGAATAACATTATATATATGTCCACCCGATTTGTCAATAACAAAATAAAAATTAGTTGAATTTTTTTTGGAAAATATAGTGTTTTTTCTTGCATTTGAACCTATATATTCCCGTTATTTATTTCACATTAATTGTTTTTACCTTGCTGTAAAGACTGTAGACATATCTGTTATCAACCTTTTTATATGCTCTTACTTTGAAACTGTAGGTTTTGCCTTTTTCAAGGCCTTTTTTGCTTGCCGTAGTTTTATCTGCGGCATAGTTTGAAAGTTTTTTATAAGAACTGTCAGTGTCGGATTTATACCACACCTGATAGCCCGTTTCCCTTTCAACATTACTCCATATTAATTTCACTGTGCCCGATGCTGTGTTTGTGACAGTAAGTGTCGGTCTTTTACACCTGGTGGTTGTACTTTGACGAACAGGATTACTTGTGATTTTTTCACCGTCATATTGAATTAACGCTCTGACAGAGAATCTGTATTCCCTTGCTTCTGTAAGATTTTTTGCAAGGTACTCGGAATCTGCTACTGTTGCAAGAGTTTTCCAACTGTTTTTAGCGGAATTATACAAATAAATTCTGTAACCTGTTGCACCCTGCACTTTATCCCAAGTAAGTTTAACCTGAGTTGCATAGGGACTTGTAAGCGTAAGATTTGTTACTGAGGAAACCTTGGTTACTGTGCTGAAAGATTTATATGCAGGTGACATAAGCCTGTTTTCGCCCACATCGGCGTATGCTTTAACGGTGAAACTGTACTTTGTGCCAGATTCAAGATTATTCACAGTGTAACTTGTATCTGCCGTTTCTGTAATAAGTGTCCATTTTCCGCCGATTTTCTGATAAAATCTGTAGCCGTCCGCATCTGCAACTTCATTCCATGAAATTTTCATTGAATTTGTTTTACGGCCTGATACGGCATAACCGTCAACAACAGTAAGGTTAACTATCCGTTCAATCACAATCGGGTCTGAGAAATCTGAATACAGAACGGTATCGCCACTATGCAAAAATGTTTTAACCGCATAAGTACCGGCTTTCAACAGTTCTGCAGTGATATCGAAAGTACCTTTGTTTTCGTTTACAGTGCCGATTCTAACATTTTCCCCTGATGTTTCGTCAAGGAAATACACCTCATATCCCGTTGCTTTGGCGGCAGTAGTCCATTTGAGTGTGTATCCGCCTTTCTGAGAAGTTGAATATGTGAGATTCGTCGCGATATCGGGTCTTACTGTAAATGAAGTCTTTTTCATAGGTCCGTTGACATATCCGTAATCAAGGACATAACGGGCAAAGACATCGTATTTTGTTCCGCTTTCAAGGTTTTTGAAAGTTGTTTTGTTGGTAGTTTTACTTGAAACTTTAACTTCTCCCGTTTCACTGTTTACAAGGAAAAATCCGTATTTTTCAGCAACTGTGTTTTTTGATACGCTGACAGTGACACTACTGTCTGCCGCTGAGGTTTTAAGGTTTTTCACTGCATAACCGGTGGAAGTTACGGTGTATTTTGCTTTATCGTATCCGCCGGTGGAATTATAAGAAGTGATATAAACACTGCCGTTTTTCAGAAACTTTACTGTGTCACCGTCAGATACGGTGCAGTATCTGTAATCCGACGAAACAAGTCCGCCGTAAAGGTTGTTGTTTGTTTTGAAAAACTGCACATCGAATTCACCCGCAGTTACATTTGTTGTTGTAGTGATATCCACAAAATCTGCATCAACATATCCCTGATAGGTAACGGAGTTCACCGTAATACTGACCTTATACCATATGGGACAGGCAAGAATGTTAAGATAATATTCCGAATCGGTGAAATGCTTTGAAATAATCTTTACTTTTGCACCCGATGCTACTGCTACGGCTGAACCCGATGAAGTTTTAACATCGGCATAACTTTTTGCAGGGCCTGTTTTAAGTGCTGCTCTTGATGAATTGACGGTACCGTGCTGAAGCCTCGTATCTGTGAGTTTCATGGTACCTTCCGCATTATCCTGACCGCTCATATTTTCATAAACGGGAATGGAGAAAGTAATGCTTGTGTCCAGCATACCGAATGACGCATAGGAAGCAAAGGTTGTGTAGCCCTGAGACAGTGCACCCGTAAGGTTTGTCATATACTGATGGTTATAGAGTTTATAATAGCCGTCGGGGTTTACATTAAAGCGCTGAAGGTAGCCCGTAAACTGTCCCTTTGCGATATATTCTTCACTGAGGAACTGTGCACCGCCCATTATGGATTTTCTCGGGGTGTTCCAGGGTCTTCCGTATGTTGTTTTGTTTGCGGTACCGCCCTTTGCCCAAAGAAGTCCTCTTGCAATTGCTCCGCTGCCGTCGGTTGCACCGATGTTATAAAAATTATATATTCCCGGATATGTGGGATGGTCGCCGTAGATGCTGTAACTGCCGTCTGAGCCCACTTCGTTGAGAATTTTTGACGCAAGATAGCAGGGATTTATGTTGTATGTTTTACCTGCATCGTAAATGACCTGAGCATAGGTTTCATTAGTATTTACTTTTGTGAGTTGGTCATTCTTTTCCGAATATTTATAATAGGATATTTTTGCCTTAGACATAAATGAGCCTTTGAGAATTTTTTCAATCATATCGATTGTGTAGTTTTCACTGAACTCAAGAATCTCAAACTGAAAAATGCTGTCTTCCGTAAGAAAGTTTCTCGGATCGATAAAATATTCAACGGCAAATCTGTTTGCCTGAACAAAGCCTCCGTCTTTATAGTAAAAGGTGTTGTTTACAGGGTCAAAGTCGCCTTCATCGTGGCTTTTCCATATTTTACTTGACGATGATGAATGAACAAGAGACTGTACGCCGTATTCCCCTTCTACAACATCGTTCCAGTCAAGATTAGTCATAAAGGGAACAAACTCCCATTTCGGATACTTTTCGTGAAGTTCACGAAGATAAGGCTTATAACTTTCAGGGAATGCCGCTATGCTTTTTTCAAAATTATCGTCTGCGGCAAAAGTGAAAAGAGTAAAGAGAACTGTAAGACTTAAAATGAGAAAAACTGCTGTTCCGATTTTTTTCATTTTTACGGCTTTACCTTTCATTATTCTTTCACATCCTTAAAAGTTTATTTTACAAATGCTGCACCGCCGAGAATATCAAGAATATTTCTTTTTTCGGCAATGGTGTCTTCTGTATTTCCGCTGTTTTCAGCAACTTTTTCACAGCAGAAAGAAGATGTTGCTTTGAGGATTAAAGATACTTTATCTTCGGAAATTTCTTCAGCACATTCTTCGGTTATATCTTCAGAAGTTTCTTCGTCTTCTGCTACGATTTCTTCTGCGGGTTCTTCTTTTTCGATTACAACTGAAACGGCATTCTCTGAAACTCTGTGCATAAAACTGCAAAGGCTTTTGCAAAGTTCGTCGGCAACCATACGGAGTTTCTGAGTTGCTTCATTGATATCTGTTACGGGATCTGCGGACTCATTAACTTCTTCCGTAAGAGGTTCATGTGCAGTTTCTGCCATTGTCTGACAAGTGCTTTCAAGTTCTCTTATTTTTGCGTTGAGCTGCGCAACGGTCTGTTCAACTTCCTTCTGATAATCATAGAATTCATTTTTCATTTTTTCAATATAGTTGATTACATCTTCTCTGTTGAAACCGCCGAATGCCGCTTTACGGAATTTGCCGTAATTATTTTCCATTTTTTTCACTGTCCCTTTTTCACAAATTTATTCATTGTAATTTTAACACAAAAGATAAATCAATGCAACCATATTGAAAAAAATGTTACTTTGGTAGTATAATACAAATTAGCACAACTATGTTAAACGGTGGTGAAATGAATGAAAACGATGAATGAAAAATCTGAATTTGTGATAAACACATTCTCTGCCCACGGTCACAGTGCATATCTTGTTGGCGGATGTGTGAGAGATATGCTTATGGGAAAAGAGCCTCACGATACAGACATTACGACAAGTGCACTGCCCGAAGAGACTCAGGAGATTTTCAAGGATTTTCCCGTAATAGAAACGGGACTCAAACACGGGACTGTTACACTGCTGATTGAGCATACACCCATTGAAATTACAACTTTCAGAACAGAGGAAGGCTACAGTGACGGCAGACACCCCGACAAAGTGTATTTTACAAAAGACATAAAAGACGATTTATGCCGCAGAGACTTTACAATTAACAGTATCGCCTACAACTCAAAGGAAGGATATATTGACCTTTTCGGCGGCAGAAACGACATTGAAAAGGGTATCATTCGCTGCGTAGGAAATGCCGAAGAAAGATTCCGCGAGGACTCCCTGCGTATTCTGAGAGCCCTGCGTTTTGCCTCCGCACTTGGTTTCAGCATTGAAAAAGAAACGGCAGATGCAATGTTCAATTGCAAAGAACTTCTGAGTAACATTTCCGTGGAAAGAATATATTCCGAAACAGTTAAACTTCTTTGCGGAAAAAACGTTAAGAAGGTGCTACTTGACTATTCTGAGATACTGAGTGTATTCATTCCCGAAATTGCGGCAATGAAAGGCTTCAACCAGCACAATTTTCACCATCAATATGACCTGCTTGAGCACACTGCCGTTGTGACAGAAAGCATAGCACCGATTCCCCATCTGAGACTCGCCGCATTTCTTCACGATGTTTCTAAACCGCGATGTATGACTTTTGACGAATACGGTGTGGGGCATTTTTACGGTCACCCGTCACTGAGTGCAAAAATTGCCGATGAAATTCTCCTGAGACTGAAATGCGACAATGCCACCCGAGAAAAAACAGTTAAACTCATTAAACTTCACGATAACCCCATTGAAGAAAGTGAGAGAATACTCAAACGAAAACTCCGCTCAATAGGTGAAGACCTGCTTTTTGACCTTATCGCTTTGCAGACGGCAGACACATCGGGCCTTGCAGATGAATTCAGGACACGGTTTGAGCATTTCAGAATTCTGAGAGAAATGACAGAAAGCATTATAAAACAGCAGCAGTGTTTTTCTTTAAAAGACCTTGCCGTAAACGGTCACGATCTTATAGAAATGGGCTATAAGGGAAAGGAAATCGGTGAAAGACTGGATTTTCTTCTTGAGGCAGTTATTGACGGAAGAATTGAAAATACGAAAAAGGAACTTTTGAATGAACTGAAAAAAGACGGATGAGTTCCGTCTTTTTTTAATTACTGTGCAAATTCAATTTTAACACTGCCGACTCCGCCTGAGACTCTTATAGAAGTTTCTCCGCTGCCGAAAGTACGGTCATCGGTAATGGTTTCTGAGCCTACGGTGAATTCACCGAGACCGGTACTTGCATCAATTGTGTATGCGCTCATAGGTGCCTGAGAAGTGAATACGAAATCACCTACACCGACATCAATTCTGTTTTTACCCGTGAGTGTTCCGTTAAGAGTGCCTTTACCGACTCCGAGGTCAAAATCAAGGTTATTGATTTTGCAGTTATCAATCTGAATTTTGCCCGTACCTGCATCAATTTCTGCTTTATCCGTAACATTAAGATTATTGATTGAAGTTTTGCCTGCGCCAAGGTCGATACTCAGTTTTTGACAGTTAAGGCTTTCTATGCTGACTGCCCCAGAGCCTGTTTCAATTTCAAACTCTTTATAGTAAACATCAGCGGGAAGATACAGAGTAATTACAGTATCGTCGAAGAAAGAAAGTATTTCAGCATTTTCTTCAACCTTGAGTTTGTTTTTCTTTTGCTTTACGCTGATTGAGTTATCGTTGGTTTCAACTTTAAGTTCACTGCCGACAACAACATTAAGGCTTGCTGAAGCAATATCAATTTCAATTTCTTCAACAGATGAATAAGACTGTGAAAAATCAACATTCTGCTGCTGTTCAACAATATGGTCTTTAAGTGAGAATCCGCCCGTGATTAAAAACAGAAGTGATGCTGTGCTGATAAATATTCCCGCAACAAGAAGTATGGCAAGAAGATTTGCAACATCTCTTACTATTCTCTGAAAGGATGTCATATTATATCAACTCCCCCGAACATACACACTGCAT
>JAZOAX010000135.1:0-4564 GCA_045595685.1 Acutalibacteraceae bacterium
GCCGCTGACTCCTGAGGACGTTGTGCGGGCATAAATCAAAAGCACGGGAAAGCCATACTCAAAACGGGGATTATAATATTTCTTTTTGCGGTGATGCTCGTGGCATTCGGTAGAATACCGAATAAACAAGCATCATCCGAGGACTGAACGGTTTTGGTTACTTTTGCCAAGACAAAAGTAACGCCAAGCGCAGCGTACCCGACTGATTGGTTGATGAAACATAAAGGCAAAAGTAAGAGCCCAAGCGGCATAAGCGTACTGAGTTAACGGAAAATATTAAACCTGAAGTTAAAAATACCTAGTATATAGCATCATCAAATAATAAAGCACAGCCTTCGGGTATTCGTACAAAGGCTGACGGAAGTCTTTTTCTGAAATATGTTCGTAGCGGTCAGCGACTGTCGGAATATACGGTGAATAAAGGAATATAAAGTAAAGAAGACAAGATTAACCTTAGAGAAATGTAAACTCAGCGGATTTATATATTAAACCTGATATTAAGGCACACTGTGAAACTCTTTGACAGAGGTGTGACTGACGGGAGAAATTGCGGTTTTGCCGATAAAATAATGCTGAAGAAAGATAAAACATTTGGAAAGGAATATATCTTGAAACATCATAAAACCTTTCTCGGCAAATGAGCCTCTTTCGGAAAGTTTAGTAGAAGCGTGTTTTTGCTTACTTTTGCCACAATCGGCAAAAGTAAGAGCCCAAGCGGCTCGAGCGGGAGAAAAGTTGATAAAGAAATTAAAGTTAGAGATAAAAATACCGAGTGTATAATTATCAAACAGAAAAGCTCCGATGTCAAAGCGTGCTTAATTCTATATTTTGACATTATATCCATAATATGCTAAACTATAATATATTATCTTTGCCCCGAAAGTTGAAAGGAGGCAGTTATGGAATTTATAACATTGATTTCAAGATATATACTCCCCGTTGTCACCGTAATTCTTCTTACAAAGTGTATTATGACACTTTTGTTCGGTCACCCGAAAGAGAAAATTTACGGATATATCATTGATATGAAAACAGGAGAAAAATACGCCCTCAATATGTGGGAAACATCAATCGGAAGAAGCGCCACCTGCGATATTTCAGTGGCATATAACACCGTTTCCCGTTCCCACGCAGTAATTTCCCGAAGAATTGACGGCTGGTATATCTATGACCTGAACTCAAAACTCGGAATAAAAGTCAACGGCGTTTTCTGTGAAAAAAAGGCGACAATCAACAACGGCGATATTATCACTCTCAGCAGTGTCCCTTTCCGTTTTGAAATTATTGATGACCCCGTTCAGCGTGTTGGTAAGAAAAAGAAAAAATCCAAAAACAAGCAGTCTGCATCTGCAACAAGGCAGGCACCCGTTATTCTTAACGGTGAAGTTCTGCCTCAGAATCCGCAGCCGTCTTATCAGAGCGACACTGACTTCATCACACCCGATGATTTCTATGACGATTACAACAGACCTAACCTTGACATAAAAACATCACAGGGCGCTTATACCCCAATTTCCGAAGATATTTATTCGGGCAAGAGTTCTTACACAATCAACACTCCGTCAAAGCCCTCAAAACCCGTCACCTTCTTCCAGCCCAGGCTTATCAACAAAGATTCGGGAGAAGTTTTCATCCTTTGCGGAAATGAAGTATCCATCGGCTCGGCAATAAAAAACGATATCAAACTCAAAAGCCGTGAAGTTGCCCGTGTTCACGCCGTTCTTGTGCTTTATGAAGACGGTTGGGCAATTGAATCTGCTTCACCCAATGTTATCACAATGCTCAATTCCGAAAGAGTTCTGTCACCCCAGCTTCTTTTTGACGGAGATGTAATTTCTCTTGGTGATGAACGCCTTTACTATAAAACCAACAGATAGGAGGATCGTTATGGCAAACAGGCTTTCCACCCGTGAAAGAATGAGAAGAAAATACCGTTATGTTGACAGATCCTTCATTCTGTTTCTTATCACTCTTTTTCAGGTTGTATCTTTTACTCCCGTAATTTTTGCAAACGGAGAAATCCATTTTAAAGTTTGCTTTATGCTTCTTGGCTATATTCTTTTTGAGTGGCTTTATGTTGCATTTATGCACAATGTGCTGAAGAAAATCAACTTCGAACTTGAACTTATCGCCTTCTTTCTCAGCGGTATCGGACTTTGCCTGACTGAAAGCGTAAATGAAGGCAGTATGCTCAAGCAGATGATTACCGTTATTGGCGGTGTTATTGTTTACGACATTCTTCTGTGGTATCTCAAGGATGTTAAAAGAGTTATGGCAATAAGACCTTTTCTTATGGTCTTCACCCTCATATTCTTTGCAGGCTCTTTTCTTTACATATACAAATTCGTTGGCGCAATCAACGGTGCATATAACTGGATAAGAATCGGCGGCATAACCGTTCAGCCTTCGGAATTTGTAAAAATTGCCTTTGTATTTGTGGGTGCCGCTACCCTCGACAAACTTCTCACATCAAAAAATATTTATCTTTACATTGCTTTTGCAATGGGCTGTATCGGTATTCTTTTCCTTATGAAAGACTTCGGTACTGCGCTTATCTTCTTTTTCACTTTCATCGTTATTGCTTTTATGCGCTCAGGTGATGTGCGTTCAATCATTTTCATCTGTGTTGCGGCAGTTATCGGTGCACTGCTTATCCTTTACTTCCGTCCTCATGTTATGGCGCGTTTTGAAAATTACCGTCACATCTGGGAAGACCCTTACGGCAGAGGATATCAGCAGACAAGAGTTCTGATGTATTCCGTCAGCGGCGGACTTCAGGGCCTTGGCGTAGGCAACGGAAAACTCCGTCACGTTTACGCTTCAACAACAGACCTTGTATTCGGTCTTGTGTGTGAAGAAATGGGTATTCTTATTGCCCTTGCAATAGTTATTGCCTTTGCTTTTATTGCAATTTATGCCGTTAAAAGTTCAAAAAGTGCTCCCTCAACATTCTATTCCATTTCTGCCTGCTCTGCGGCGGCAATGATTCTTTTCCAGACCTGTCTGAACATTTTCGGCATAACGGATCTGCTTCCCCTCACAGGTGTCACACTGCCCTTTATAAGCCAGGGCGGCTCGAGTATGGTGTGTTGCTGGGCACTGTTTGCCTTTATAAAAGCGGCAGATATCAGGGCGTACCCGAAAATGTATAAAACCTGAGGAGGTGTCCCGATGCGTAACACAACCAAAAGAACATATATTATACTTTTCCTAATCGGTGCTTTTTTCATCGGTCTGGGAATTATGCTTTACACCTTCATAACAAACGGCAATGTATGGGTAGCCAACAGAGGCAACACTCACCTTTATCAGAACGGCGAACTCACTGTTGCAGGTACCATATATGACCGTGACGGCAAGATTCTTGTTTCCACAGTAAACGGTGAAAGGCAGTATAACGAGGACAGTTCCGTGAGAAAATCCACCCTTCACGTTGTGGGCGACAATGCAGGTTACATTGCAACGGGTGTGCAGACTCTCTACCGTTCAAACCTTGTGGGATACAATTTCATTGACGGAATTTACAATACCATCACTTCTGCAGAGGGCTGCGATATAAAACTGACCGTTGATGCCGATATCAGCAAAGCAGCTTATGAGGCTATGAACGGTAAAAAAGGCACCGTTGTTGTTTATAACTACAAAACCGGTGAAACCGTCTGTATGGTGTCAGCACCGACATACGACCCGAAATACAAGCCCTCAAATGAAACCCTTGAAAGCAAAAGTTATGACGGTGTATACCTTAACAGAGCAATTTCAGGTGTTTTCACCCCCGGTTCAACTTTCAAGATTGTTACCCTTATTTCAGCCATAGAAAATCTTCCCGACCTTTATTCAATGAAATTCAAATGCACGGGAAAATACGAAACAGGTGCAGGCGAAGTTATCTGTAACGGTGTTCACGGAACCGTCGACATTGAAAGAGGACTTAACGTTTCCTGCAACTGTGTTTTTGCAAATCTTGCAAACAAGGTGGGCAAGAACACTCTCACCCAGACAGTGAGAGACCTTGGCTTTGCAAAAAATGTAAAAATCAGCAAGGCTACTGCCGTAAGAAGCACCTTTGATGTTTCAGAAAGCACTGCCCTCGACCTCGGTTGGGCGGGTATCGGTCAGTACACTACTCTTATCAATCCCTGCCAGATGCTTATGCTGATGGGCGCCATCGCCAACGACGGTGTTGCAATGACCCCTTATGTTGTTGAAGAATCTTCCGAAATTGTTGATGTAAAAAGCAAACAGAACACCGCAGTCAAACTTTCAGCAGAAACTGCGGCAAAAGTGAAGAAACTTCTTCGTTCAAATGTGAAAAACTACTACGGTGACAGCAGATTTCCGAATCTTGAAATGTGCGGAAAAACCGGCACTGCAGAAGTTAAAGGTGAAACAAGCCACGCATGGTTTGTCGGCTTTTCACAGAAAGCAGACCTGCCTTATGCCATTGTTGTTTGCCTTCAGAACGGCGGTTGGGGCTTCAACGAGGCCATTCCCGTTGCCAACAAAACTATGCAGGCAGTTCTCAGTAGCAAGTAGTCAGTAGCAAGTAGTCAGTAGTCAGTAG
>JAZOAX010000136.1:0-2830 GCA_045595685.1 Acutalibacteraceae bacterium
CTTCGTTAATAATTATTTCCTGTCTACCGGGAAGAGCACCGAAGCAGTATCTGTCGGCAACAACAAGTGCACCGCTGTCTTCAATAAGTGAAGTGAAGTCGGGGTCATCCATTTCAGAGCCGACAACAACAATTTTTGCTCTGTAGTTTTTCTTTGCATCGGGCTCTCTCGTTTTAAGTTCCTCTGCAGTTTCACGAAGTGCAGGAAGAATAAGAGCCTTGGGACAACAATATGTAACAAGGTTGAGAATATGATACTCATAACCGGTAATACGCGGGTTATCTTCCTTGCGGTAGTCCCCTATTTCAGTCATAAGTCTGCAAACTTCATTATGTTCTTCAACTGCCTTGAGAAGTGCAGTATCGGATGTATCAACACCGTAAACCGATGCGAGTTTATCGAGAATCTTCACACGGGTTTGTTTAACATAATGCTTCAGTGTATGCTCCTCAATTTTGAAAGGCATATCAAGGAATGTGAGGAAGAACTTATCGTTTTCAACAAGATTCAGAAGTTCGAAATGCTCTGCAGTTCTGTTCATTTCCGAACATGTTTCCGAAGCAAGAAGTGCATTGAGGAAATTATATCCGCCTTCAATACCTCTTTCAAGAATTGCCTTTGAATATCCGCAAAGGAAGTTACTCATATAGTAAGTTGCTATATCCATTGAGCCCGTTCTGGGTGCTCTGAGTCTTACTGAAAAACAGTTTCCGCAGTTAAGAAGCACTTCGGGGATATGATAACAGGTATAACCAAGAGCAATTCCTCCGTCGAATTTTGCTTTTTGTACCAGTTCATTGTTTGCTTCCTGCAGAAGTTTTTCAAATTCATAAAGATGCTTTAAATCCTTCATAATTTTCTCCTTATAATATTTCAAGGCTTGTGAGTGCTTTTCTTACGCCTTCAACAACATTGGAATCATCGGGAAGTTTTGTTATGTTTTTGCCTTCAATATCGTAAATTGCAAGATTTTTATCATTTTCTATATATGACAGAACCGGAATACCGTTTGTATTGATGTGTTCAATAACGCTTTCATCGGGAATTCTGTTCACAATAGCACCGATTTTTCTATACATAACAAGTTCATCGGCAACACTTTTAATGGTAGAAATTACCTGCGTACCTTTTTTGCTTGCGTCAGTGATAAGCAGAAGATGTGTAACCTTTTCCATGACCCTGCGGTTAATCTGCTCAACACCTGCTTCACCGTCAATAACAACATAATCGAAATCGGCAGAAAGAAGGCTGATAACTTCTTTCAGGTAAGCATTGATTTTGCAGTAGCAACCTGCACTTTCAGGTCTGCCGACAGCGATGAATGCAAAACCGTCTGTTTCAACAAGAGCATCAAAAATTTTGTATCTTGCATCACCGAGAAGTTCAATTGCTGCCTTTGTGTTTCCGTCTTCAACAGTTGACACAATTTCTTTTCTGATATCGTCAATGGTAGTTTCAACTTCAATGCCGAGGGCAGTTGAAAGTCCCACTGCAGGGTCTGCGTCAATTGCAAGGATTTTTTTGTCGGGATATGCCTCAACAAGAAGTTTCACAATAGCGGCAGAAATTGAGGTTTTACCCACGCCGCCTTTACCAGACAAGGCTATGATTGTTGCATTGTTTTCCATATACATTCTCCTAACATTCAATTAGATTCATTATAACAAATGTTTCACGGTTTTTCAACAAAAAAAGAAAATCCCGTTCAATATAAACGGGATTTTATAATATATATTCTATCGTAGAATTTTGGTATGATTTTATAAGGATTTCATTTCTTAAATGCCATATTAAAAGATAAATTTAGGGATTATATTAAAGAAATCTTTATACCCACAACACCGTATTTCTTTTGTTTTTTCTTTGAATAATAACGCTCCATATCCTGCGGTGATGCTTTGTCGATATTTTCCTCACAATAACCGCACTCCGTCAAAGGTAAAGTCTTATACAGTTCCTCAAAAGAATCGAAAACAAACAGTTCTTCAACAATTACACACAATGAATCTGTTAAATCCTGTGTGCTTACAAATTTAATTTTATCACCGACAGAAATCTTTTGTCTCTTTTCATCGTAAAGACGAAGTTCAATTGTTTTACTGCCCTCACGGATATTCTTCATCGGGTCAGGTGTTAATCTCATTATATGTTCTTTCATTGTATCACCTGGTTACTATGTGAAATTTGAAATGATGGAATTCAGTTGAGTTTCAGGCACCCCTATCTCTTTAAGAAAACTATAAGTTTTTTCACTCAGCGTATCGCCCGGAGCATTTTTTACATCATTGTAATACTTGCTTTCCATAAGCTGTGAGAGTTTCCTTTTTCCGCCGATTTCGGCAAAATTTGAAAACATATAATCACGGAACAAATCTTCTTCAGAAACGCCCAGAAGAGCATTCAGCAAAAACGAAAGCATACCCGTTCTGTCTGTTCCAATGCTGCAATGAATAATTATGGGATAATTGGCTTCATCAGATAAGATTTTGAAAATTTCCAATATCTGTTTATTGTTATCGCCGTGCAAATCACCGCTCCAATCAATAGGACAGCTTATATATGTAACATCTTCACCTAAAGGACTTGATGTTATACCGCCTGTTTCACCTGTATGCACCTGTCTTAAATCAAGTTCAGTCTTAATACCCAAGTCCTCAAGCATTGTTTTCTTTCCGGCTTCGGTAATTATAACAGAGCAACCGTTGTCTGCACTTTCGTTAAGTCTTCCGCATCTGTATATAATTCCCTGTTTAGTCCGTGTACCGTCTTCGGTAAGCCAACCGCCTATGTCTCTTACATTGGTAATACCGTCAACAAAAATAAATCTCGG
>JAZOAX010000137.1:0-3452 GCA_045595685.1 Acutalibacteraceae bacterium
ACCAACGGATTTTGAGTCCGCCTCGTCTGCCAATTCCAACACACCGGCTTAAATGTGCTTACACATTATATAACACCCGATTTGGATTGTCAAGGGTGTTTTTTTAAATAAAACACCCTTGTTATCTTGCGTAAAGCATACCTATAACATAGTTTCTGATTCCGCAAGGGAAAATTTTGCACAAAGTACTGAGGAATTTATAACTCACTCCGATTGCATAAACGGGTTTTACATTTTTCTTAAGTGCAATTTTCGCGATGTATTTGCCTGCAAAATCAGGGCTCATCCCCTTTTCTTCGTCTTTTTCCATAGTTTCAACGCTGCGTGATATTCTTCCGCCATATACATCGTCACCGTCAAAGGATTTTGCTCTGGCTTCAGTGAACGGTGTGCATATATCCCCCGGCTCAATCGCTGTAACAGTTATTCCGTGGGTTTTTACTTCATTTGCAAGGGCGCAGGTATATGACTCAATTGCCGCCTTTGATGCAGAATAATAGGTCTGAAAAGGTATGTGGGCAACGGCAGCAACGGAACTGATGTTAACTATTCGTCCTCTGCCGTTTTTACGCATAACGGGTAAAACCGCCTTTGTGACATTTACTGTGCCGAAAAAATTAACATCAAACTGCTTCTTTGCACTTTCAAGAGATGTGAATTCAACGGCTCCCGAAATTCCGTAACCTGCGCAGTTAATCAGAATATCCACTCTGCCTTCCTTTGCAATAACTTCAGAAACAGCCTTTTCAACGTTAGACTCGTCGGTTACATCACAAGAAATATGTATGATATTTTCAGTTTTTATATTCCTTCGGCTGAATTCGTAAACGGTACAGCCCTTTTCAAACAGTGCCTTTGAGGTGTAAAATCCGATACCGGAATTTCCGCCTGTTACAATTGCCACTTTCTTCATAATACTTACCTTTTATCAGTTTTTACCGTAAGGGCAGACCTTCATACATATACCGCAGACGGCACCCCTTCCGATATGCTTGAACTTTTCTTTCATATATGTGCTGCATTTCTCAGGATCGAACATATCCTCACGCTCACACTCCAGGGACCATTCTCTGCCGCTTATTGCGCCTGAGGGACACGCTTCAACACAAAGATTGCAGTTTTTACAAAGTGAAACGGGCTCAACGGAACTGACATCAAATTCACAGTTTGTGAAAATTGAACCTAAACGCACATTTGCACCGTATTTTTTATGCAGAAACATTGAACTCTTGCCGATTGTTCCGAGCCCTGACAGTGCCGCAACTTTTTTGTGGGAATATCTGCCCATATAGTTCCAGCCGTCTTTATTAATACTCTGTGAAGCGGCAACAGTTATATATTTATATCCCTTTTTCTGAAGAAAAAGACCTGCTTTAAGAAGTAGTGAATCGATAAATGCATTCACACTTCTGTAGTGATTGAAATAAGTATGTGTAGGTTCTGCTCCGATTTCATCAACTATTGAATCGGAAAGTTGAACAACTATACTTATACCGTAACGGCATTCGCCGAAGTCACCGTCTGTTATACGGCAGAAGCCGACATCGGTTGCGCCCTCACCAATGAGATACTCTTTCAGTTCGTCCTGAATTTTCATTTTTCAACCTCTGTAGTTAAACATAAATTTGCACTTGGCAATTTTGGTTTCATCACTGTTTTCGAAGGATATTGTTCCTTCTTCATCAGAATCATTAAGAAGACCGCGCTCTTCAAGAAGACGTTTACACTGCCTTGCGGCACCCAGCGAGCCGTCAAAAACAAGCACTTCATCACCTAAGATACGCTGAATCTGCTTTCTTGCATAAGGGAAATGGGTGCATCCCAAAACAACCGCATCGACTCGGTTGTCGGTATAAGGTGCAAGGATTTTTTCGAGATATGCAATTTCTTCTTCTGAATCAAGGTTGCAGGATTCTATGAATCCCACAAGTTCAGGTGCAGGGAGTTTGATAAACTCTGCTTCACCCTCAAAACGAGCCATAAGGTCGTTGAACTTCTTTTCTTTAAGAGTGAGAGGTGTTGCAAGAACAAGCACTCTGGGCCATTTTGCAGAAAGTGCAGCAGGCTTGATTGCAGGCTCAAGACCCACAAAAGGATAATCGGGATACTTTTCACGAAGAAATGCCGCCGCAGCACTTGTTGCGGTGTTGCAGGCAATTACCACCGATTTCGCTCCCCTTTTCATAAGAGCCTCCACTGCATTGACGGTGAGATTGCGTATTTCCTCCGTGGTTTTGGTACCGTAGGGTGAATTTGCAGAATCACCGAAATATATATAATTTTCATTGGGCATAATACGGTGCAACTTGCGAAGCACCGTTATGCCTCCCATACCCGAATCGACAACGGCAATGGGGTCTGTTTTTTTGTTCATAAAATCACCGATATGAATTCGGAATTCGGAATTCGGAATTCGGAATTAAATTCCGAGCCTCAGTCTTCATCCGAGATTTTAAATTTCTTTATTAAATACATATTGATTGTCAATCAAACGCTCAGTGAAATTTTGCATTTTACACTTTGCATTCCATCAGGCTCTGTGCCACTTTACACCCTGAGGTGTATCTTCAAGAACTATACCCTGAGCTTTGAGTTCGTCACGGATGCGGTCTGCTTCTGCCCAGTTTTTATTCTTTCGTGCATCGTTTCTGGCAGCAATAAGTGCTTCGATTTCATCGTCAAGGCTTGAAGAAGCTTTTCTGTTATAAAGAAGACCGAGTACATCCATAAGTTCATCAAACACCTTGATTGCATATTCAACAAGTGCCTTTGACTGAACACCGTCATTTACATTTGTGTTGATATCACGCACAAGTTCAAACACTGCACCGAGCGCTTCACCTGTGTTGAGGTCATCTTCCATTGCCTCAATGAACTTAGCCTTTTTACCGTCAATAAGTGCAATGATTTCTGCGTCCTTTTCACCGGCTTGTTCACCTGCGTTCTTGAGAGCGAAGTCCATATTGTCACGGCAGGTGTAAAGTCTTTCAAGAGAAGCCTTGCACTGAGCAATTGCATCAAAACTGTAGTTGATAGGGCTTCTGTACTGGCAGGAAATCATAAGGTAGCGGATAGGCTCATATCCGTACTGCTCAGCAACATCACGAACGGTAAAGAAGTTACCTTTGGATTTTGCCATCTTTTCATTGTTAACGTTAATATAACCGTTATGCATCCAGTAACGAGCAAAAGGCTTGCCGTTTGCACATTCGCTCTGGGCAATTTCGTTTTCGTGGTGGGGGAAAATCAGGTCCTGACCGCCGGAATGAATGTCAATGGTTTCGCCCAAATAGCGGTTAACCATAGCGGAACATTCGATATGCCAACCGGGTCTGCCGTGTCCCCAGGGGGATTCCCAATAGGGCACACCGGGTTTTGCGCTTTTCCACAAAGCGAAGTCCATAGGCTCTTTTTTTACATCACCCACATTGATTCTTGCGCCTGCTTCAAGG
>JAZOAX010000138.1:0-12034 GCA_045595685.1 Acutalibacteraceae bacterium
GCAGGTAAAGAGGCATACTACCGCTGCGAAGATTGCGGCAAATGCTTTGAAGATGCAGATGCAACAGTTGAAATTGCTGACATCGACACCTGGGGTGTTATTGCTGCCACAGGACATGATTATAAAGCAGTAACAACAAAGGCCACTCTTTCCGCAAACGGTAAAATTGAAAATGTTTGTAACACTTGCGGTGGCACTGAACTTGTTAAAACAATTTATAAGCCCTCAAAATTCACACTTGCAGCAACAAGTTACACTTATAACGGCAAGGTTAAAACTCCCGCCCTCACAGTAAAAGATTCAAAAGGCAATACTCTTGTAAAGAACAAGGATTACACCGTTAAGTATGCTTCAGGCAGAAAGGCTATCGGCAAATATGCTGTAACCATTACATTCAAAGGCAACTACACAGGCACAAAAACTGTTTACTTCAACATCGTTCCCAAGGGAACAACTCTCAGCAAACTCACTGCTAAATCAGTCGGCTTTACCGCAGAATGGAAGAAGCAGACTTCAAACACAACAGGTTATCAGATTCAGTATTCAACAAACAAGAACTTCACTTCTGCAAAACTGAGCACAATTACAAAGAATACTACTCTCACAAAGACAATCACAGGTCTTAAAGAAAGCACCAAGTATTTTGTAAGAGTACGTACTTACAAAACTGTTAACGGAACAAAGTTCTATTCAGACTGGTCTGCATATAAGTACATAACAACTAAACCTGCTATCAAAGTTACTCTTAACACAAGCACAACCACTCTTTACAAAGGTGCAACAAAAACTGTTAAGGCTACAACCTACCCCACAAACGTAACTGTTACCTGGAAGACAAGTGATAAGGCTGTTGCAACAGTTGATGCAGCAGGAAAAATCAAGGCAGTTGGTAAAGGTACTGCAACTATCACCGCTTCTTTCAAATATAACGGAAAGACATACAAAGACACTGTAACAGTTAAAGTAAAGAATGCAACAATTTCACTTTCCAAAACAAGTGCAAGCATTAAAGTTGGCGGCAGTGTTACTCTTAAGGCTACCGTTAATCCCACAGGCGGCACAGTGAAGTGGACAACAAGCAACAGCAAAATTGCTACTGTCAGCGCTAAAGGTAAAGTAACAGGTAAGGCAAAGGGTTCAGCAACAATCACTGCAACTTATACATATAAGGGTTACACTTACAAGAAGACATGTAAGGTTACCGTAACTGCAGGTTCATCTGTTGCAACAAACATCAATAAACTTAAGAATTATATCAACAACTACGGCTTTACAAACAAAAACGGTCATAAGGGTATCAAATCAACCTACACTATGAACACCGATTCAAATGTTTACACACTTACATTTGCAATCATCAACAACACTTCAACAGGTAAACTTGATTTCATCTCCGTTTCTGAAGGTAAATACTACCCCTCATTTGACCAGAGCATCTCATTCTCAATCAATGCATCTTCTACAACATCTACTGTTGAAAGCATAATTCTCTATTACGATGACTACGGCTACGATGAGGGAGTTATGGGTGCAGGCACTGCTTATGCAACACTTAACCTCAAGAACTTCACAAGAAACACCGATCTCGATTTCCGTTGGGACTATGATGCTTCAACAAGCAATATTGCCAACAGCGACGGTGAAGACCTTATGAACTCATATCTCCAGGTTTCATTCACATATTGGGATAAACTCCTTTATGAAGAATGCGGCCTCAGAATGAAGAGCATCGGCTTCACAAACTACACTGCATAACATTAACACATAAAAATCCATCGGAGTTTTGTCTCCGATGGATTTTTTATATATTTTTAACCCGAAAAAAGATATAAAAAATTTTTTTAAAAAAACTATTGACAAACACATATATTCCGGTTATAATAAAATCACGATAATGATAATCATTATCAATAAGCAAAGAACGGAGTGATGAAAATGTCAACTCTGCGAAACTCAAAGCAGAGGGATGCAGTACTCCGTAACTTAAGTGAAAGGTTTGACCACCCCACCGCTGAAGATGTTTATCTTGATTTAAAAAGAGATATGCCTTCCATCAGCCTGGCAACAGTCTACCGTAATCTTAAACTTCTTGAAAGTGAAGGTATGATTATTAAAATCACCACCGACGACAGTGACAGATTTGACGGTCACACCCACGAGCATTATCATTTCACCTGCAAAGACTGCAAGCGTGTTCTTGATCTTGAACTCAAGGACGGAACTGACCTGAATAATCTTACAAAAGATTTCGGCGGAACGATTACAAGCCACGCACTTATGTTTTTCGGAATATGTCCCGACTGCAAAGCAATTTAAAAAGAAAAAATTTATTTAATTAACTGGAGGAAAAAACAATGAAAAAGTATTATTGCCCCGTATGCGGTTACGAAAGTGACGAAAAAATCGATGTATGCCCCATCTGCAAAGCAAAGATGAAGGAAAGAGAAGAAGGCGCCGGTATGGTATGGGCTGCTGAACACATTCTCGGTGTTGGCAAAGAAGCTAACGTTCCCGAAGAAATCGTTATGGGTCTTCGTGACAACTTTAACGGCGAATGTTCAGAAGTTGGTATGTATCTTGCAATGGCTCGTGTTGCTCACAGAGAAGGCTACCCTGAAATCGGTCTTTACTGGGAAAAGGCTGCCTATGAGGAAGCAGAACACGCAGCAAAGTTTGCTGAACTTCTTGGTGAAGTTGTAACTGCAAGCACAAAGAAGAACCTTGAAATGAGAGTTGCTGCTGAAAACGGTGCAACACAGGGCAAGTTCGACCTTGCAAAGATGGCTAAGGAACACGGCCTTGACGCTATCCACGACACCGTTCACGAAATGGCACGTGACGAAGCAAGACACGGCAAGGCATTTGAAGGTCTTCTTAAGAGATACTTCGGCTAAGAATAATTTCTCCCCTACCGTCAATACTTTTATTAAATAAAAATTGGAGGAAAATACTATGGCTAAATACGCTTGTCCCTGCGGATATGTTTACGATCCCGAACTTGGCGATCCCGATAACGGCGTAGCTCCCGGCACAGCATGGGAAGATGTTCCCGAAGATTGGGAATGCCCCGTTTGCGGTCTCGGTAAGGACGTATTCGAGGAAGAATAAAAACTCAATTAAAAATGGCTGTATCGTGAGATACAGCCATTTTTTTCATTAAACTTTCAGGACGGTTGACAGTCCCCTGCTATTCTTATTTTATAAAGCCGATAAAATACTTTCCTATAAGGTTCATAAAGATGTTATATATAACCTTGAAGAATTCCATAAGACCGAGTTTTTCAAACAGATCTTTCTGTTCACTGTCTTTGATAATCTCGGAAAAACCGTCCGGTGATTCAATGTCAACATAAGGATTTTCTGCATCGTATACCGGTGCTTCACCGTTAAGATGTGTGAAATAGAATTCCTTTTCATTAACGGGAGTTACAGAATCCAGAAGCACATAAGAAATTCTGATTTCGGCAACAGTAAGGCTTTCGGCAGGAATGCTTCCGCTGAAAGAAACTTCCAAGGTAGCCTTGGGTGCAATCTCTTTAAGAAGATAATCCTTTGCATTGAAACTGATGTCAGTTCCGTTAACAGCAATTGATGCTATCTGCATACTCTTTTTCTCAGAAAGATTTCTGATGATAAGTTTTGTATCTTCTGCACCAAGATATCCGGGAACCGATGCATCAAACTCAGCATAAACCGATTCGCACACATTTGTGGCTTCGTGGAACTGAGGATATTCGGGGTATGTATGCACTGTTACTTTTTCTTCTGACTCAAGGAGAGACTTCATAAGAGTCTTTGAATATTCATCACTGAGTGTCATACCGTGGAATAAGCCGTCAACCATCCATGTTGTTTCAGGAAGATATGCAGTTGTTGCATCAACATTCATTTTAGGTGAAAGATGATTGTGAGTCGGGTTACTGCAGTTGGTGCCGAGAGTCTGATAGCCGTCATTGAATCTCTTGCCGAAGGGAGCGCAGGTTGCACCCGTTGAAGCATTAAGAGAAATGATCGCATCGGATTCTACCTGAGAGCCTACAACACTGGGTGCACCGTAACCCGAAATAATATAAATATTGGTTCCATTGGCCTCTGCATTGTGAAGAAGGCGTGACATATTGGGAAGTATTTCATTATGGAAACGGTCACTTTTTGCAACCACCTCAGAATTAAGGAAAGACTCAGGCACGTCGGCACTTTCTTTGATTTCACTGTAATGCTCAGCAGGAATAAAGTCCCAGATACTGCCCCATTTTCCGAGAACATCTAAAAGATAGGGAGCAAGATGATGGAGAAAATCGTCAAGGAAACCAAGAGCGTGAGCCTTCATAAGCCAGTCGATGTCTTCGTCAAGCATCATACCGTTCTGGATAAACAGAAGAAGTGTTTCCTCGTCAAACTTTATCTGATCGGTTAAAATGTCGTAGGCAAGAAGTGCGCCGCCGATTGCAGGAACTGTAAGAACAGCGTTATTGACTCTGTTTTTATCTCCGTAAAGAGAAAGGTATGTTGCGCTGGTCTGTCCACCGTGGCTTATAGCAAAAATATTAACCTTTTCTGCGCCTGTATACTTAAGAACATCTTCAATATAAATGTCAAGATCCTTCGCACAGTCAACGGTATTCTGTCTGAAGTCTGTTGCAAAGTTGAATGTCCATTCCTCAGCCTTGTCACCGAGATATTCGGAAACATAAGGTATGATGGTAGTTTCGTGAACATGCATACCGTTTTCATTTTCGTTGAGCCAGGCTGTGCTTGTGTCTTCTGCATCTTTGTGGTAACGGTAAAGCTGTTCAACGGGTTTACCGTTTTCATCGTATGCCATATCTCCGTAAAGACCGCAGAATTCCTCACCTATATCATCAGCAAGTCTTTTTGCGTCACCCTGTGCAAGAGCAGCAATATCAATACCAAGAGAAACGGCTCTTGCAATAACACGCTCGAGGATTTCGTTCATATCAACGCCCCATACGTGCTCCTTTTCACCGTTTTCGTTGTACTTATACATACTTGATGAACTGTAGCCGGGAACAACAACCAAGGGGTAAACCTCCTCTTTGTCTGCCGCTGCAGCAGTGGGAGCCATAATTGTGACACACATTAAGACTGCCAGAAATAATGCAATTATTTTCTTCATAATAAAACCTCCGAATTTTTATTATATTAACAATATTACAACAAACTATACAGTTTGTCAATGTTATAAAGACCTGTGTTTTACATACATTTATGCGGATAAACAGTTATATACAACAAAAAAGCACCCTGCAAAAAGCAGGGTGCTTTACTATAATTAATCAAGCCAGGGAGTGAATCTTCCGAAGAAGCCTTCAAGAATTCTTATGATGCTGTTGAAGAAGTCTCTGATTGCATAAATAACTCTGGTAAGAGCATTTACTGTGGGGTCAGGCTCGATGGGTTCAGTGTCGTGGAGATGCTGAATTGTGACGATTGTGTCACCTTCAACAGTGATAACATCACCGAAATCCATTACAGTGCCGTTAACATTGAGTTTCAGAGGAGATGCACCTTCAACTGCCTTAATCTGTACGCTTACTGTTCTGCCTTTTGCAAGGTCAATGGAAGCACCGCCGTAAACTGTTTTTGCGTTTTCGGTGTCACCGTCAATGCTTACAATGTAATATTCAACATTTTCGTTATTCATAAATGTTACAGTGTAAACATCTGCACCCTGTGTAACTTTATAGGACACTTTAACATCTGTTGCCTTTGAGAAGAACTCTGTCCAGAGAAGTGAGTCTGTGAAATCAATGTTATCTGTATGTACTGTGAGCTCTGTAACGCCCTCAATGGGATTTGACATTGATGATGAGAAAACATCTTCACTAATGGGGGTAATACCGCAAAGAGATACTTCCTGAAGACTGTTGCAATATGCAAAAACACCGTCAAGTGTTCTGATGGACGACAGATCCCAACCGTCAAGATTTACGCTTCTGAGGGCTGTGCAGTTTCTGAAAGCATTGATGCTTGAAACTGAAGATGTATTCTTCCATGTGCTGAGATCTGCTTCTTCAAGGCTGAGGCAGCCGTAGAACATATGGTCAATATTGTTTGTGCTGCCAAGATCAATGTTCTTAAGTGATAAATCACTGAGCGCAGTACAGCCGTCAAACATATGAATAAAGGATTTTACCTTGCTTGTGTCTGTATTCTCTGCAGTAATACTCTGAAGCACATTACACTTTGCAAACATATAAGATACATCAGTAACATCAGACAAATCAAGAACATCAAGGTCAAATTCTGTAAGTTTGCAGCCGCTGAACATACCTTTCATATTTGTTACAAGAGAGGTATCAAATTTTTCAATTCCTTCAATTGTTTTAACACCGGTGTCTGCAAAAAGATATGAACTGTCCTCAGGTGCAACAACACCGCCCTGTCCGCCGATGTATAAGGTAAGTCTGCCGTAGTCTGATGAAGCAAGTTTTGCAAGAACTTCACCTGTTTCGGATGAAAGCGAAAGGTCAAAATCCGCAACAAAAGAAACGTTGTCAGGGAAAGTTTCCTTCAGAAAATCAAGAAATACTATTCTTTCAATTTTACCAACATACTGTTCTGCATGGAAATCTTCTGTGGAAACGGAACTGTATGACTGCATATAAGCACCCTGTCCGTTTGCAGCAAAAGCCACTGTGCAAAGACTGACTGAAAGAATCAGTGCAAGAAGAATTGAAACGGTTTTCTTCATAAGTTTTTTCATATCGTTACCTCCCGATATATTCAATAATCATACATAATTATAATATCACAGTTAAAAGTCAATGTCAATAAAAATCAGACATAGCAAATCACCCAAAGGTGCATAAAAAATTAATTCCCGATGCGTATCGGGAATTCTTAAAGTGGATTTTGTTTATGTCAACCGTAAATCTTTTCTTTTGAACGGAAAGCATATCCGTTATCTTCAAGGCTCTTCATATTTCTGAGTACATATCCCGCGCCTTTGGCAGCACAGTTCTGTGCATCTGCGGCGCAGGTGACCTTGATTGAAAGCTTTTCGGAAAGATACTTATCAACGCCGTAAAGCAGTGCTCCCCCACCCGTGAGAAGAATTCCCTCAGAGCAGATATCGGAATAAAGTTCCGGCGGAGTGCAGTCGAGCACATCCATAACACCGTCAAAAATGCGGTTAAAACTCTCTTTCAGTGCTTCGTAAACTTCTGCTGAGTTAACATTGAAAGGTCTCGGCATACCCGTAATATAGTCCTTTCCCGAGCACACCATTTCAATTTCTTCTGCTCTGGGAACTGCACAACCGATGGTATGCTTTATTTTTCTTGCCGTGGGAAGTCCGATAATTATATCCTTATCCCTTTTTAAAAAATTGCAGATTGCTTCGTCCATACTGTCACCTGCAACTTTAAGAGATGTTGCATAGGCTACCGTTCCCATAGTGATAACGGCAATATCCGTTGTTCCTGCGCCCAGATCAATTACCATAACTCCGTGAGGGTGCTTTATGGAAAGGCCTGCTCCCAAGGCGGAAACTATTGGCTCATCTATAATGTGCACTTTACCTGCACCTGCACTGCAGGCAGATTCTATAACTGCCTTTTTTTCAAGGGAAGTTACACAGCAAGGTGCACTTATAACCATATTCGGTCTTAAAACTCTGTTTTTGCAAATTTTTTTTATAAAGTGAGAAAGAATTTCCGTCATTGCAGAAAAATCGGAAACCACACCGCCCTGCACTGGCTTTTTGAGTATGATGGTGTCAGGATTCCTGTCTGTCATTTCTTCGGCTTTTGTACCGATGGCGATTATCTCATCATTGAGTCTGTCATAACTGAGTGCCGTATGTTCGGAAAGAATAATGCCCTTTCCTTCGGCAAAAATCTTAACTGAATTTGTTCCGAGATCTATTCCGAGATTCAATACGGACATATTCTCACCACCTTTTATACGTCATTGTTTTTGTTTAATTCTAACGGTATTATCTTTTTTTGTCAAGTATTGCGAATGTATCTCCATAATCTGCCAGAGCAATACAAAGGCAGTACACTTCTTTGGCACCGCTCATTAAAAGCACCTTTTCGCACTCTTTAAGTGTGGCTCCCGTTGTTTTAACATCGTCACACAAAAGTATTCTTTTGCCTTTAACCGAGTTTCCGTCTTTCAAAGAAAAGGCACCGTTTACATTAAGTCTTCTCTCCCTGCCGCTCAGTTCGTGCTGTTTGGCAGTGTCTTTTTTCTTGCAAAGCAGTTCTTCACAAGGTACAAAGAGTTTTTCTGCAACGGTTTGTGCAAGAATTTCACTCTGGTTATATCCCCTTGCCCGAAAACCCTTTTCGCTTATGGGAACGAAGGTTACTGAGTCGAAAGTTACACCGTATAAAGTTTCTGCCACCCTGAAAGCCATTTCTTCACCGAGTTTTCTGCCCGTTTTTATGTTTCCGCAGAATTTGAAGTCCCTGATTTCAGACTTGACATATCCCGAATAGATATAAACCGCAGAAATGTGATTAAGACGTATGCTGCCATCTTCACAGACACATCTTTCTTCACTGTAGCCGCAGTTTATGCAGTAGTCCCTGCCGATTTTTTCAAAATTATCTCTGCAGTCAGGGCAGGAATTTTCCCTTATATCTATTGCCTCTCCGCAGTGAGGGCATTGCTCGGGAAAGAATATTCTTAAAAAAGTATCAATAAAACTCATAATCAGTATTTCACAAGCAGATGTTTCAGCGCTGAATATCTGCGTGTTTTTTTATCGTTATCGACCATTGCGTTAATCTGTGTCCGGGAGCCTACAAGAATCAGCCTGTTTTTTGCCCTTGTAACTGCGGTATAGAGCAAATTACGGTAACTCAACTGAGGTATAACAGAGCAGACAGGCATAATAACCGCTTCAAATTCTGAGCCCTGACTTTTATGTACCGTTATGGCATAGGCAAGGTCAAGGTCCACCACATTATCAAAGGGATAAACCGCCGTGCGTCCGTCAAAATTTATTTTCATAAATGATGCGTTGTAATTTATGGCGGTAATATATCCGATATCTCCGTTGAAAATTCCCGAAGAAGTTTCTTTGCCTTTTGTCCACATTATATCGTAGTTATTCTTTGTCTGCATAACTTTATCGCCAACTCGGAACACTCTGCCTGTTCTGTTGTAATCCTCTTTATCGGGAGACGGCGGATTGACAATTCTCTGCAACTGATTGTTAAGATTGAATGTGCCGAGTTCTCCTTTTTTTGACGGACAGATAATCTGTATATCTTCAACGGGGTTATATCCGTATGCCTTGGGAAGTCTGTTTGTATAAAGGTCCACCACTGTTTCAGCACTCTGGAAAATATTGCTTCTCTGAAGAAAAAAGCAATCCTTATCTGTTCTTGTAAGGTCGGGGTATTCGCCTTTAACGATTCTGTGTGCGTTCATAACAATAAGGCTTTCAAGAGACTGTCTGAAAACCTCCGTAAGTGCCACAACAGGCAGAAGTTCCGATGAGATAATATCCTGCAGTACATTACCCGCACCGACGGGCGGAAGCTGGTCTGAGTCGCCAACCATAACAAGTCTGCAACCAAGGGGTAATGCATTTAAAAGTGCTGCAAAAAGATGGGTATCTATCATTGAAAGTTCGTCAACAATAACAGCATCGGCTTCAAGGGGATTTTCCATATTTCTGCCGAAATTCTGACGGTTGTTGTCTGTCCATGCAACTTCAAGAAGTCTGTGCACCGTTTTTGCATTTCTGCCCGTAACCTCACTCATTCGTTTTGCGGCTCTGCCCGTGGGTGCCGCAAGAAGAACACGGAGTTTCTGCTTTTCATAAAGTTCCAGAATACCGTTGAGTGTTGTTGTTTTTCCGGTACCGGGACCGCCCGTGAGAACAAGAAGACCCTTTGTAACGGCGGTGATTATGGCTTCTCTTTGCTTTGATTCAAACTTAATACCCTTTTTTTCTTCAATTTTATCTATATCTTTATCCACCGTTCTGCCCTTTGCAGGCGGAAAACGGAGCATAATTTTAATTCTTTCCGCTATGCTTTTTTCATCCATATACTCATAGGGAAGAAACAGATAACTTTTATCCTCGAAAAACTCTTCAACAAGTTCTTTATCTGTTATAAGGTCTTCTATAACCTCGTTTGTTTCTTCGCGGCTCATACCGAGGAGTTCTTCTGCCGGGATGAAAATCTTGCCTTTGGGAAGGCAGGTGTGACCGTTTCTGAGATTATGTCTTAAAATGTGAATTATTCCCGCACGCTGACGGAGAATATCTTTCACTTCGTGCGGGAAAGAGGCGGCAATTTCATCGGCTCTTTCAAAGCGTAAGCCGACTTTTTCCGAACAGAGAATATACGGGTTTTCATATACCCTTTCCGTTGCACTCACACCAAAGGCATTATACACCGTGAGGCATTCCTGAGGGCTGAGTCCGTATCTTTCAAGGCCGATTATAACCTCACGCACTGCAAACTGACTTCTGAATCTTTCTCCTATATCCGCCGCTTTATCCTGCGTAATACCCTTTATTTCAGCAAGACGGTGAGGCTCTTTCTCCATAATCTCAAAAGTCTGTTCACCGAAACGCTCAACAATTTTTGCCGCTGTTGCAGGGCCTATACCCTTGATTGTACCGCTTGAAAGGTACCTGAGCATATCCCCTGAACTTTTAGGCAGCGACCTTTCACAAGCAACGGCTTTGAACTGTTTGCCGAAAGTGGGGTGTGTTGTCCACTGACCTTTGAGTTTGATTTTTTCTCCCGCAGAACAGGAAGGCATAATTCCAACAGCCGTGACAAGTGCTTTATCACAACTGATGTCAATTATACTGTAACCGTTTTCGGGGTTTGTATAAACTACATCTTCAATTGTACCCTCGATGAAAATATCCTGTTCCATTGCTTCTCCTTATTTTTTATTCTACCTTTTATTATACAGTATAAATCTTTTCTTTGCAACGGAAAAGTTAAGTTTCCTCAAAGTTGCTTTTAATAAACACAACCTTTCCGTAAGGTTCTACGGCGGATTTAAGGCTGTTTTTTCTCCCGTCCGTAAGATTTCTGTCGAAAACATAAACAGCCCGTTTTTCACCGAAATTCATCATATTTGCCTGAATGAATGCAGAATACACCTTTTCTTCAAGGTCAGCGGTCTCTTCATAACCCTCAACTGCCACAAACCATCCCTCATCGTCAAACACGCAAAGTTTTGATGTTAAAAGATAAAGAATGAAAAACAGTCCGCACAGAATAAGAAGTAATGAAAAAAACAGAATCATACCCGATAACATAAAAAAATCACCTCAGTAGCAGTTTACTCACTAAGGTGATATCAGTGACAAAAGGCGGCCTTTTGTATTTATTCTTTTATAAATGCTTTATCATTTTCGGGTATTCCCGTCTCATCGGTAACATATCTTTCAACTTTCATGCTCAAACTGTACTTTTCCCGCAAATCAATGATTTTTTGCATCATCGGTGACTTATGATGCATATCAATAGCCTGCTGGTTTTCCCAACTGTCAATTAAAAGCAGAGTTTCACTGTCATCAATAGGAAAAAAGTATTCGTATCTGAGATTGCCTTTTTCGGCACGGATTTCATCGACGATACCTTCTGAAATCATTTCCTCGGCAAATTTTCTTGCGTTTCCATTTGTGCCTGAATAGTAAATATTTACGGTTATTGCCATATTACCACCTGAATTCTTTTGAGTTCATTTCTGATGATTATATCACACTTAATGCAAAATTACAATCGCGTGCGGGTGTCCCGCCCAAACTTATTCACTATTACTTCTTACCTATTACCTCGCCAAAAATCGACTCAAAAGTTAGTGAAGAAGTAATAAGTAAAAATCGACAACCTTCTGTCGAAGATTGTCGATTTTTGTCTTTACAGCTTAAAATAGCAACATAAAACAAATTGGAATTCAATTTATATAATACAGTTACTCTTCTATATTAATAAGTATCCACTCTATATTTTCTAAATAAATCTCTCCTGTTGTTCTTGAAAATATGTATTCACCAATTGTTTCTCCATTGGTTGTAATA
>JAZOAX010000139.1:0-4368 GCA_045595685.1 Acutalibacteraceae bacterium
CATCAGCCTGAATTTGTTCAGACAGTAACAGAGGTTCTTCATTCACTTGAACCCGTTATTGAAAAGCATCCCGAATACGAACAGGTTGCTCTTCTTGAAAGAATGGTAGAGCCTGAAAGAGCAATTTCTTTCAGAGTTACATGGACAGACGATGACGGCAACGTTCACGTAAACACAGGTTACAGAGTTCAGTTCAACGGCGCAATCGGTCCCTTTAAGGGCGGTCTGCGTTTCCACCCCTCAGTATATATGGGTATTATGAAATTCCTCGGTTTTGAGCAGACCTTCAAAAACAGCCTCACCGGTCTTCCCATCGGCGGTGCAAAGGGCGGCTCAGACTTCGACCCCAGAGGTAAGAGCGATTCGGAAATTCTCCGTTTCTGCCAGGCTTTTATGACAGAACTTTACAGACACATCGGCCCCGACATTGACGTTCCCGCAGGTGACATCGGTGTTGGCGCAAAAGAAGTGGGCTACCTTTACGGTCAGTACAGACGCATCAAGGGTGCCTTCGAAAACGGCGTTCTCACAGGTAAGGGCCTTTCTTTCGGAGGCTCACTTATCAGACCTGAGGCAACAGGTTTCGGTGCTACATACTACACCGCTCAGGTGCTCAAACACTTCGGTGAGAACTTCAAGGGCAAGATAGTTGCAGTTTCAGGTTTCGGTAACGTTGCCTGGGGTACAGTTAAGAAAATCACCGAACTCGGCGGTAAGGTTGTTACAATCTCAGGCCCCGACGGTTATGTTTACGATAAGGACGGCATCAACACCGAAGAAAAAATCAACTATATGCTTGAAATGAGAGCATCAGGCCGCGACAGAGTTCAGGACTATGCAGACAAATTCGGTGCTGAATTCCACGCAAAAGAAAAGCCCTGGGGTGTTAAGGTTGACATTGCAATGCCTTGTGCTACCCAGAACGAAATCGGTATGAAAGAAGCCCGCCAGCTTGTTGCAAACGGTCTTGACTACTACATTGAAGTAAGTAATATGCCCACAACAAACGAGGCACTTTCCTACCTTATGGAAAACTGCAAGGCCGTTGCTCCTTCAAAGGCCGTTAACGCAGGCGGTGTTGCAGTATCTGCACTTGAAATGAGCCAGAACTCCATGAGATACAGCTGGTCATCAGAAGAAGTTGATGCAAAACTCAAGAGAATTATGAAAGATATCCACGATAACTCAGCAACTGCAGCCGCACAGTACGGACTCGGTTACAACCTTGTTGCAGGTGCAAACATTGTCGGTTTCCAGAAAGTTGCCGACGCAATGATGGCACAGGGAATATTCTAAAAAAAAGCACCCGTGAGGGTGCTTTTTTTATGCAGAGTGCAGAATGCAGAATGCAGAATTAGTAGTCAGTAGTTAGTAGTCAGTAGTCAGGAATAAATAATTTAAAGGCATCTGAAGAAAATTCAGGTGTCTTTTTTTGTGGGAGCAGGGGATTAGTGGTAAGTAGTCAGTGGTCAGGGCTTCTTGCCTCTCCCTGTGGGTGATTCCCTCTGTTAGAGGGAGTGTCACGAAGTGACGAGGGAGTGCCCGTTTGCGGAGCAAAAGGTGTCCGACAGGACGGATAGGGCGGGTTAAATGCAGAATGCAGAATTAGTAGTCAGTAGTTAGTAGTCAGTAGTCAGTAGTCAGGAATAAATAATTTAAAGGCATCTGAAGAAAATTCAGGTGTCTTTTTTTGTGGATGTAGCAGGCAAGGAACGCTGACTGCTTGTTATTAACTACTTGCTACTAATTACTAACTACTGACTACTAGCTACTGACTACTGACTACTAACTCCGTATTCCGAATTCTTTTTAGTGCAAAGTGCATAGTTTTGCACCGATATTTTATACTTGCATTTTTTCTGCAAAATTGTTAAAATGAATTAGTTATATATTTAGCGAAAGGGAGAAATAACTTTGGCTAAGGAAGTTTACTATAAACCCACCTTTGACAATATTGCGGAAGAAAAGCGCCGCAAGATTCTTGATGTTGCAGTGAATGAGTTTGCCAACCACGGTTTTGAAAATGCAAACATCAACATCATTGCAAAAAAAGCACAAGTCAGTGTCGGCTCTCTTTATAAGTATTTCGACACAAAAACCGACCTGTTTTTAACCAGTGTCAATTACGGAATATCAACCCTTGATTCCATTATTGACGCCATTGCAGGCTCCGACGAAGATGTGCTTATGAAACTCGAAAAACTTATCAGAGCGGCTATTGATTTTTCCCGTTCATACAGTGTGCTTATAAAACTTTATAACGAATTCACGGGGGAAAGCAATCCGGACCTTGCAAAGAAAATTGCAGTGGATATGGAAAGCATAACCGCCGCCGCATACAAAAAGGCCATAATTGAAGGTCAGGTGGCAGGGGAGATAAGAACGGATATTGATCCCGGAATGGCAGCATTTCTTATTGATAACGTTCTTATGAATATCCAGTTTTCCTATGCCTGTGACTACTACCGTGAAAGATACAAGATTTATGCAGGGGAGGATATCTTCCTGAAAGACGAATTCGCAATTGAAAACATAATGCGTTTTGTGAAATCGGCACTGAAAATGGATAAAACAGTATCCTGACTTTATTTAAGAAACAAAAAAATCCCGGAAAGGAATGTAAATATTATGAAATACGCACTTGCTTATGATATCGGTACAACCGGTGTTAAAACCTGCCTTTTTGAAATCGGAGAAACAATTAAACTTGTTGCCGATGCCATTGAAGGATACGAACTTTATATCTACCCCGACGGAGGTGCAGAGCAGGATCCTGACGAATGGTGGGCTGCCATGTGCAAAACCACAAAGGAACTTTTTGAAAAGACCGATGTAAAACCCGAACAGGTTGACGGTATCTCCTTCTGTTCACAGGCACAGGGACTTGTTCTTGTTGATAAAAACGGTATGCATGTACGCCGTGCAATGAGTTATATGGACCAGAGAGCAAGAAAAGAACGTAAGGAACTTATGGCTCACGGCATTCAGGTGGCAGGTGCAACCATTCCCAAACTTCTCATCTCCCTTGCAAAAACAGGTGCCGTTGCCGCTTCTGTAAAAGACCCCGTATTCAAGTATAACTGGGTGAAGAACAACGAGCCCGAAAACTATGAAAGAACATACAAATGGCTTGATGTTAAAGAAGCACTCATTGCAAGAATGACAGGCGAATTCATTATGACTGAAGACTCAGCCTTCGGCACACTTCTTTACGATATACATAAAAAGTGCTGGAGCCAGGAAGTTTGCAAAATTCTTCATGTTGATATGCGCCACCTTGCAAAAATTGTGAAATCAACAGACGCAGTCGGCGGACTTACAAAGAAAGCCGCTGAGCAGTTAGGTCTTAAGGAAGGCACAGTAGTTTACGGCGGCGGTATGGACGCATCTCTTATCGGCGTTGGTGCAGGTGCAGTTAAAAAGAACGATACACACGTATATATGGGCACATCAGGCTGGGTGTCAACCGTTGTTGACAAGAGCATTGTTGACGCATCTGCCATGATTGCTGCCGTTGTAGGCGCAAGACCCGGCTACTACAACTACTTTGCAGAACTTGAAACTGCAGGTAAGTGTCTTGAATGGGTAAAGAATCACCTTGCCCTTGACGAAATCGGTATCTATCTTAAAAAGACCGATGTTGCCGAAGATATGGAAAGCGAATACACCAACCTTTATCAGTACCTTTCATCAGTTATCGAAAAGGTACCCGCAGGCTCAAACGGTGTACTTTTCACACCCTGGCTTCACGGCAACCGTTGCCCCTTTGAAGACCCCAACTCAAGAGGTATGTTCTACAACCTCAGCATTGAAACAGGCAAGAGCGATATGATCCGCGCTGTTATTGAAGGCGTTTGTATGCATATGAGATGGATGCTTGAAACCCACGAGAAAAAGACAAAGACATCTGATGTTGTGCGTTTTGTAGGCGGCGGTGCCCTTAACGATTCCACAAGCCAGATTCTTGCAGACTGTATCGGCAGAACAGTTGAAACCGTAAAGAGCCCTCAGAATGTCGGTTCAGTGGGTGCTGCAGTTGTTGTTGCAGTAGGTCTCGGAGTTATTGAAAGCATTGACGATGCAGGCAAACTCATCGAAGCAGAAAAGACCTTCACACCCAACAAAGAAAACAAACCCGTATACGACAAAATGTTTGCCGCATACAAAGAACTTTACGCCGCAAACAAGAAAATTTTCAAAATGCTCAACGGCTGAGAAAAAAAGGAGAAGACAGGGGACGGTTCTCTGTCTTGACAAAAGTGAATAGAGTGATATAATCAACTTGAGGTGGTAAGAAATGCCAAGACAAGCGAGAAAAAAGAGTTCAAGCGGAATATATCACGTAATGCTCAGAGGAATAAACAAACA
>JAZOAX010000140.1:0-13009 GCA_045595685.1 Acutalibacteraceae bacterium
AGTACACACATAACTTTTTTAATGTGTTTCATTTTTATATCCTCCTTATGATAAAGATACACAGTATATTTTAACATATTCTGCCAAAATTTTAAACAGAAAAAGGGTTTAAAAACTATTTTGTTAACATATCCAAATAAACGAATATTTTTTTGTGAGCAAAGTATAAGAGCTCTTACTTTTTGCACAAAAAAGCAAAGATAAAACTCAGCAATTTGAACAACAAATTTTTCCAAAAAGGTAGATTTAATTTTAATTAAATGATACAATATAAAAAGACAGAAAATTACGGAGGTAACAAATGCAAAAGGAAAACAAAATGGGCGTTATGCCCGTTAAAAAACTTATAATTTCAATGTCACTGCCGATGATGGTGTCAATGCTTGTTCAGGCACTTTACAATGTTGTTGACAGCATATTTGTTTCTCAGGTTTGCGAAGATGCACTTACGGCAGTTTCCCTTGCTTTCCCTGCTCAGAATCTTATGATTGGTGTTGCAACGGGTACGGGTGTCGGTATCAACGCACTTCTTTCAAGAAACCTCGGTGCAAAAAACTTTGAAAAAGTTAACAGGATTGCAGAAAACGGCTTATTTCTTGCTGTTATGAGCAGTATAGTGTTCCTGCTGTTCGGTGTTTTCGGTTCAGAACTTTTCTTTAACATGCAGATTGATTCATCATCTCCCATACACGCTTACGGTGTGGATTACCTTTCTGTAGTTTGCGGATGTTCAATCGGGCTTTTCGGTCAGGTTACAACGGAAAGACTGCTTCAGGCAACGGGCAGAACAACGCTTTCAATGGCAACTCAACTTATCGGTGCCATTACAAATATAATTCTTGACCCGATTTTTATTTTCGGTTGGGGTCCTGTTCCGCGTATGGAAGCAAAGGGTGCCGCAGTGGCAACTGTTATCGGTCAGATGCTCGCTTTCATTACCGGTATCATTTTAAACAAGAAATTCAACAAAGAAGTTAAATTCGGTGTTAAAGGCTTCAGACCTGACGGAAAAATTATTCTTGATATTTACAAAATCGGTGTTCCGTCAATAGCCATGGTGGGTATCGGCTCATTTATGACCTTCTGTTTTAACAAAATTCTTCTTTCATTCTCATCAACTGCTGCGGCAGTTTTCGGTGTGTATTTCAAACTGCAGTCCTTTGTGTTTATGCCCGTTTTCGGCCTCAATAACGGTGTTATCCCCATTATTGCCTTCAACTACGGCGCAAAGAACAGGGAAAGAATAACTTCTTCACTCAGATTCAGTTGCCTTATTGCCGTTTCAATAATGGCTGTCGGAACACTTCTGATGTGGATTATGCCTGAAACTATGCTTCGTCTTTTTGATGCAAGTGAGGATATGATGGGTATTGGTGTTCCTGCCCTGAGAACAATCAGCCTGAGTTTTATTTTTGCAGGTGTATGTATAAACCTCGGTGCAGTTTTCCAGGCACTCGGCAAGAGTTATTTTTCAATGATAGTATCTTTTGCAAGGCAGATTGTTGTTCTTCTTCCCGTAGCCTATCTGCTTTCAAAAACAGGTGATATAGACAAGGTGTGGCTTTCATTTCCCATTGCCGAATTTATGTCTTTAATGGCAACTTTAATCTGCTTTTTCTATGTGTATAAAACCATTATCAGTAAGATACCTCAGAAAGAAAAGCAACACAAAAATGAATGTGAATAATTTTAAACGCTTTTTTGTTAAATGTTGCAAACTGTTTTCAAATCGGCTTTAAAGGTGTATTATGAAGTCAACACAACAGTTGTGTGATGTAATTTTAAAGCCGACAACTTCTGCTTCTCTGATATCAAGAAAAATCCCGGATGTCTGAAAAGATGTCCGGGATTTTGCCTTTCACAATAATATATATTGTAAAAGTTTTTCTTTCGTGATATAATTATCCCGATTATGAGAATTAATATCGGGAGGCCGAATTATGATTTCCGTAGCCCTTGCAGCATATAAAGGTGAAAAATATATTGAAGAGCAGTTAAGGTCTATTTTAATGCAGCTTTCTTATGAAGACGAAATTATAGTTTCCGATGATAAACCCGGCGGACAGACAGAGAAAATTGTTAAAAGAATAGCATCGGAAGACAGCCGAGTTATCTGGGTGGAAGGCAAAGGCAGAGGCGTTGTTGCAAACTTTGTCAATGCCATAAGACACTGCAAAGGGGATAAGATATTCCTTTGCGACCAGGACGATGTGTGGCTGCCGAATAAGGTTAAAATGGTTATGGAGGAATTCGATAAAGGTGCAGACCTTGTTTTGCATAATGCTTATGTGACAGACGGCGACCTCAACATAACAAACCATTCTTTTTTTGCCCAAAGAAACAGCAAAAAAGGTGTTTTCAGAAACATTCTCAAAAATTCCTATATGGGATGCTGTATGGCATTTGACAAAAAGATGCTGAAATTCATAATGCCCATACCTCAGAGCATTCCTATGCACGACCAATGGATAGGCATAATCTGTGACATTTACGGCACGGTGAAACTTGTTGATATGCCGCTTATTTACTACCGTGTCCACGGCGGAAATGTTACGGGCGGAGAAACAACAACCCAGCAGAAAATCCGTTGGAGAAAGTATCTTATAAGAAAATTATACAGGCGTGTATTCCTTAAAAGGTAAGGTGATAAGATGGAAAGAATCAAAGTCAGCGGTTGCATTGTGACATATAATGCCAGAGAAAAAATATCTCCCACCATTGAGTCTGTGCTTGAAAAAACACAGGGTGTGGACTTTACTTTATATATTGTTGACAACGCCTCAACCGACGGCACGGCAGAATATATAAAAGAAAAATATCCTCAGGTGGTTGTGATTGAAAGCAAAAAGAATTCGGGCTTCGGTGCAGGGCACAACAAGGTTATACCCTTTCTTTCTTCCGACTATCATGCAGTCATTAATCCCGACATTCTTTTAAAAGACGATGTTATAACAGAACTGGCTGCCTTTGCGCAAAAGGATGAAAGCATCGGTCTTCTTTCACCGCAGATACGTTTTGAAGATGGCAGAATACAGATGCTTGCCAAAAGGAATCCCACTGTGAGATATCTCGGCAACCACTGGTTCCACAAAGGTGATGAGCCCAACCGTCTTATGACAGAGTACTGTATGCTTGATATGCCCGACGATGAGGCTTTTGAAATCACAAACGCAACGGGCTGCTTTATGTTCTTCAGAACCAAGGTGTTTATTGAACTCGGCGGTTTTGACGAAAGGTTTTTTATGTATCTTGAAGACTGTGATATTGCAAGAAGAGTGAGCGAAAAACATAAAGCCCTCCACTATCCCATGGCAACGGTTTATCACCTCTGGGAAAGAGAAAGCAAACGAAACAAAAAACTTCTTCTGATTCATATTCAGTCAATTCTGAAATATTTCCTCAAATGGGGAATCAGACTGTGAGGTGTGAATAATGGCAAAAATATCCGTAATAGTTCCCGCATATAATTCGGAAAGATTTATTGCAGAAACACTGCAGAATCTTATGGACCAGACTCTGAAAGACATTGAAGTTATAGTTGTCAATGACGGCTCAACGGACTCCACTCAGGATATAATTGATGAATTCTGCAAAAAAAGCAGTATTTTCAAATCTTTTATAAAAGAAAACGGCGGTGTTTCCAAGGCAAGAAACTACGGCCTTGAAAGAGCAACGGGTGAATATGTGCTTTTTCAGGATGCAGACGATCTTTATTCCGAAAATGCTCTGGAAAACTTTTATGAAACCGCAAAAAGAACAGGTGCGGACATTGTTCTCGGCAGACTTAAAACTTTCGGCAAAAACACCGTTGGTAAATATAATGTGTTTGCAGATAAACTTGCTTCAATGGAAAAGGTGGACACCTTTGACATAACTCTTTTGTGGAGTTTTCTTGTTGGTAACAAGTGCTATGAAAGAAAAAGACTTGTTGAAAGCGGCATACGCTTCCCGGGATTCAGATATTCCGAAGAAGGCGCATTTTTTATGAGTTATGTTTACACCGGAGCAAAAATTGCAGGCACAATGGATGCCACAATGTTTTACCGCCGCCACACATCTGAAGAAGGCCTTTCCGTAAGCCAGACGGTAAACGAAGGACTTGCCCGTTCTTTCAGTGGCTCACTGAATTATATTTATGAGTGTGCTTTAAAGGCAGTTGAAGCGGCACCGGATAATTTTGACAAAGAGGACTACATTCAGGAAGTTATATATAAAACCGCATATATTCTGCTTTCACAGTTTTACCGTTTGTGCTGGCACAGTGATGATGCGTGTATGGCATACTGTGCAGATGAATTCAACCGTCTTCGCACACTTATGACGGAAAAACGCTTTAAGATTATGCAGATAACCGATGCAGATCTTCACCTTGAAAACATATTCAGAACAAAAAAAGAAATTGCAGAAAATCCAAACATTTCAATTATAATCAAAAAATCCAACAGGGATATGACGGTGCTTCTGCAGTCGCTTTATGCTCAGATCTGCCCTATGTTTGAAGTGATTGTGCCTCAGAGTATGGTTGACAAGGGACTTATCCCCGAAGAATATCTTAAGATGGAAAATCTCCGTGTTCTTCCCGATAAGAAATATATGAAAAACGCAAGAAAGAGTGCAAAAGCCAAAAGGGTTGCGGCTTTCTCAAAACCGAGAAAACTTGACCTTCGCGATTTCAGGCTTACCTACCGTTTCAAAAAAATTCCCGACAGAATAAAAGAAATCTTTTTCCCAATAATGCTCAGAGGCATCGATTTTCTTTTAACAAAAAGGATTGTGAAATAAATGAAAAAACTGTTATACAGTGTTTATGCGCTGCTTTTTAACATCAGCCGTATTCTTTTTCCAGTGAAGAAAAACAGGGTTGCATTTGTGTCTATGCACAATGAGAATTTCAACGATTCTCTTGGCTGTGTGTATGAAAAAATGAAAGAAGAAGGCGGCTATGAATTTGTGCTTATCACAAGGCAGGACCTTTCTTTATCGGATTTGCCGAAACTAATATCTTTTTTTCTTGTGAAATCAAGGCTTCTTGCAACTTCACAGTATGTGTTTCTCAACGATAACTTTATGCCTATGGGAAAACTCAGGTTTGCCGACGGTGTTGTTGTGACTCAGTTGTGGCACGCAGAGGGTGCTTTTAAAAAATTCGGACTTCATATACCTCAGGAAAAATCCCTTCGCAAAGCTGAAAAAGCAGGTAATTCCAAACTCAGCTATGTTGTGTGCTCAAGTGAAGGTGTGAGAGATATTTATTCAGGCGCATTCGGTGTTGATAAAGAAAGAGTTTTACCCCTTGGTGCACCGAGAGCAGACTTTCTTTTCTGCGAAGAAAACAAAATTGCGGCACGGGAAAAACTGCATGGCCTTTATCCCGCAACCAAGGGAAAAAAGGTGGTGCTTTATGCACCCACTTTCAGAGATAACCTTGAAAGAAACAAGGATATACTCAAAGAGTTTGACACAAAAAAGTTTCTTTCACTCCTCGGTGAAGATTACACCCTTATGGTGCGTCTGCACCCGCAGATTCACACCGACGGCGGCAGACTTGAGGGTGCAATAAATGTGACGGATTATCCCGATGTGAGAGAACTTGTGCTTTTCTGCGATATTCTCATAACGGACTATTCATCAATATGTATGGACTTCTCCGTTCTTTCAAAAAAGACGGTGTTTTTTGCCTATGACCTGCAGGAATACATAAGTGAAAGAGATTTCTATTTTGACTATGAATCCTATGTGCCGGGTGAAGTGGCATATACACTCCCTGACCTTGCGCAAAAGGTTATGGGAGACTTCAACGAAGAGAAGAACAACCGATTCAGAGATTTCAATTTCAGTTTTCTTGACGGAAAATCCGCTGAAAGAGTTGTTGAAAGGATTGTGAAAAAAAGTGAATAAAACAAAAGGTGCAATTATCGGAATATCGGCGGCAATTCTTGTTGCAGGTGCGGCACTTTTCGGATATATGTTTATGAACGGACTTTCGGGCATAAGAATTAATCCCGAATATACTGAGGGGCAGATTAAAGTTGCCTGTGTGGGTGACAGTGTAACCTACGGACACAGCATTAAAAACTGGCCCGAAAACAACTACCCTGCACTGCTGGGAAAATACCTCGGCGAAAATTACAATGTGTCTTCTTTCGGTGTCAGCGGCAGCACTGTTCAGAAAGACGGTGACCAGCCTTACAACAAAACCAAGGCATACAAGTGGTCTTATGACTATGAAGCGGACATCATCATTTTTATGATGGGAAGTAATGATTCAAAGCCTGAGAACTGGAAAGGCGAAGAAGCCTTCCTTAAAGAGTATAACGAACTCCTCGATTATTATATGAACAGAGAAAATCCTCCCGAAATTTACCTTTGCACTCCTCCTGTGGCAAATTTCCCTGAGGGCGTGACTGAGGGACTCACAAATTACGATATTCAGCCCCGATATGTTGAATCTGTGGCTGAACTTGTTAAAAGAACGGCAATAGAAAGAGGATATAAATACATTGATATTTTTGCTCTTACCAAAGATAACCGTTCACTTTTCGGCAAGGATAATGTTCACCCAAGCAACAAAGGTGCTGAAGCAATCGCAACAAAGATTTTTAACACCATAACAGAAAACACCAAATAATAAAATCAAAAAGAAATCCCCTCAATACGCGAGTATTGAGGGGATTTTATGCTGATTTTTATTCTGCAAGTAAACTGTCGATTATGCTGCACCAGTCACTGTAGGATTTTGAACCCACATAAACTTCACCAATCTGATTTCCGTTTTCATCAAGGAAATAGGTTGAGGGAACGGTGTAAATTTCTCCTGCGGGAGAGTTGATGAGCGACTCACTCATAAGAATGTTGAGGTATGTTACACCTGTCTGTTCAATTACCTTTTCTGCATCTGAAAAGGTGCCGTCGTTGCCGTATGTTCCGTCAGCATTGAGGGTAACATCAAGAGGGATGCCCACAATCTGAAAACCTTTGTCTGCATAATCTTTGCTGATTTTTTCAAGGTCGGGCATTTCTCTGATGCAGGGAGCACAGAAAGTTGCCCAGACATTCACCATAGTGAGTTTTTTGCCCTGAAGTGCGGTGAAGTCAACTTTGTTGCCTTCCATATCCACACTTTCAAAAGCACCGAACACACCGGGATTATCCTTGTTCTGTGAATCGGGAGCATTGCTGTCTGTCACTTTGTTTCCTGAACAGGCAGTGAATGCAAGGCAGAGAATAACTGCTGCCATAATAACTGCAAGAATTCTTTTTTTCATTACGGGTCCTCCTTATTCGCCTTTTGAAAAGCCTTTGATAAGTTTTTTGAATCCGCCCTTAGTACCGTTGCAAAGGTCAAGAAGACCTTCAACGCTCTTCTGTGAAAGGATACCGCCGGTAAAACCGCTGAATGAACGAAGAGGCATATCCTTGATGGATTCTGTAATCATATCGGGGTTTTCTGCTGTGAGAGCAACAACCTTTGCACCGTTTGTAAGTGCGCCGTAAAGGAATTTGCCGAAGGGACTTACTGCAACCTGACTTACTGAACAGTTGATGGTGAGTTCACCTTTGTTGAAGTCACTGTTATCGGGAAGTTCTCTGCCGAGAACTGCAACAAATTCACTGTCGGGGATAAGGTTTGCATTTTTGATGTTGTAGTATGAAGGAGCAACTTCACTGTAATCGGGTACTGTTACATCGGGCTTGGAAGTGGTGAGTTTCACCTTTGATTCAAGGCGTATGTCCCTTGAAGATGCACCGACAAGAACTGTATATTCACCGCTTTCTGCGTGCCAGTCAGCAATGTTCACATTGTAGTAACTGAATGCTCTTTCGTCAAGTTCAATCTGAACTTTCTGTTCTTCACCTGCTTTGAGGTAAACCTTTGCAAAGCCTTTGAGTTCTTTTTCTGCTTTATAAATCTTGCTTTCGGGAGCAGAAACATAAACCTGGGCAACTTCGGCGCCGTCTGTGTTGCCGATGTTCTTAACCTTGAAGGAAACTGTAAGTTTGTCACCTTCGTTAATCTTTTTCTTGGAAAGTTTTATGTCGCTGTATTGGAAAGTTGTGTATGAAAGGCCGTGACCGAAGGGATAAGCAACTTCCTTTTCTGCTGAATCGTAGTATCTGTATCCTACATAAATGCTTTCACGGTATTCAACTGTTCTGGGACCCATGGGGAAATATGCCGAAGCAAGATTGTCTTCGTTGTAAAGGGGGAATGTTTCAGCAAGTTTACCTGAGGGATTAACTTCACCGTAAAGAAGTTCACGGCATGCTTCACCTGCAGCCTGACCGCCAAGGTACATATTGAGAACTGCCTTTACCTTCTTATCCCAAGGCTTCATCTGAACAGGTGAGCCGCAGGAAAGAACAACAATAATGTTGTCGTTAACCTTTGCAAGTTCTTCAAGAAGAAGTGTGTGTGAAGAAGGCATATTGATGTGCTTTCTGTCAAAGCCTTCACTTTCAAATGCGTCTGTAAGACCGATGAAAAGAACAACCTTGTCTTTTCCTTTTGCTGCTTCAACTGCCTCACGGATAAGCTTCAGGTCATAGCCGTCACCTTTAAGTGTGTAACCGGGTGCATAGGTGAAGTGCTGAGCGGTGCTTTCAAGGGCATCAACAAAAGACACTGTCTTGTAGGGGTTGATGTGGCTTGAGCCTGCGCCCTGATAACGCACTTTCTTTGCAAGGGTACCGATAACGGCAATGTTTTCGTGGCTTCTGAGAGGAAGAACACCGCCTTCGTTTTTCATAAGAACGGCAGATTTTGCAGCAGCGTTCTTTGCAATTTCGTGGTGGGCAGGGAAGTCGATGTCAAAACCGTTGCCTTCATTGTCTTTGCACTCAAAAGCAAACTTAATCATACGAAGGGCAATTTTATCAATGTCTTCCATAGTGATTTCACCGTTGTCAAGTGCTTTTTTGATGTTTTTGTTGTTCATACCGTTGTTGCCGGGCATTTCAAGGTCAAGACCCGCTTTGATACCTGCAACTCTGTCGTTAACAGCACCCCAGTCACTCACAACAATGCCTTTGAAGCCCCATTCTCCGCGAAGAATATCTGTGAGGTAACGCTTGTTGTCTGAAAGGTATTCACCTTCAATTCTGTTGTAACTGCACATAACAGTTGTGGGCTGCTCGGTTTTTACGATATGCTCAAAAGCGGGAAGATAAATTTCACGCATTGCTCTTTCGTCGGCAACGGTATCAATGCACATTCTGATATGTTCTTCATTGTTTGCACAGAAGTGCTTGAGGCTTACGCCGATGCCGTTTTTCTGCACACCGTGAACATAGGCTGCGCCCATTCTTGCAGTGAGGAAGGGATCTTCGGAAATGTATTCGAAGTTTCTTCCGCAAAGGGCACTTCTTTTAATGTTAACACCGGGGCCGAGCACTGTTGTAACCTGCAGTGCAGAGGCTTCGTTTGCAATGGTTGAGCCTACTTCTTCCATAAGTTCTGTGTCCCATGAAGATGCAGTTGTAACTGCGGTGGGGAAGCAGGTTGAGGTTTCAGATTCCTGCATAATGTTTGTGCCGGCAGAAACTTTTTCTTTTCTCATACCGTGAGGGCCGTCACTCATCCACACACTGGGGATTCCCACTCTGTCAATTTCGTTTGTGAGCCAGAAAGTTTTGCCTGAAAGAAGCAGAAGTTTTTCATCAAGGGTAAGCTTGGAAAGTATTTTTTCGTAATGCTTTTCGCTCATTTTGTTTCTCCTTTTTGAAGTATTATTTTTATACTATTTTATCATAGCAAAAAACGGGGAATAATTCAATAGGTTAAGTAAATAAAAAAACGGCTGCCGGGGCAACCGTTTCCACTGATTTATGCTTATTTAACTTTATGATATCTCAGGTGGCAAACATCGTCACCGTTTGCAATGGTCTTGGGCAAATCAAGTTCGGCAGAATACATTTCACCGATACCTCTGTCGCCGCACATGGCAATGTCGCAAAGAGTTGCAATTTCTTCGTCGGAACAGCCTGCCTTATGCCATGCTTTTACAAGAGGGCAGTAGTGGAATTCAATTTCAAGTTCATCGTCGGTGGAATTTTTGATATCCATTTCAAAAACCCACTGAGCAGGTTTGGTGAAAAGAGTTTTGCGAAGACCCACAAGTGAATCTGTTTTACCTTTTGCAACAAGACCCTTTCCCTGCATATGACCGCAGCGCTTTACGGCGGCAGAACCGAAATCTTTGGGGTCAAGACCCCTTTTCTTTCCTTCGTCGCAAAGCAGATAAAGCCAGGTTGCGCGGTGTTCGAGTTGTTCACGGACAGCCACGATAATCGGGTTTTTGATTTTCGCTTCATTTTTTACTTTGCTCATAGTTTTTTCTCTCCTTTTTTATTCTGAAAGTGTATTTTTGAAATACAGAATTTCACCGGTGGGGTTAAATATAACATCTTTCACGTTTTTACCGAGTCCGTAATATTCGGACTGTTCATAAAGCGGCAGAAGAACGCACTGTGAAACCAGATACTTTTCGGCTTTGGTGGTGGCTTCAAGGGTGGCTGCATTACCGTTAGAAGATTTGATTGCGTGAATGAGTCTGTCATAAGCGGGTTTTGAGAAATTACAGATGTTGTATGCACTGCCCGTTGAAAAACGTTCAAGACCGTTGAATGCAGTAACAGAGGAGTAGGAAACCGTGTAAAGAGCCACACTGTAATCTCCTTTAAGAACTCTTGAACGAAGAGTATCTTCGTCAACAGGTTCAACAAAAACGCTGAAATCAACGCCCAGTGAAGACTGCCAGGACTGCATAAGTATTCTTATTGTTTCTTCGTATTTTTCTTCGCAGAGTATGGAAATTTCAACATCGTTTCTTTCTGATTGCATAAGACCTTTTTCAAGCAGCGCTCTCGGGTCTTCGTTTTCGTAAAGGGCAAGGCTCTCAGCGTGTTCTCTGTAAGGAACTCCCGAAAGTACCATTGAAGAGGGGATTATACCTTTGGCAGTGAGTTGCCCGAGGTGAAGTTCCAGAACGGATTTGTCAAAGGATGCTGCAATAGCCCTTCTTATGTTAGTGTTGGAGGTGTTTTCGTTAGCACAGTTAAAAACAAGGGACAGCACCGAACTCGGAAACTCACTGAGGGAATATTTCTTGCTGTTTTCGATTTCTGCAGCCTGAGTGCTTGTAAGGGGAGCCACATCATAGGTGCCGTCTTTTATTTTTTCCAGTCTTGTTGCCTGCTCGTTATTAATTGAAAAGTAAACCGAAACGGGTTTTACGGCATCGGTATCATAATACTTTTCGTTTCTTCTCAGGCTTACGGATGTATCGTCTGCCCAGTTGCTTATATAGAAAGGACCGTTATAAAGCAGATATTTGATGCCGAGACCGTATCTGCCCTGAGTAATTTCAAAAAAGCGCTCGTCGCAGGGCATACAGGCAGGCTCAAGCAGTGTGAAAAGGAAGTCGGGGTCTGCCCATTCGAGTTCGATTTCAAGTTTATAGTTGCCGACGGCTGTAACTCCGAGTTTATCTTCGGGGAGTTCGCCGCTGTTTACCTGCGTTGCATTTTTAATGCTGTAAAGACTTTTTGCGGCAGGGGATCTGGTTTCGGGTCTGAGTGCCCGTCTGAAAGCAAAGACAAAATCTTCTGCAGTGATTTGCGTGTCGAAGGTTTCTTTGTAATCTTCACCGATAAGAGCGCCTGCGTAAGAGGAAACTCTCCACTGACAGTCCTGCCTTAAGTGGAATGTGTAAGTAAGGCCGTCGGAAGAAATATCCCATTTTTCAGCACAGCCCGGTGCAATTTTGCCGTCATCATCAATGGTAACAAGACCTTCGAAGCAGTTGGCAATTATGTTTTTTGCTCCCACATCAGAAATAATCTGCGGGTCAAGGAATTCGGGGTCATTGTCAATGGGGTAAATAATCTGTGCATCTTTGCCGCTGTCACCGCAGGCAGTTAAACCAAAACACATTATAAGCACAAGGAAAAGTGCAACAATTCGTTTTAACATAATTTTTCAATCCTTAATTTAGTAAGAAATAATTTATTTTTCTGAAATCGAAAAAAATCTGACTTCTTTGTGGTATAATTGAATAAATTATACTCAAGAGGTGATTTTTATGAACACTACAACAGTGGGTTTTCTTTTATGTGCAGTTCTTGTACTTCTTATTATAAGCATTGTGATGTTATTTATTTTGCTAAAAAAGAATAATAACAAAGAATATGACAGTGATTTTGAGGCTGTTTTGTCTGCTGAAAAAGAAACAGGCAGAAAAGTGGAGACCCTTGCAAGAGATATGAATAATGTTATCAGGGCTGAGTTTTCGCAAAGCAGAATTGAGTCTGCAGGTGCACAGAAAACACAGCGTCAGGAAATCGGTGCGGCAATTGAAAGTATGAGCGTAAAACTTTCACAGATGACAAAAGATAACTATGAGTTCAACATAAAACTTTCAGAACAGATTTCGGGTAAACTTGCCGATATTCAGAAAAGTAACGAAGGCAAACTTGAACAGATCCGTCTTACAGTTGACGAAAAACTCAATGAGACTCTCACAAAGAGGCTTGATTCTTCTTTCAAGGCAGTAAGCGAACAACTCGAGCACGTATATAAGTCCCTTGGTGAAATGAAAGTGCTTTCTTCAGGCGTTACGGAAAATGTAACCTCTCTTAACAGAATTCTCACCAATGTAAAAGCAAGAGGTACCTGGGCAGAAGTGCAACTGGAATCTCTTCTTGACGAAACAATTCCCGGTATGTTTGAAAAGAATTATATGCCGAACCCGTCTTCAAGAAACATTGTTGAATTTGCCGTTAAAATCCCTTCAGGTGAAGACAGAAGTGAAATCACATATCTGCCCATTGACTCAAAATTCCCCGTTGAAGCATATATACGCCTTTGCTCTGCCGCCGACAGCGGAGACAAAGCTATGGTGGAATATGAAAGAAAGAGCCTTGAAAGAACAATTCTCGATCAGGCTAAAGAAGTAAGAAAATATATCAATGAACCGAAAACAACTCCCTTTGCAATTATGTATCTTGCAAC
>JAZOAX010000141.1:0-7791 GCA_045595685.1 Acutalibacteraceae bacterium
GGTATTGTATTCCGTTGGTTGATTTTCCTTGTTGGTATTTTTGCAGTTATTATTTTTGGTGTATATGGTCCCGGCTATGATGCCGCGAGCTTTATATATGAACAATTTTAAATTTAAAGGAGTTTTTTAAAATGAACGAACTTAAAGCAGCATTACAAGAAGCATTCCCCAGTGTTGATTTCGATACAGAAAAGGCACTTGTTGACAATGGTATTGTTGATTCTCTTTCAATGGTTATGATTATCAGCATTATCGAGGATTTATTTGATGTTTCAGTTACTATGGAATATATTCAGCCTGAATACTTCCAGTCAGTTGAAACAATGTGGGAAATGGTTGAAGAATTAATGTAATCTGAAGTTAGTTCAAAACTTTAATTCAGTAGTTGTTGAACGGGTACACAAAGCCCGTTCGGCCTACGAAAAACCACTGAGGAGCAACAATGAAAACTAAGAGATTTATAAAAGTAACAGCATTTATTCTCATATTCACCGTCTGCTTTTTCTGTGTGCAGGGTCTTCTTGCGGGAGATAATGACACAAGAGACTACAGAAGAATAACTGAGTTTTTTGATCAGAGAGAAAACTCTCTTGACGCAGTTTTTCTTGGCTCAAGTGCCACTTATGCTTTCTGGTCACCGGCAATCGGCTGGCAGGAAAACGGCATTACCGTTTATTCCCTTTCAAGCGGTGTGCAGGAAATTCTTGCGGCAAGATATCTTATTGAGGACGGCAGAAAAACTCAGCCCGATGCACTTTATATTGTGAATCTGGTGTCTGTAACAGAGTACTACAACCACAGAATTCACAGCCTTCTTGACGGTTATCCTTTATCTCTGACAAAACTTAAGATGATTGATTATCTGAGTGACCTTGGCGATTACAGTTTTTCTGAAAGAATGGAGTTTTACTTCCCGATAATCCGTTTCCACGGCCGTTGGAGTGACCTTTACGCTGTTGACTTCAAGAAAAAGCCTGAACTGTATAAAGGCTCAAATGTTTATGATAATTTTATCAATAACACACTTGACGTAAGCGGCGGCATCTGGGATTACGAAGGCAGAGCACCGGTTACCGAGACTCTTGAGCAGGGTCTTAGCGATCTTATGGATTATTGTGAAGAAGAAAAAGTGAAAGTTCTTTTTATTCTCACTCCTCAGAGTGTGCAGGATGAGGAAAAACGCGGTCGTCAGAACACCCTTAAAGATATGGTTATCGCAAGAGGGTTTGATATGCTTGATATGAATGAGGTGGCAGAGGAAATCGGACTCAACCAGAAAACCGACTACTACGACCCCGAGCACACAAATCTTCACGGCTCAGTTAAGGTTGTGGATTATTTGTCAGAGTATCTTATTGAGAACTACGGCTTTGAAGATAAGAGAGGCAATGAAGACTATGCCGACTGGCAGTTGGCCGCTGACAAGTATTACGATCAGATTAAAGACAAGCTGACCGAAGAAGACCTTAAGTATGTAACAATCAAAGAATAATTCATCAGAATTAAAAAGTCTGCTGTATTTTGGTACAGCAGACTTTTTTGATATCTTTGTTTTTTATGCTTTGAAAATTCTTAAAATCTTTGACTGAAGAGTTCCGCCCATTTCAAAGTCGAGCCCCACATTCATAAGATAAGCTCCGCTTTTTGTTTCTTCCTTGCCGTCGTATTTCACGGTGTATTTCGTGTTTTCACAAAGTCCTTTAAGGTTTATGTGGCAGAACTTATCGTTAAAGAAGGTGTTGGCACCTCTGCAAAGAAAAACAACGCTCTGGTTTTCGTCAACATACTGTGTTGCGTAAAGGCTGTCCTGACTGAAGTTTGCAAGGCGGTAGAAAGAGCCGAACTGAACGGTGTTTCTGATTTCCTTATAAAGTGCAATATATTTTCTGTGAATTTCAAGTTCTTCTTCACTGTATTTAAGAAGGTTGCCGCCAATGGAAAGTGATCCCTGCATTGTAACATTGAAACGGAAATCCCAGTCTTTCGGGCGGGAGCCACGGTTTGTATCCGTTACCCAGGCACGCATACACTTGATGGGATAAAGAAGTGAAAATCCGTGCTGAATTTCGAGTCTGTCGAGGGGGTCTGTGTTGTCACTGGTCCACACCATATCAAAGTGTGAAAGTGAGCCAAGGTCAACTCTGCCGCCGCCTGAAGCACAGCATTCAATCTGCAGGTCGGGATGTTTTTCTTTGAGTCTGTCTGCAATTTCATAAACTGCCTTAACGTGTCTGTACCAGAGTTCCTGAGGATTTTCAAGGTTTTCGGCACCCGTTTCGGAATAGGCTCTGTTCATATCCCACTTGATATAACTTATGTCGTATTCGGAAAGCATATCGTCCATAACTCTGAACACATATTCTTTCACATCTTCTCTTGTGAGGTTGAGCACAAGCTGATTTCTGAGAAGTGAAGGCGTTCTTGTGTCGTAATGGTATGCCCATTCGGGATGGCTGCGGTACAGATCGCTGTCGGGATTCACCATTTCAGGCTCAAACCAGAGTCCGAATCTCATACCGAGGGATTTAACCTTGTCAATAAGAGGTTTCAGACCTTCGGGGAACTTTTCTTTATTCACATACCAGTCACCAAGACCTGCATGGTCGTCTTTTCTCTGACCGAACCAGCCGTCGTCCATAACAAACAGTTCGCAGCCGATGTCAGCGGCAATTTCGGCAAGTTTCTGCTGACCTTCTGAACTTACATCAAACCATGTTGCCTCCCAACTGTTGTAAAGAACGGGGAGAGGCTCTTTTCTGTATCTTTCGGGAAGGATATACTCAGTGGCAAAGGAGTTCATCTGATTACTCATTGAGGCAAATCCTTTTGCGTATCCGCAGAAAACGGAAGGTGCGGTAAATTCTTCTCCCGGGTGAAGATTATAGGAAAAATCAAAGTCGTTTATGCCGATAACTGCCCTTGTCACACCTGCAAAATCTCTTGAAATTTCAGTTTTGAAGTTACCTGTCCAGGCAAGTGCACCGAAGAACACATCGCCCTCATTTTCGTCAGCATTCTGTGAAAGAATGAAAATGGGATTGTGAGTATGGTTACTGCCGCCTTTTCTGCTGTCGTAAGAAAGCACACCGTTTTTAACTTCGGTGTTTTCCCTACGGAATTCAGCCGCCCAGGTACCGTTGAAATTTGTTGAAGTATAAGGGCGCATGGAGGGGAGATTGAATTCACCCGATGAAACCTTATTTAGAACAACAAGGGAGTCGGAATTGTTCTTCACCTTTACGAATCTTTCAATAATATCCGTATTTTCCCTGAGTCTGTAGAAAAGAGAAACAGAAAGGTTATAAGGCTTATCTTCGAGTATAATTTCAAGAAGAAAACTTTCATCTTCATCAATAACATTGAAGTCTTTATACGTAAGCACGGCTTCTCTGCACGAGTCGGGATAAGTCACCATAAAAGCAGGTGTTCTGTACATAGTACCGCCGTAGGGGATAAACTCTGTTTTTGAAAAGTCTCTTGCGGCGTGGTTGGAGTTTCTTTCCCAGGGCTTGTATGTGCACACATAATCGTCAATGTCGCATTTTCTGCCCCAGTGCAGATGATTCAGCACCCCTTCACTGTCAAGTGCCATAACATAGTGAGTGTTGTCGGTTTCAAGAATAAAAACGCCGTTGTTTTCAAGTATAAGCATAATATTAATCCTTTCTTCACCGCAGGAGTCTGCAGTTTGTTGGGCTGTTGGGTGAAAATCTTACCTGACAAAAGAATTATAGCATATACAATATGAAAATACAATCGGTCAATCGGTGTGTCAAAGTGCAGAAGTGATGTAATTTTGCGAAAATGGAGAAAAAAACAACTGCTCTGAGATTTCTCCCAAAGCAGTATTGGTGCAGATGACGGGACTTGAACCCACATGAAATTGCTTTCACTAGAACCTGAATCTAGCGCGTCTGCCAATTCCGCCACATCTGCATATTTTATTTGTGCGTGATTTGTGCACTAATGAATATTAACACAAAATCGGGTTCAAGTCAATAAAAAACTGAAAAATAATACTCAAGTATTTATTTTGCTTTTATTGACTTATAATCACCGTTATTATATAATAACCCAAACAGCCGAAAGGGGTAAAACTATGAACGAATCGGTCCCTGCCGTAAAAGGCGAAGGTAAATATCTTTTCTGTTATTTCACCGGCAATGAGCCTCACAGAGAGTGCATAAATTTTGCCGTCAGCGATGACGGATACAACTTCACGCCCCTGAACAGTAATAAGCCTGTTCTTTATAACACAAAGGGCACAAAAGGTATCCGTGACCCGTATATTTTCCGCAGTGTTGACGGCGGATACTACATTATCGGCACTGATATGCGCAGTGAACTGGGCTGGGCATCAAACCACGCTATGTGCATCTGGCACAGTGATGACCTTGTTTCGTGGACTCAGCTTCCCATACTTGATATGAACGCATATCTTCCCGAATCCTGTCGTACCTGGGCACCTGAGGTGTTTTACGATAAAGAAAAAGAAATGTATATGATTTACTGGGCAAATGCTCAGCATTTCACCGAAACTGATGAGTGGACAAAAACAGTTATGTGGTATGCCTATACAAAGGACTTCACAAAACTTGAAACTCAGCCTCAGATACTCTACGCACCGCCCTGCAACAAAGATGCAATCGACGGTGATATAATCGAGCACGACGGTACTTATTATCTTTATTATAAAGACGAAAACGAAAAATTTATCTGCTATGTTTATTCCGATAAACTCACGGGACCTTATAAAGAGCCTGAAAAGAAAAACATCACTGCTTTTCCCGATAATACCGAAGGCTGCTGTATGTATAACATAACGGGTACTGATACCTGGGTGATGGTAATGGATTCTTACACAAAAGGCTATTATGTTATGCAGCAGACGGAAGATTTTGTTTCTTTCAAAGCGGTGAAAAAAGAGGATTACAGCCTTGATTTTTCACCCCGCCACGCATCTGTTCTGAATATAACAGACGAAGAATATATAAGACTTGTTGAACATTACGGAGTTTGAGTTATGAACTTTCTGAACGGTGCCGTTGATTTTTGCGAAATACGGCAGAAAAGTGAAATCAGGGATTTTGGCAGAAACATCCCTTCGGATGAGTATCTGAGAAAGGAAACTCTGCCCGGAATGTATGTGAATATCACCGATTTCGGTGCTTCACCCCATGGGGATTATACCGTAAACACCAAAGCGGTGAACGCAGCAATTTCTTTTGTGAGTGAAAAAGGCTCGGGTACCGTATATGTGCCTGAGGGTACTTTCATCTGCTCTCAGATTGTGCTCAGAAGCAATGTAACGCTTTTTGTTGAAGGTACACTGAAATGCGTTGACTACGATACAAACAAAACTGCTGCAGAAACTCTTTGCGGCGGTGAAGTGTATTATGTGCACAGCAGAAAACGCAAAGGCTTTATTTATGCCGACTCGGCAGACAACATAACTATATGCGGCGGCGGAAGAATTGACGGCAGCGGTGCCACTTATTGCAATAACGCAGAAATTCCCGAAGTTCTGCTGCCCCTTTCAGAATTTCATCTGAAATCTTATATTATGTCTTTCAGAAGACGCATCCGTTTTGAAAAGGAAAACAGCGGCAGAGTGAACCTTATTGAAATCTGCAACGGTAGGAACATTGATATACATAATATTGAACTTTACGAAAGTGCCTGCTGGACCTGTAATCTTTTCGGATGCGACACAGTCAGAATAGAAGATGTTGTGATAAACAATAATTTTCACGTTGCAAACAGTGACGGATTTGACCTGAGTTGTTGCAGTAACGCCCTCATTAACCACTGCTATATTGTAACGGGAGACGATGCAATCTGCATCAAGGCAGACGGCGACAGAGATATTGAAAATATCACAATAACAAACTGCAAAGCAATGAGCCTTGCCAACTGCTTCAAAATCGGTACCACCGTATACAGAAATGTGAAAAATGTTCTTGTGGAAAACTGCGAATTTTTTATGGAAGACACAACGGGCGGATATTCGGGAATATCCATTCAGTCCGATTGCGGCGGTGAGGTTTCCGATATCACGGTGAGAAATGTTAAAATGAACGGTGTTACATCCTGCTTTCTTTTGTGGCTGGGGGACAGAAACGGCATCACTCCCGGTAAAATGGAGAACATAACGCTTCAGAATATCACTGCAGAAAATGTGTCACTTCCCTCGGCGATTACGGGCGTAGTCCACAACGGTGAAAGTTACAAAGTGAGAAACGTGCTTCTGGAAAACATAAGTATTTCTTACCGTGACAGTGATGAGTTACTTTATGTCCGTGAAGGCGGGGTAGGGTATGAGGCGATGATTGAATATCCCGAAATAACAAGACTTTCGGGTATGTATATTGAATCTCACGAAAAATCACCTTACTGGGAACTGCCCGTTTACGGCCTTTTTGTAAGAGACTGCGAAAATCTCAGGGTGAATAATTTCTCCTGCATTCCAAGAAGCAGAAATACCCGTCAGTTATCCAATATAACAATTGACAACGGGCAGTTTTTTTGCTAATATGAAACAAAGAAACAACAAAGGAGTTCGGATATGACTTTTTTAAGATTTTTAACTGCATTTGTAATGATCGGGCTTAACCTTTTCAATTATGTGTTCAACGATTATGCATTCCCCGCAGTCAGCACTGAGGGTGCATACCTTTTCTGCTATTTTGTGGGCAACGAGCCTGAGCAGCAGACAATCCACCTTGCAGTAAGTTCCGACGGATACAACTTCAAAGCCCTCAACGGCAATGAAGCGGTGATTGACCAGACCAAAGGTACGGGCTGTGTGCGTGACCCCTATATTTTCAAGGCCGTTGACGAAGAAGGCAAAGACTGCTACTACATAGTTGCAACAGATATGGATGCAATGCAGGGCTGGACATCAAACCACAGAATCATTTTCTGGAAGTCCTATGACCTGATAAACTGGGAAGACGAATATCTTCTTGATTTCCGCGATTTTGAAGGCTTTGAAAACTGTAACAGAGCCTGGGCACCTCAGGTAATCTGGGACGAAAAAGAAGAAAAGTATATGCTTTATCTTGCGCTTTCAACTTTTGATGATCCTGCAACGGCAGAAAACGAAGATGCCGCTCAGCATTATTATCTTTACACCACCGACTTCAGAAACTTCACCGAACCCGAATACCTTTACGGCAGAAGAGATGAAGTTGTAACAAGGGATGACGGATATGTCATAAACGGTGTGCAGTGCATTGACGGTGATATGATATATAATGAAAAAGACGGCTACTACTATCTTTTCTTCAAAGAAGACCTTACGCAGAAAATCGCTTATGTAAAATCTGAAAAGGCATCGGGTCCCTTTGAAGAGGAATATACAGTGTGTTCACTCAACTGGTTCGGCGTTGAAGGCAGCACAATGTACCGTATCACCGGCACAAACGCGTGGATGATGATTATGGATGAATACAGTGAAGGCACCTTTTTTGCACAGATGACAAGGGATTTCAAAAACTACCGTCAGGTAAGACGTGCAATTTATTCCGTGAACCATCTCAACCCCCGTCACGGCTCTGTTGTGGCAATTTCTGAGGACGAATATTTCTCACTCATTGATGCATACGGAATAGAAGACTGACAAAAAACATTAAGACAGGAATGATAAGCCGAGTGTTCATAAGGACACTCGGCAGTTTTATTCGCCATACGGCGAGTGATATTGCTTCGCAGTTTTATTGTGCTTTGCACAGTGTTATTGTCCTTCGGACAGTTTTATGCGAATAAAATAACACTGAAGCCGTAAGGCTT
>JAZOAX010000142.1:0-1955 GCA_045595685.1 Acutalibacteraceae bacterium
GAGTTTTGTCATTTCCTTTAATCGAAAAATTTCTCGATAAAAACTGCTTTGCAACTTAAAATTCAGATAGTTTGTTTGCAGAACAAGGCAAAAAGCGCAGAAATCCTTGCGGATTTCGAGCATTTTTAACGCTGTTATGCTGCAAAACAGCGAATTTTAAGGCTTAGATTCCTTACGGAGTGCCGCCCTTGTTGTGCTTTTGGTAATTTCTTCAACGAAGCCATACCAATGAAGCAGACCTTCTTATAAAGCAGGCAGAATACTATAAACATTATAAAGAAAAGTGTCTTTCTTTAATTACGGTTCAATAACAAACAGCAGACTGTTTTCTCTGAAAGCAGCCTTCTTATTGCATATTGCCAAGATTTTATGGTATAATAGTTTAAATAGTTTTCATTTACAGGGAGGACAAAAAATGAACATAAAAGAAATCTGCAACGGTGTGAGACTTGCCACCCACAAAACACAGCAGTTCAAAACATCTGTTGCTTCTTTGAACATAATAACACCCCTTGATTCACACAGGAGTGAAAAAGCACTGCTGATAAACCTTCTTGCAAGAACAAACAAGCAGTTCAGCACAGTTATGAGTATGAACCGCGAACTTGCAAGGCTTTACGGTGCCACACTTTCACCCTCGGTTAAAAAAATCGGTGAAGCACAGGTGCTTTCCCTTTCCCTTGTGTGCCTTGACGACAGATTCGCTCTCGGCTCGGAAAGTGTTCTCACGGAAGGGCTGAAACTTCTTTTTTCCTGCCTTTTTTCACCGGACATCACTCCCGACGGGTTCAGTGAAGAAAACACCGAAAGAGAAAAACGCCTTCTGATTCAGCAGATAGACAGTGAAAAGGACGACAAGAGAATTTATTCCCTTTCAAGAATGCTTGAAGAAATGTGCGCCGATGAGCCTTACGGCCTTGACAGACTCGGCAACAAGGATGAAATCAGCCGACTCAGCGGCAAAGATGTTTTTTCAGTGTGGAAAGATATTCTTTTCACCTGCCCCATTCAGATTAATGTTACGGGTAACTTCGACGAAGACGCCGTTGAAACCCTTATAAAAAATCAGTTCAGCGTGCTTGGCAGAAAGAAAGAGAACATTATTGAAGTAAAAACCGAATTTCTCACCGAAGCATACGGCACAAAAACAGTTCGTGAAAAGCAGAGCGTGAAGCAGGGCAAACTTGTTATCGGCTACAGAGCAGGTATGACCTGGGAAGAAGACAACTTCCCCGCAATCAAACTCATGACCGCCATTTTCGGCAGCGGTACTTTCTCAAAACTTTTTATGAATGTGCGTGAAAAAATGAGCCTTTGCTATTACTGCTCTGCACGGCTTCTTGATTCAAAGGGAATTATAACCGTTGAAAGCGGTGTTGAAACAGAAAACGCAGAAAAGGCACTCCAGGCCATAAGGCACGAACTTGACGATATGAGAAAAGGCAATTTCACCGACGAAACAATTGAAAATGCCAAACTCAGCCTGATTGACCTTTACAAGTCTTTCAGTGACAATGTTCTTTTGCCTGATGCCTGGTTCACAAACCACTGCAACTCAGCAGTTTTCAGAACTCCCGAAGAACTCAGCGAAATGATTAAAAATGTAAGCCGTGAAGAAATTATTATTGCCGCAAATATGATAACGGAAGACACTGTATTTATTCTTGAAAGTGAAAAGGAGGCTGAATGATTATGGAAAAACTTATAAAAAACGACCTTCTTAACGAAAGTTACTATGAAATTGATCATCAGTCGGGGCTGAAAATTTTTGTTATGGAAAAGCCCGACTATTCAGGTGCCTTTGCAATGTTCGGAACAAAATACGGCTCTGTTGACACCTGTTTCAGACTCAGAGGTGAGGAAAACTACACAAGTGTTCCCGAGGGTATTGCCCACTTTCTTGAACACAAGCTTTTTGAAAGTGAGGATTTGAACGCATTTGAACGTTTTGCCAA
>JAZOAX010000143.1:0-4473 GCA_045595685.1 Acutalibacteraceae bacterium
CTACAGTTTTGAATTGATAAAGCCCGAAATATCCTTCACTTTTAATAATCACAACAAGTTAATGGGATATTACGAAGGCGTTTTTGGTATCAAAACCGGATTTACGAAAAAAAGCGGTCGTTGCCTTGTATCGTCATGTGAAAAAGACGGTGCTGTACTTGTTGCAGTAACTCTTAACGCACCTGATGACTGGAACGACCACATTAAACTGTATAACTACGGATATGATTCTTTAAAAAGTGTAAATATTTCTCAAGATATTCCCGATGAAATAAGAGTTTACGGCTCAGATAAAGAAGTCGTTTCAATCGGAATATTTAGCGAAATGTTTAAATCTTTCAATAATCAGAACATCAGATATGAAGTGTATCTGAACAAATGGCTGTATGCGCCGATAAAAAAACAAGACGTTGTAGGATATGTAAAAATATATAACAGTGCATCGGAAGTCAACACAATAGAAATAAAGGCACTGGAAAATGCAGAGCGTTATTTTTCAGATAAGCAACCCGAATATAAATTCAGGTATAAAATGAAAAAGGTTTTAGTAAAACTGAAAGGATGGAATTAAATGACAGACGGTAAAGTCAGGCTCCAGAAATTTTTGGCAGAATGTGGTATTGCATCAAGACGAAAAAGTGAAGAACTTATTGATGCAGGTAAAGTTAAAGTTAACGGTCGCGTAGCGTCAATAGGCGACAAGGTTAACCCTAAAAAAGATACTGTAACAGTCAACGGTAAAAAGGTGATTAAACAGAAGGACAAGACCTATGTTCTTCTTCATAAGCCCCGCGGTTTTATTACAACAATGAGTGATGAAATGGACAGAAAATGTGTAGCTCAACTCATAAAAGATGTTCCGGGCAGAGTTTTTCCTGTCGGCAGACTCGACAGAGACTCAGAAGGTATGCTTCTTTTCACAAATGACGGCGAATTTGCAAATGCAATGACTCACCCCACTAAACACGTTCCTAAAACATACCGCGTAACAGTTCGCCCTTATATTACAGAAGAACAGATAACCGCTCTTACAACAGGTATTATAATTGATGACAGAAAAACTGCACCCGCTGAAGTGAGAGTTATTACCAAGGAAGAAAACAGAGTTGTTCTGGAAATTATTCTTTATGAAGGCAGAAACCGTCAGATAAGAAAGATGTGCGAAGAAATCGGACTTGATGTTGCAAGGCTTAAAAGAACTGCAATCGGTTCAATAAAGCTCGGTATGCTTAAGCAGGGCGCATGGCGTAATCTCACAGATGACGAAGTGAGAAAACTTATGATTGCTGCAGGTATGGAAAGAAAGAAGAAATAATTATGATTTTTTTTGAACATTCTTATATTGATAAGGATAATAAAGTTGCTGAATTTTCTGCCCTTGAAAATAATAAAATTTCTGGCAGTTGTACACTTGTTCTCACAGATAAATACGCAGAAATAACCAAACTTGATTATGCAGAAAACTGTGCATATATTGTTGAAGGTCTTCTTAAAGCCGCCTTTAATCTTGCAGGACTCAGAGGGTATTATATGGGCAGATGTTCTGTTGATAATATTGAGTTTTGCCTTAAAAGACTTAACTTTACAAAAACAGAAAACGGCTATGAAAACGATATTCCGTCCATACTTATGGGTTCCTGCGCAGGATGTCAGAATAATAGTTAATTTGGTTTGACAAAAGAGGTAAAACAATATATAATAAAAAGGATATAATAAAACTTTCCGACTTGAAGTATAAACATATGTTTTTCGGAGGATTAATACTATGATCAGAAGTATGACCGGTTTCGGCAGAAGTCAGCAGATTGTTGACTCAATGAGCATAACCGTTGAAATGAAAAGTGTAAACCACAGATATTTCGATTTTTCATCAAGAGTACCAAGAACTTACGGCTTTCTTGATGAGAAACTTAAAACATACCTTCAGTCTCACGTTTCAAGAGGTAAAATGGAGTGCTATGTACAGATTGAAGAACTCGATGAGGCAGATTGCATTGTTTCTGTTAATCATTCACTTGCTGCAGGATATATAAATGCATTAAAAGAGATTTCAGATAAATACGGTCTTGAATACGATGTATCGGTATCTTCGGTGGCAAGATATCACGATATTTTTTCTGTTCATAAAAATGAAGCAGATGAAGAAAGAATCTGGAACGCAGTAAAATTGGTTACAGATACAGCACTTAATAATTTCGTTTCAATGCGCGAAAGAGAAGGCGAAAAACTCAAGAAAGATGTTCTTTCCCGTTGTGATACAATTCTTGATTATGTTTCATTTATTGAAAAACGTTCACCGCAGACTGTTATTGAATATAACTCAAAACTCCTTGAACGAATGAAAACAGTTCTTGAAGATGTTCAGGTAGATGAACAGAGATTATTAACAGAAGCCGCAATTTATGCCGACAAGATTGCAGTTGCTGAAGAAACAGTACGTCTGAGAAGTCACATCAGTCAGATGCACGAATTTATGGACAGTAATGAAGCAGTTGGCAGAAAAATGGACTTTCTCGTTCAGGAATTCAACAGAGAGGCTAATACAATAGGCTCTAAGGCACAGGATGTTGAAATCGCAAGAAAAGTTATTGATATCAAGGCAGAAATTGAAAAAATTAGGGAACAGATTCAGAATATCGAATAATTCAGGAGGTCAAAATGAAGTTAATCAATATCGGATTCGGTAATATGATAAACGCTCAGAGGCTTGTTGCCATTGTCAGTCCGGATTCGGCACCTATAAAACGAATTATTCAGGAATGTAAAGAACGCGGAACACTGATTGATGCAACTCAAGGAAGGCGCACAAGAGCTGTTATTATTATGGACAGTGACCATGTTATTCTGACATATCTGCAGTGTGAAACCGTTGCAAACAGACTTGAATCTGATCAGGACGATATCGCCGGGGAGGAATGTGACAATGAATAACCCTGGATTTGTTTTGGTTGTGTCTGCACCCTCCGGTTGCGGCAAAGATACAATAATTTCTGAAGTTCTGAAAAAACTCGGTGGTCAGGCGGTACTTTCCGTGTCAATGACCACAAGAGCTATGAGAGACGGTGAAAAAGAGGGAGTAAACTACTTCTATGTATCTGAAGAAGATTTCTTTAAACACATTGAAGACGGCGATATGCTCGAATACACCAACTACGGCTCCAATTATTACGGAACACCGATAAAGCCCGTTAGAGAACAACTTGAAAACGGAAAAATTGTAATTCTGATAATTGAAGTTGAAGGTGGCGGTAACGTGAAAAAAGCGTTCCCTGAAGCAAAAAAAATCTTCATTATACCGCCGTCAATGGACGTTCTTGAATCAAGATTGCGTTCCCGCGGAACAGATTCTGACGATGAAATTCAGAAACGAATGCAGATTGCAAAAAGCGAACTTGAAAGAGCCGTTGAATATGATTACATCGTTGAAAACGATGACTTAAACGAAGCTGTTGATGATGTTATTGCAATAATCAAAGCAGAACAGTTAAAAATTGAAACAATGAAAAATAAATTAAAAGAGGTAATGAATTATGCTTAATCCGGATTTAAGAGATTTACTCAAAGACAACACAAGCCGCTACTCACTTGTAACTGCTGTAGCAAAAAGAGCGAGATATGTTTCGGAAACACCGGAACTCAGTGAAAAATGCGGAACAGAAAAGGCTGTTACATATGCTCTTGATGAGTTTCTTTCTGGCAAACTCGAAATTTGTGAGCCCGAAGAAATCAGAAATATTTAACAAAAATCTATAAGGATGTGAAATGGTATGGAACAGATTCTGGCATTAGTAGCTGTTGAAAATGTTGCATATCATTTTGACATTTTATACGGCTATTTGCTGCCCGATGAACTTAAAGATAAAGCACGAAAAGGTATGCGCGTACTTGTTCCTTTCGGAAGAAGCAAAAACGCTAAAAGGCAGGGCGTCATATTTTCTTTAGGAAAACCTGAAGAAAATATGCGTTATAAGAGCGTTTTAGCTTTGCTTGACGATGAGATACTAATCAGTGAAGAAATGCTCTCTATTGCCGAATTTCTGAAAAACAGAACATTCTGCACATACTTTGAAGCAGTAAAAACTCAGATTCCTTCAGGTTTGAACTATACTACGTCTGTTAAATACTTTGCTGTAGAAAAAGAAATTTCAGCAGAACTCAGCGATACAGAAAATGAAGTGTATAATTATCTTTTAAGTTTTGAAAATCCTATAGATAAAAAACAAGTTTGCTCTGCTCTCGGACTCAGCAGTGAAACGGTTGTTCTGGACAATCTCATAAAATACGGTCTTGTTACAAAAACATACTGCGCCGTCAAAAATATGAATGACGCCACAAACAAGTGTGTTGAACTCACTGATGTCGGAACTGAGCAAAAGTTAACCACGAAACAAAAATCCGTTATGGATACCCTAAGTGATGTCGGTATTTGCACAGTAAAAGAGATATGCTATTTCACCGGTGTTACAACTGCTG
>JAZOAX010000144.1:0-2469 GCA_045595685.1 Acutalibacteraceae bacterium
GATTAAAATTCTCGGTGTTGATGACTGTGATCTTGTCGGTGAAGTCATCGGTCAGGATATTATCTGAACAAAAACTCACAGTGATTTCGGGTAATCAAGTTTCAAAAGTTTAAATAACAGAACATCGGGGACACAGTCGGGCGACACTTCGCAAGGAAGTTAAGGTTTTTATCGGCTCTTTTCCACCAAAAGTTCACGAAAAACTCCCGAAATACGCGAGTATTACTGGAGTTTTGTCATTTCCTTTAAACGAAAAATATCTCGATAAAAACTGCTTTGCACCTTAAAATTCAGAAAGTTTGTTTGAAGAACAAGGCAAAAAGCGCAGAAATCCTTGCGGATTTCGAGCATTTTTAACGCAGTTATGCTGCAAAACAGCGAATTTTAAGGCTTAAATTCCTTGCGGAGTGCCGCCCTTTGATGTGTCCTTTTTGTTTGAATTTTGTGTTGTTTAATCATTGACAAATCTTCGGTTCGTGTGTATAATATATTAAACAAATATTTAAATGCGTTTAAAGGGAGAAGTAATCGCCAACCCTTCATCAAAGAGAGGAACTGTAAGGTGAAAGTGTTCCGTTGAAGAAGTGATGAAATGCACCCGTCAGCACCCGAGGGGAACCTAAGTATCCGAGGGCGTAAACCGGCGTTAACGGAAAGACTATTTTGATGTAGTTGAGTTATAAATCAGAGTGGAACCGCGTATTTTAACGCCTCTGTACCGAGTTTTTTCGGCACAGGGGTTTATTTTTTTAGTTTAAGGTGATAATATATGTTTGAACGAATGAAAGAAGATTTGCAGTGTGTCAAAGACAGAGACCCTGCCGCACGCTCAAATATTGAAATTATGCTTCTGTATCCGGGTTATAAAGCCGTAAGAGCATACAGAAGAGCACATTTTTTTCATAAAAAGAAAATGTACTTTCTTGCCCGTGCAATTTCTCAGTCTGCAGCAAAAAAAACCAATATAGAAATTCATCCCGGTGCCGAAATCGGAAGACGCTTTTTCATTGACCACGGCACAGGTGTTGTAATAGGTGAAACTGCCGTAATCGGTGACGACTGCACCATATATCAGGGTGTTACTCTCGGAGGTGCGGGGAAAGACCATGGCAAAAGACATCCCACCCTCGGCAATAATGTTCTTATCGGTGCGGGTGCAAAGGTGTTGGGACCTTTTAAAATCGGAGATAACTCAAATGTTGCCGCAGGCTCTGTTGTACTTTCGGCAATACCCGAAAACTGTACGGCTGTCGGCTCACCGGCAAGAGTTGTGAAACAAAACGGCAGAAGAGTGGACAGACTGGACCACATCCACACTCCCGACCCTGTTTCGCAGGAAATCTGTGTATTAAAATCCAAAATAGAAAAACTTGAAAAGCATATCAAAGAACTGGAGGAAACAAAATGAAAATTTTCAACACACTCACAAGATCAAAGCAGGAACTTGTCCCCATCAAAGAGGGGGAGTTTAAAATTTACGCCTGCGGCCCCACTGTTTATAACTTTATCCACATCGGTAACGCAAGACCTCTCTGCGTGTTTGATGTAATGCGCCGTTATCTTGAATACAGAGGAAATAAGGTTAATTTTGTTCAGAACTTCACAGATATTGACGATAAAATTATCCGCCGTGCAAACGAAGAGGGCGTAACATTCAAAGATATTTCTGAAAAATACATTGAAGAATTCTGGAAAGATGCCAAGGGTATGAACATCCGCGAAGCAACAACACATCCCAAGGCAACAGAAAATATCGGTGAAATTATTGACATCGTATCAACCCTTATTGAAAAAGGATACGCATACGAAGTGAACGGTGATGTTTATTTCAGCACAAAGAAATTCGATGAATACGGCAAACTTTCACATCAGCCTCTTGAAGACCTTGAAGCAGGCGCAAGAATCAATGTGGGTGATGTAAAAAAAGAGCCTATGGACTTCGCTTTGTGGAAAAGCGCAAAACCCGGTGAGCCCTATTGGGAATCCCCCTGGGGACACGGCAGACCCGGTTGGCATATTGAATGCTCCGCTATGGTAAGACGCTATCTTGGTGAAACAATTGATATTCACTGTGGCGGTCAGGACCTTATCTTCCCGCACCATGAAAATGAAATTGCACAGAGCGAATGCTGCAACGGTGCTCCTTTTGCAAAATACTGGATGCACAACGGTTTTATCACTGTTGACAAGGTTAAAATGTCAAAGTCTCTCGGTAACTTCTTTACCGTTCGTGATGTTGCTGAGCAGTACGGATATGAGCCTATCCGCTTCCTTATGATTTCCTGCCAGTACAGAAGCCCTATCAACTACAGTTTTGATGCAATTGCTCAGTGCAAGGCTACTCTTGAAAGACTTTACACCTGTCGTGACAATATGGACTTCGCTCTCAAGAACGCAGGTGAACAAGCCGGTGAAAAGGACGCAGAAATCATTGCACTTATTGACGGTAAAAAGGCTAAGTTCATTGAG
>JAZOAX010000145.1:0-12575 GCA_045595685.1 Acutalibacteraceae bacterium
TGCACACCGTTTTTCCGTCTTCCTCCTCACATTCGTCTGCGTTTTGTTTCACTCTCATCTTTTCTGCATCATAGTCAGTCTGTGATAAGAGCCATTGTGCATTTACCTCATAGTCAAGTTCTATCGGTTCATATCGATATTTATATTGAATATTCTCCGCACTTTCAAGAATTTCCCGCGGAAACATCTTATATATGATTTCATACTCAGTTTCATTATCCAACATAAGATAATGTGATATATTGTCAGTTTCGGATATAAGAGGATACAGCGTAGGTTCCCAACTGCTAAAGCCGAGAGTTACTACGGCAACAAAAGATACATAGCATAAAATTCCGACGGTAATATAAACTGTCGCAAATACTTTCATAAATCTTTTTCTGTATACGGAAAGTATTCCGAAAAACAATCCGTGAAAAGGAATGGTCATAAATACAGGTATAAGCCAACCGAAAAATTCAAAATTAAGTGTGGGAAATTTAAGTTGAGACCGCATAATAATATGTACTGTTATAACCGCAAGATTCCACACCGAGCATACGGTTATCCAGGTAATTATTTTCCGATTTTTATTCAACCGCTCATCCCCTTTCTATATATATTATATTCCCATAGTTATTTCACAGTCAAGATAAAAAATGGCATTGTAAAAAAATCTTAAGATTTAAAAAAAGAGCAATTCTTCCGTTTTGCTCTTTCCTTATTATATATTTATTTTCACGGACCGTCGAGGACGTCGGTTCCTACAGTAATTTCTGACAACATTTCCTCTCTGTTCTTTGTGCATATCGTTATAAAATATGTCCCTGGGGAATTGTAATCATAATCTTTTAATCTTATTGTTTTTCTTACGGGGTATCCTTCCATTACTATCACCGCTTTTATATCATCGTTCGTTCTGTTTATCCGAAAGGCTGCCGCTTATGCGACAGCCTTGGTTATCTTACCATCCGAAGTGTTCAACCAACCTCTCATACTCCTCATCGCTGATAGCAACCACAGAACCGTGTCGGGGTGAAAACTCCATAGAGTAATCTTCTTTTGCAACGGGCTTGTAATTTTTGAAATCTGTTGTCTGCTGCATAAAAAATCTGCCCTTACCGTATTCATCCATAATCATTATATATGTATCAGCACCGTTGATTCTGTACATCTCACTGCCCTCAACTCCGCTGGGTGCAAGAGATACTTCTTTCGGCTCGTCTTTGTAGGGACCTGTCAGATTTTCGCTTGTAACGCAGGCAATGGTCTGATTTTCTTCGTACTTGAAAAAGAGATAATACAACTTTTCCTTTTCATTATATATAATATCACCGTCGATGGTCTGCACATCTCTGCAATATAAAGGCTTCGGGCAGGATATGTTTTTCATATCTTCCGTATAAGCGTAGTACATACCCGCTGTGTTGTGTCTTTTTGTTGAGTGTGCCCAGTAGAGCATATATTTTTTCTCTTTTTCATCCCATATTGCCTGAGGTGCCCAGGCTCTTGTTGTATCTTCAAAATCGGGACCGAGTTTCCGCATATCGATTATAGTTTCATCGGTCCAGTTGATAAGGTCTTCGGATCGCCACGTAACAAGAGCGTGGTTGGATTCCCACCCCTCTTCGCACTTCATATCTGTGCCTACTATATAATAGTAGGCATTTTCACCCTTAAAGATATATGGGTCGCGGACACATTTTTTGCCTTTTTGCTGTTCGATTACGGCTTTGTTTCCGTTAAGGGCACGGAAATTATATCCGTCTTCACTAAGGGCAAAGTGTATTTTTTCTTCACCCTCACCGTTGCCGACAAAATAGGCAAAAAGGTATTTGCCGTATTCACTTTTTGCTTTTTCAGCATACTCTGCTTTCATCATTCTTTCTCCCTGGGTTTGAAATCGATTTCCGGATCTCCCGTTACCAGAAGTCTCTTGATAAGAACATAGGTAAGTCCCACAAGTTCGTTTTTACTCATTTTTTCGGGATTATCAAGCCAGTACTTCAGAAGGCCGTAGAATCCGCTTGAAATGAACATATAGAAAAAGTCGTAACTTGTTCTGCTGATATTGCCTTTTCCGTGGTATTCTTCAAAATACTGAAAATTGAAGTCGCAGAATGATGAGCTGATTTTACTTGTGAAACTTTCGGAATGTTCAAAAAGCATACTGCAGAGTTCTCTTTTCGAATCGATAAGTTCAATAAGTGACACAATGGTTGCCCTTACATTTTTAGGAAACCCGATTTCACGGAACTCATCAAAATTCGAAAGAGCCTCACTTACAATACCGTTTTCAATATCAAGAATAAGATCGTTTATATCTGTGTAATGAAAATAAAAGGCATTACGGCTGAGTTGGGCGTGTTCACAAAGCATTTTAACCGTAATTTTGTTAAGAGGTCTTTCCTTTGCCAATGCAGCAAGACTGTGCTGGAAAGCCGCTTTTGTTCTTTTTACACAACTGTATTCTTTTGCCATTCAAATCACCTTGTCTTTTTAAATTTGATACACAATGTCAGAAATGATACATCTTTATCCCAAATATAACATATCTCACATTTGATGTCAATTCCCGTTTATAGTTTGTTTACCTGATTTTCGAACAACCTTAACAATTCGTTACGAGATGTGAAAATTGGTACAAAAAATCACAATTTGTAAATTGACTTCGGAAGATACAGCAAAGTATAATTGTATACAGTGTTACATTGTGTCAGAATTTTTTTGAAAAAACAGGTAACCTGATGAGAATGACTATGAAAATTTGAAAGGAAACATTAAAAATGGATTTAACAGGAACAAGATTCAGAGTACCCGAGCAGAGATATCTCAACGAACCCACCGACGAATCCTGCTATCAGTACCTCAAAGACGCTTATGCAAAAATTTCGGCAGACTACGGCGATTACACTGCATTTGTAACTCCCGTTCTTCAGTTTGAAAGCGCAACATCAATGACAAGGCTTTTCAATGACATTGAAAAAATGGCAGCATTCCTCGATTCAAAGGGAATCAAAAAAGGTGATGTTGTTACCGCTTTCCTCCCCTCCTGCGGACACGCATTCATCGCTTTTTATGCACTGAGCAAGCTCGGTGTCATTTCAAACTTCGTGCATCCCATGACTCCGCCGAACCAACTTCTTGAAATTATGGCTCACACCAAGAGTAAAGGCCTTTTCATTCTTGACCTTTTCGCTCTTCCTTTCAAGAGTGTTATTGAGCAGCATATGGCAATCGTATGTTCAACATCAGACTTCTGCGACGGCATTGCTTTCAAATATGCAAAGGGCAACGAAATGCAGAATGCACCCGTTCCCGAACACGAAAACGTTGTTCGTTATATGGACATTATGGCAATGGATCTCCCCGCAGTTCCCGATGCTCCCAACCCCGGCAAAGACGATGCAATTTATCTTCACGGCGGCGGAACAACAGGTAAGAGCAAGACAATTATTCACTCAAACTTCTCTTTCAACTCCCTTGCTTACAAGCTCTATATTCTTGATACATATCACGAATATGTGAAGTGCTATTCAATGTGCACCCTTCCCTGCTTCCACGCATTCGGACTCGGAGGCGCAATGCACTATGCAATCTGTAACGCATACCAGCCCATTATGATTCCGAAACTCGATCCCGTTCAGGCAAACGAACTTATCAGAAAGTACCGCGTTACCGAAATTCTTTCAGTTCCCAGAATGTTCCAGAAACTCGTTGAGGCTCCCAACTTTGAAAACGAAGGCACAAAGAACCTTGCAATGATTTTCGCAGGCGGCGATGTTGTTACAAACGAATTCGTGCGCAAGTTTGACGAAATTATGGAAAGACACGGCGCTCCCGCAAAACTTTGCCGCGGATACGGTCTTACAGAAATGTGTGCAGTATGTACCAACAACTCACACTTTGCATACAGCAGAGATTCCGTAGGTTATCCCCTTGTGGGCGTTGAAGTTGAAATCTGGGACGATGACTGTAACAAACTTCCTGCAGGTACTGTCGGCGAAATCGTATTCTCAGGCGACACAATGATGAACCGCTACCTTCCTGACGATGTTATTCAGGAAACAGGCATCTACACCGACGAAAACGGCAAAAACTGGGTAAGAACAGGCGATATGGGTTACCTCGACGAAGAAGGTTTCTTATACTTCTCAGGCAGAAAGAAGAGAATCATCATCATTGCAGGTTACAACATCTATCCCGCAACCATTGAACAGAAACTCGAAAAACTCGACTATCTCAACGAAGTGTGCGCAGTTCAGGGTTATGATGAAGACGGTAAGCCCGATGTTAAACTCTGCGTTTCACTCAAAGATCCCGAAGCAGACAAAGACATGATTGAAAAAGACCTTCTCAGATACTGCCGCGAAAATATGGAAGCATATACCTGCCCCAGAAGAGTTGAGTTCCACGACCTTCTTCCCAGAACAAAGATGGAAAAAATTGACTTTGTTAAACTTTCCGATCCCGTTCCCAACAAATAAAAAATTTGCAACGCATATCCGATGGGATATGCGTTGTTTTTTTGCAGAAAAGTGTTTTATATATCAGAAAGGAGTTTTTCAATAAACCCGTCGCAGAATCTGTTCATAGAATCAAAATCCATACTTTCAATATATATTTTTTCAAGTTCATCGTGAACTGCTTTTGCTTTTTTCAGTTTTTCCACCGCTTCGTTAATAAGTTCCTGCCTGAGTTTTCTGTCAAATTTCAGAAGAGTCCTGCTGTCATTCATTCCCTCATGAAGAAAGCGCTTTGCGTGAATAAGTCTGTCGCAGGGAAGGCTGATTCTGTGTTCGGATTTCACTGTGAGAAGGCACAGATTCACTTCCGGGATTATGATATGCTCACACTCTTTCGGTCTCATGGGACAGTGGCAGAAAATAACATCATAACCGTTTCTTACGGCAATTTCACCTATTCTTGCAGCAACAATTCCCGAAACAGCCGAATATTCGTCGGCTATGCCCACAACTCTTGTGCACATACTTCTTACGGTGTCGTCAAAAAATACTATGCCCTCAGGCGTAACGGCACTTATAAACCGCTTTATCCGCCTGCCCGGCTCACCGTTTTTCTTTTTCGGCGTTTCACGCATACAGAATCTTACGGCATAACTGTTGATTTTTTCTTCGTTTATAAAAGGTGCAGTTATCATTCTGATTTCACTGTCAACATTGCCTGCGGCCGCAAGATAACCTGCACTTCTGCGATGATAAAGGGAGTTTTCTGTTGTGAGACTTCGTATCTTTTCCCCTTGCTTTTTCAGTTTCTTTTCGTCCCAGAAACTGCCCAGATTAATAATATTTTCAGCACAGCCGGGAAATCTCGGCTCAAGCACATGAGGCGAAGTGCCGTCTGCAATGGAAAAATCAATTTCGGGTGCAAGCAGAGCGTCAAGGCTTTTCGGGTCCGATGCGCAGTGAATCCATTCGGCAGAAATACCTTTAAGGTGCAGTGCCGTACCGATTTTTTTCATAAAGGTGGATTTTCCCGTACCGGGTCCGCCTTTTATAATGTAAGCATTTGCCGTTTTGTAGGGGTTATAGAGTTCATCAAAAAAAGACACAAAACCTTTCGGGGTATTTGCTCCGAGAAAAGCCGATGTTCTGTTCAACATAAATCTGCCTCCGTAAGAATATATTTTGCTTTTTTTAATACCATTGTATTCCGTGAAGGCCGTTTTGCCACAAAAACATTAATCTTGTCTTTTCAAAACTTGATTTTCCTCAGTGATTGGTGTATTATAGTTGTGATTATATTTCAAAAAACAAAGAGGTGTTTTATATGATAAATAAAAGCATAAAAAAACTCGTCAGTTACGGCATTGAATGCGGACTTATTGAAGAGTGCGACGCAATCTACACCACAAACAGAATTCTCGAAATTCTGAATCTTACGGAATACAATGAGCCCGAAGAAGAATGTGTATGCGACAGCCTTGAAGATACTCTCAGAGAAATTCTCGACTTTGCTGCAGAAAAGGGACTTATTGAAAACGACATTACAAACCGTGACCTTTTTGACACAAAAGTTATGTCTGCCCTTGTGCCCAGACCGTCCGAGGTTATTGACACTTTCAACTGCCTTTACAGCGAACTTTCCCCCGAAGCTGCAACAAATTATTACTATAAACTCAGTTGCGACACAGACTACATAAGACGCTACCGTATTGTGAAAGATCTTAAATGGAAAACAGATACAAAATACGGTGAACTCGATATTACCGTAAACCTTTCAAAACCTGAAAAAGACCCCAAGGCTATTGCCGCAGCAAAACTTCTGCCTCAGAGTTCATATCCCAAGTGTCTTCTCTGCCCCCAGAACGAAGGCTACGCAGGAAGACTCAACCACCCTGCAAGGCAGAACCACAGAATTATCCCAATCACAATCGACGGCTCACAGTGGGGTTTCCAGTATTCACCCTATGTTTACTATAACGAGCACTGCATCGTTTTCAACTCAAAGCACACACCGATGAAAATTGACGAAAGTGCTTTCAGAAAACTTTTCGACTTCGTTAAAATCTTCCCTCACTATTTTGTGGGCTCCAATGCTGACCTTCCAATTGTAGGCGGCTCAATTCTCGCCCACGAGCATTTCCAGGGCGGTAACTATGAATTCCCCATGGCAAAGGCTCCCGTTGAAAAAGAAATTTCTTTCAAGGGCTTTGAAGATGTATCTGCAGGTATTGTTAACTGGCCTATGTCCGTCATCAGAATCAGCAGTGAAAACAGTGACAGACTTGTTTCTCTCGGTGCAAAGATTCTTGACGCCTGGAGAGGATACACCGACGAAGATGCATTTATCTTTGCCGAAACAGACGGCACTCCCCACAACACCATCACCCCCATTGCAAGAAAAAGAGGCAACAAGTTCGAACTTGACCTTGTTCTTCGTAACAACATCACAACAGATGAACATCCCGACGGTGTCTACCATCCCCACAAGGAACTTCACAACATAAAGAAAGAAAATATCGGTCTTATTGAAGTTATGGGTCTTGCCGTTCTTCCTTCAAGGCTTAAAACAGAACTCAAAGCCGTTGAAGAAGCAATTCTTTCAGGCAAGGACCTCAGAAAAGACGAAACCACCGCAAAACACGCTGACTGGGTTGACTCTTTCAAAGCTGACTATACTTTCACACAGGATAACACCGAAGAAATTATTCAAAAAGAAGTGGGACTTGTTTTTGCAACAGTTCTTGAACACGCAGGCGTTTATAAAACCGATGCCGAAGGCAGAAGCGCGTTCCTTCGTTTTGTGTCTTCAATAAACTGAATAAAACACACAAAGAAAGAAAAAATAAAGCTGTATCACATACAGGAGGATAAAATGGATAGTTATATTGTTAATGACGGAAAAAACGAAATTATTGAAGTTGACGGCGTGGCATACCGCAGACTCTGCCTCAAAACACACGTTATCACAGAAAAAGACGACATTGTAGATGTTACCGAAAAATATGCAAAACCCTATATCGAAGAAGGCGACATTCTTTTCATCACAGAAAAAATCGTAGGCTGCACTCAGGGCAGAGCAATTCCCCTTTCAGAAATCCACCCAAGAAAACTTGCAGTTATTCTTTCAAAGTTCGTGCTCAAAACCCCCTACGGAATCGGTCTTGCAATGCCCGAAACTATGGAAATGGCTCTGCGCGAATGCGGAACTATGAGAATTCTTTTTGCTGCAGCGGTTTCTGCTGTAGGTAAACTTCTCGGCAAACGCGGATGGTTTTACAAAATCGCAGGTGAAAAGGCAAGAAGCATTGACGGTCCCTGCGACTGCACACTTCCCCCATACAATGAATGTGTATCCCTCGCTCCCCTTGATCCCGACGAAGTTGCAAAAAAGGTAAGTGATGCCATAGGCTGTGAAGTTATCATCACCGACATCAACGACCTTGGCGGTAACATTCTCGGTTCATCTGAAAAAGATGCAGACAGAGAACTTTATGTAAAGATTCTCAAAGATAATCCCCTCGGTCAGTCAAGCCAGCAGACACCTATGGGTATTATCAGAAAATCAATGTAAAGCAAAAAATACGGTACTCTGCGTACCGTATTTTTTATTGTCCGTGTTATTCTTTTATTCCGTTATTTCATTTTTATAAAGCGGCATTGAGGGAATTGCTTTTATTGCCTCTTTATAATTCGAAAAGTCAATTGCTGAAATATCAGTTGAGAAAAATCCCAGTGCCTTACAGAAGCGCTCCTGCAGAAGTTCGTCATTGTCTGCAGTGAGAAGTCTCGAAACCATATCAGAAAGAACAAAACCTATCTGCTCTGCATTTGCCTCGGGGTTATATGTGAGATAAAGGTAGTATTTGAGCATCATATCAGCAGTAAGATTCTGTGTGCCTTTATCAATAATGAAACTTATGCCGTTGTGGTCATAACTTATCTGATTCGGGATTTCAATGGTTGTGTCACCAAGCATACCCATAAGGTTTACAAATGCCGCTTCATCGGATATGAGATATCTGTTGAAGCCCTGACCGGAAAACTCACTGATTGCCCACAGAAACTGACTGATTCCGCCTGTCTGAAGGTGCTGCTGCATATTGCCCGTACTGTCGTTTACCGTAACAACTTCATTGGGATTGACAAAACTGAGGTCTAGTTTTTCTTCTTCGGAACTGAACTTTGCAATTATAATGGAGTGAACTGCAGTTTTGTCATTGTCCGTCAGCGCAAGAAGAAATGTTGCATCAATTTCATTCACCGTCTGCACTGAAGAAACTGCCGCAGCAGCTTCAGTTGTAACTGCATCGGTGGTCTGCTCCTCGTCTTTGCTTTTGTCAGAAATCACAATAACCGTTGAAAAAGCAACAAGCACTGCAATCAGAACTGCAAAGCCCGTGAGAAGAAACTTCTTGCTGGGTGTTCTGTGAAGTATTTCTATATTTTCTATTTTTTCACCTATCTGAGAAAACAGATCTCTGAGAGCGACAACAAAATCACTGTTAAATATTCTGTCTAAAAAATCTTCCATAATTATTCTGCCTTTTAAAAGTAGTTTTAACTTTGTTATTCTAACATAAATATATATGTAAGTCAAATGAGGGCAGATAAATCACCTTCAGTCTTTACTTTACGGATTATTTATGATATTATAATTCTGTCTGTAACAAAACAGAACTATTAAGGGGTTTCTATTAAAGAGGATATAAATATGAATAAAAACCGATATATAAAAGAAAAGATTATTCTTTATCTTTCTAAAATTTTAATAACCGCTATTTTCACAGGAACACTTTATTATGTGTGGCTGGAATTCTATAACCCGTATATTCCCACACCCTTCTTCCGTCTCGGTAACTATATGATGTGCGTACTTTTTGCCGTTATCTATGTTGCCTTTGTTAAGGTTTACGGCGGATTTATGGTGGGCACCTCACCTGTATGGGATCTGATTTTCTCACAGATAATAGCGGTAGGCTTTCTGCAGGGTGTTTGCTATATTATCTTCTCCCTTCTGAGTTACCGCCTTGTTGGAATTATGCCTTTCATTATAATGTTTGTTGCATTTTCACTCTTTTCGGCTGTGTGGTGCGTTCTTGCAGACTTCTTATATTTCAGGCTCCACGCACCGAGAAAAACCGTTGTTGTTTTCGGCAACATTGATTCATACCTTTCACTCAAGGGTATCAGAAGTATGGACAAGCGATTCAATGTTGTGCGCACCTTCAACACAGACAAAACTTCACTTTCGGAACTTTTTGAACAGATACGCTCCGTTGATGCGGTTTTTCTTTGCGGCGTTCATTCCGACTATCGCAACGAAGTTGTGAAATACTGCATTGCAAACGGCAAAATTGCCTATGTAAAGCCCAAAATTTCCGATACGATTATCCGCGGCGGAAAAACAATACAGCTTATGAATGTACCTGTTTACCGCTGCAAAAGAAGCGATGCAAGTCTCATTTACCAGTGGACAAAAAGACTTTTCGACATTCTTCTTTCACTTATTGCCATTATCATTTCTTCACCCTTTATGGCGGTCACTGCCCTTGCCATAAAACTTTATGACGGCGGCGATGTTTTCTACAAGCAGGTGAGACTTACAACAAACGGCAAAGAATTCAAAATAATCAAGTTCAGAAGTATGATTCAGAATGCCGAAAAAGACGGCGTTGCAAGGCTTGCAGGAGACAATGATGACAGAATCACCCCCGTAGGTAAGGTTATCAGAATGCTCCGCCTTGACGAACTGCCTCAGCTTTTTAACATTCTCAAAGGTGATATGTCTTTTGTAGGTCCCAGACCCGAAAGACCTGAAATTGCCCGTGAATATGAAAAGGATATGCCTGAATTTGCACTTCGTCTGCAGGTTAAAGCAGGTCTTACGGGCTACGCTCAGGTTTACGGCAAATACAACACTCCCCCTTATGACAAGGTGCAGATGGACCTTATGTATATTGCGAACCAGAGCCTTCTTGAAGACCTGAGACTTATGCTTATGACCTTCAAAATTATGTTTGTGCCCTCAAGCACCGAAGGTGTTTCAGAAAAACAGACCACTGCAAAACGCGAGGGCAAAGACAAAGAATAACTGTGAGGAGGTTCAGAAATGAACGGTTTCCCCAACTCTTACGGCTCGGGAAATCCCTATGGGAACAATCCCGTTTATTCCGACTACGGATACGGTCAGTTTTATGATTATGAAAAGAAAAAAAGGGATAAACGCAACATAAGAAAACTCGGTCTTTATGCAGGTGCTGCCCTTATTCTCTATATCCTTGTTCAGTATGCAATGGTACTGCTTCTTGAAGTTTTTGCTTCAATTGAACTTTACACCGGAAACGAGTTGTTTCAGTGTGCTTTTGATATAATCCTTACCATTTTCGGAATGTATCTTCCCTTTGCCTTTATGGGCAAAAAAATGCAGAAGATAAGCAGAATTCCCGATCCCGTTCCCCTCGGCAAACCCGAAAGCCCCTTTATCACATTCCTTGCCGTTGTGGCAGGTCTGGGGCTTTGTATGATTGCAAACTATGTAACATCATTCATCACTGTGTTTATGTCCGTTTTCGGCTTCAAACTGTCTTCGCCGGACCTTGCAATGCCCACCGGAATTCTTGGAGTGACTCTCACCGTTGCAAGAATTGCCGTTGTTGCCGCAGTGGTTGAAGAACTTTCACACAGAGGTTATGTTATGGGTAACCTGCGAAAGTACGGAGATGTTTTTGCAATAACTATGTCCGCCTTTGTTTTTGCTTTTATGCACGGCAATCTTATCCAGGCACCTTTTGCCCTTGTTGCAGGCTTTGGACTCGGTTATTTTTCCGTTAAAACAAACTCCCTGTGGACAGGCATCATAATTCACTTCTGTAATAATCTGATTTCCGTTTCGGTTTCATATCTTACGGATATTGTTGACGAAAATATTCTCAATGCAATTTACGGCTGCCTTATTTTTATGCTTATAGGCTGCGGTATTCTTTGCTTTGTTGTTTTCAATTCAAAAACAAAGCACATCGTTCTTAAGAAAAATCAGACCTCACTTTCAACGGGTGAATGTGTGGTGAACTTCCTTTTTTCTCCCACAATGATTGTTTCTATGATATATATGCTTTATGTAACAGCAACATTTATTCAGAAAAATACGGCAGGATAAAACAATGAAAAAAAATCGTGAATATATGTCCCTTGCCCTTTGCCAAGCAGAAAAGGCGCTGGCGGAAAACGAAGTTCCCGTCGGCGCGGTTATAGTCTGCGGGGATAAAATCATAGGCACGGGATATAATAAAAGAGAAGGACTGCAAAACGCCCTTTGCCACGCTGAAATTGAGGCAATAAACGCTGCCTGCAAAGCACTCGGCTCATGGCGCCTTCAGGGCTGCACAATGTATGTTACCCTTGAGCCCTGCCCTATGTGCACAGGCGCAATTATCAATTCCCATATAGATACCGTCGTTTTCGGTGCCTATGATGAAAAAGCAGGCTGTATTGGTTCGGCTGTGAATCTTACAGAACTTTCTCTTGGCCACACACCTAAAATCATCGGCGGCTATATGCAGAGCGAATCTCAGAAACTACTTTCCGACTTCTTTGCAAGGCTCAGGAAAGGCAAGAATTAATTAGTTTATTTAATTTTTTTATTTTTCAAAAAAAGTTTCAAAAAAGTATTGACAAATGCTTTTTTATATAATATAATAGGCAAGCGTTGTGAACAGCGGCGAAGATGTGGCGGCATAGCTCAGTTGGCTAGAGTACTCGGTTCATACCCGATTGGTCGTAGGTTCGAATCCCACTGCCGCTACCAGTTTTAAAAATAAAGAGTGTTGGATAACGCGTTCCTTCCTCTTTTACATATAAGGCCCGGTGGTCAAGCGGTTAAGACACCGCCCTTTCACGGCGGTAACACGGGTTCGATTCCCGTCCGGGTCACCACAAGGGCAGCCTTAAAAGGTTGCCCTTATCTGCTGGTGTGGTGGAATAGGCAGACACAAGGGACTTAAAATCCCTCGGACTAATAATCCGTACCGGTTCAAGTCCGGTCACCAGCACCACATCACAAAATGTGGAAGCTCACCTTTACAGGTGGGCTTTTTTCGTTGCAAAAAATTTGTTATTCAGGAAAGAATGTGG
>JAZOAX010000146.1:0-7784 GCA_045595685.1 Acutalibacteraceae bacterium
GTTGCAACAGGTATCAAGAGAGCATTGCCGAACAATATCGTTTTCACCTATCAGGGCGACGGCGACCTTGCTTCAATCGGTATGGCTGAAACAGTTCACGCCGCAGCAAGAAATGAAAACATCACAATCATCTTTGTAAACAATGCAATTTACGGTATGACAGGCGGTCAGATGGCTCCCACATCTCTTCCCGGTCAGGTTACTCAGACATCTCCTTACGGCAGAGATACAAGCCACTGCGGCTTCCCCGTAAAAGTTTCTGAAATGCTTTCTCAGCTTGACGGTGCAGGCTACATTGAAAGAGTAGCTGTAAATAACGTTAAGAATGTAAGAAACGCAAAGAAAGCAATCAAAAAGGCTTTCCAGAATCAGATTGATAAAAAAGGTTTCTCACTTGTTGAAGTTATCTCAACCTGTCCCACAAACTGGGGTATGACTCCTGAAAAGGCTCTCCAGTGGGTTGAAGAGAAGATGATTCCTTATTATCCTCTTGGTGTTTATAAAGACAGAGATGCTGAAAAGAAGGAGGAAGAATAATGAGCACTACACAGATTCTTATTGCAGGCTTCGGCGGACAGGGTGTTCTTTTTGCAGGTAAACTTCTTGCTTATAAAGGTCTTGTTTCCGATAAGCAGGTTTCATGGCTTCCTTCCTACGGCCCCGAAATGCGTGGCGGTACAGCAAACTGCAGCGTAATTATCAGCGACGATCCCGTCGGTTCACCCATCGTATCTAATCCCGACATTCTTGTTGCTATGAACCTTCCTTCACTTGAAAAGTATGAAAATGATGTTGTTTCAGGCGGTATTATCATCGTTGATTCAACTCTCATTTCAAAGAAAGTTGAAAGAACAGATGTTACAACATATTATGTTCCTGCAACAAAAATTGCAAAAGAAGAAGGCTTTGCAACTCTTGCAAACATGATTCTTATGGGTAAACTTATGAAAGCAAGCGATATGCTCGGCTTTGACGGTATTGAAGAAACCGTTAAAAAGGTTGTACCTCCCAAAAAGGCAAATCTCATTGATATTAACATAAAAGCCCTTAAAACCGGCTACGATTTTGAATAATCAGAGGTGTTTACAATGGAAATTAAAGTAACAAAAACAACTGATCCTAAAGCAAAACCTGCTAAAGGTCAGAAACTCGGTTTCGGTCACATTTTCACAGACCATATGTTTATGATGAACTACACTGAAGGTAAGGGTTGGCACGATGCCAGAATCGTACCTTACGGCAATATTTCACTTGACCCCAGCGCAATGGTTTTCCATTACGGTCAGGAAATGTTCGAAGGTCTTAAGGCTTACAGAGGCGAAGATGATAAAATTTATCTTTTCCGTCCCGATATGAATGCCAAGAGAGCAAACGCTTCAAACGAAAGACTCTGCATTCCCGAAATTCCCGAAGATATGTTTGTTGACGCTGTGAAAGCTGTTGTTGATATCGACAGAGACTGGGTTCCATCAGACCCCGGCACATCACTTTATATTCGTCCTTTTGTAATCGCAACAGACGAATTTCTCGGTGTTGCTCCTTCAAAGACTTACCTGTTTATGGTTATCCTTTCACCCTCTGGTGCTTACTATGAAAGCGGTCTTGCTCCTGTTGGCATCTGGATTGAAGATGACTATGTAAGAGCCGTTAAAGGCGGTATGGGCTTTGCAAAAACAGGCGGTAACTACGCTGCAAGCCTTATTGCACAGGTTAAGGCACACGATGACGGATATTCTCAGGTATTGTGGCTTGACGGTGTTGAAAGAAAGTATATCGAAGAAGTCGGTGCTATGAACATTATGTTCAAGATTAACGGTAAGGTTGTAACCCCTGCACTCAACGGCAGCATCCTTCCCGGTATCACACGTAACTCAATTATCAACGTATGCAAGGCTTGGGGCTACGAAGTTGAGGAAAGAAGAATTTCTGTTGATGAACTTGTTGAGGCTGCTAAGAACGGCACTCTCGAAGAAGTTTGGGGTACAGGTACAGCTGCTGTTGTTTCACCTGTTGGTAAACTTCGTTATATGGACGATGTTATGACAATCGGTGACGGTGGTATCGGTGAGCTTACACAGAAACTTTACGATGAACTTACCGGTATCCAGTGGGGTAAGAGAGAAGATCCTTACGGCTGGAGAATTGAAGTTAAATAATTGTAAAAGTTAAGAGCAGTCTTGAATTTAAGACTGCTCCTTTTTTATAAGATCTTTAATTACTTCTCCGCCGATTATAAGCCCTGCTACTGACGGCACAAAAGAGATACTGCCGGGTATCTGTTTTCCGTTTTCGTTTATCTGCGGGTTATCAGATTTAATCGGTTGTTCTTTCGAGTAAAGGACTTTTAATTTTTTTATTCCTCTTTTTTTCATTTCCAGTCTCATTACACGGGCGAGGGGACAAACACTTGTTTTATAAATGTCTGTAATTTCAAACTGTGTCGGGTCGAGTTTGTTTCCTGTTCCCATAGATGAAATAACGGGAATGTTAAGTTTATTACATTCTTCTATTATAGCAATCTTACCCGATACAGTGTCGATTGCGTCAATTACATAGTCATAAATACCAAAATCAAACTCAGCAATAATTTCCGGTAGCACAAAGCGGTTGAATACCGTAACTTTGCAATCGGGATTTATCGAAAGAATCCTTTCTTTTGCTACCTCGGTTTTGAATTTTCCAATATTTTTTGTTGTTGCGATAATCTGTCGGTTAATATTGCTTACACTGACAGTATCGTTGTCAATCAGGTCAATTTTGCCAACGCCGCCTCTGACTAATGCTTCAACAACAGAACCGCCTACTCCGCCAACACCAAAAACTGCAACCCTTGAGTTTTTTAATTTCTCAAGGGCTTCTTTACCTATTAACATTTCAGTTCTTGAAAACATACCGTTCATTATTTCACCTTTTTTTACCGGGAATACCGAAGAAAATAAATAAAGTTGCAGGAATAATGCTCAACACAGCAACAATTAACATAGGAATGTTGCCACTGAAATATTCAAACATACTTTTGAAAGCGTTTGGCTGGAAAAGTATTGCAATACCGGTGAGAACTGCAAATATTGCACTGATAAGAACAGCACCTGCTGCCGCATCTTTAGAAATCTTTCCGTATTCAGTAAAGTTTTCACTTGCAAGGTTAACTGCATTTTCAACTGCAGTGTTAAAAACTTCACCGGCAATAACCGTTCCGCTTGCAATTAAAAGAATTGCCCAGTCACTTCTTGAAAGAGTGAACCAGTCTGTAAGCGTTAAAATAGAGAACATATAAATGAGGCAGGTAAGGTGTATGCGCATATTCCTTTCAGTTCTGATAACATAAAAGATGCCTCTGAACGCATAAAAGAAACTTCTGAATAATTTTAAATAGTGTTCCATCATTTTTAGCGAAGGCCGCTTATTCCTCCATTGTGTAGTAACTTCCGCTTCTCACAAGACCGAGTTGAGTGAGAACGGCTTCTTCTTTTTCTCTCATACGCACAAGTTCAAGTCCGCCGGGCTCGTGGTCGTAGCCGAGAAGGTGAAGCATTGAATGAACAGTGAGAAAAGCGATTTCTCTGTCAAGAGAATGGCCGTAAAGGTCTGCCTGTTTCACAGCGTGTTCAATTGAAATAACAATATCCCCAAGCATCTGTGCACCTGTGTCATTATTAAGATCATAAACACCGTCAACACCGAGAGGGAAGGAGAGTACGTCTGTTGATTTATCCATATTTCTGTGCTGAAGGTTGAGTTTGTGAATCTGTTCGTCATCAACAATGGTAACGCTGATTTCTGCAGAACCCTTAAACTGTTCTGTAACAAGAACAGCGTTGCAACATCTTCTTATTAACATTCTCACTCCGGTGGGGATTCTTATTACATTCTGGTCATTTGTAATGATTACTTTAATTTTGTCCTTCATTTTTTCTTTTTGACCTCCTCATATTTTTCATATGCCTTAATAATATCCTGAACCAATTTGTGTCTCACAACATCCTTTTCTGAGAATTTTACGGTCTGGATATCATCGAGATTTTTAAGAATCTTTATTACTTCAACAAGACCTGACTTTTTTCCGTCGGGTAAATCTATCTGTGTAACATCACCCGTTACAACAATTTTTGAGCCGAAACCAAGTCTTGTAAGAAACATTTTCATTTGTTCCGGGGTCGTGTTCTGAGCCTCATCCAGAATAATAAAACTGTCATCAAGAGTACGGCCTCTCATATATGCAAGGGGAGCAACTTCAATATCTCCTCTTTCCTGATATTTCTGAAAATTTTCAGGACCAAGCATATCAAAAAGAGCATCATACAACGGACGCAGATACGGGTCAACTTTCTGCTGAAGGTCGCCCGGAAGGAAACCGAGTTTTTCACCTGCTTCAACTGCGGGGCGTGTCAGAATAATTCGGTTAACCTCTTTTGCTCTGAAAGCACTTACGGCTTTTGCAACTGCAAGATATGTTTTACCGGTACCCGCAGGACCTACACCGATAACAATGGTGTTTTTCTTGATTGCATCAAGATATTTTTTCTGACCGAGAGTCTTTGCTTTTATGGGTTTGCCTTTAGCACTTATGCAAACAACATCAGAGCCGATGGAAGTAAGTTTGTCGTCATTTCCGTCTTTTACAAGAGAAACAACATATCTAACATTCTGTTCGTTGAGAATTTCTCCTTTGTTAATTATATAAAGCAGATTTTCAAGGGCTTTTTTCGCTTTGTCAACGCATTCTTCGTTGCCTTGAATTTTTATTTCGGAACCACGGGTGATTACATTCACTCCGAACTCTTTTTCTATAATTTTTATATTTTCATCAAAGGATCCGAAAAGTGAAACCGCGTGTTCCATTCTTTCGATATTAAGAGTTTGTTCTGCCAAAATTGTTTGCACCTCATTTGTTTGTACTAAACTGTCGATTGATTATATTCTTGTAAATTTTAGCACATATTTTCAAAAAAGTGAAGTAGTTTCATTAAAAAATATTTACTTTTCATAAAAATCTACATAAATAGGGCTTTTTACTCCTATGAAATCAATGCACTTTAAATCACTGCTGATAATATAAGTGTTTTCGTTTACTGTGACATTTTGTTTGCTGTTAATAATGTTTGTATTTTTAAATTCGGAATAATATGAAGAAGCGTAGTTGTCCAAAGCAAATAAGAGTGAACAGTCTTCTGTTGTTTCTTCGTTTTCATAGAATAGTGTTTTTTCAATACCAAAAGGTAATTTATAACCGCCGCTGAATATATATTTTCTGTAATAAATATCACGTTCTTCATTAATAAGCGTCGGTATGAACAGGGGAATATCTTTTTCGAAGAAAATGAGTTTAAATTTTGTTTTATAATTTGATATTCTTTCAGTTTTACTGAGTTTTCTTTCATATATTTTTTCAAAGTTTATATTGTGTAAGGCAGTGATTTTGCCTCTTGCCTCACTGTAAACACAGGATAAATCTTCGTTTTCTATAACGCCGCTTATTAGCATGTCACCTTTTTTTACAGCATTACCTACACATACTTCTTTGTCACCGTTATAAACTTCAACAGACAGAAGTTCTCCGTCAAAATCTGCCACAATATTACAAGGATCTTTAAATGTTTTATCTTCGTGCTCATCTATATAATCTCTGACTTCTATAACTGCCTTACTTCCTTTTATGTTTATAGACATCCATATAAGCCTTCCGTTAAAATAATTAACGGCATTTCTGCTGATTTCAGTTGTATTCAACGAAGGGGAGTACACGCCTCTTCTGAGACCGAACTGCATAACTGTGTTTTCAATTTCCTCAAAACTTAGAGTTTCTGTTCCTTTAACTTCAATAAGCCACACAAAATTGTTCATTAAAAAAATGAATAACAGAAAACAAACTGCGGAAATGATTAATCCTTTTCTGTGTTTGTTTTTGTGAAAAAAGAAGGGGAGTCCCACCTTTTTTATTATGTGCAGTCTGCAACCTGATTTACGCAACACGGTGCGTAATGAACCGAAATTATTTGCTGAAATACTTGCATAAAGAGAACCGTTTTTTATTTGCACATTCCATATTTTGATTCTGTTCACAGCACACAGATTTATAAAACGTTCAACAAATCCTCCGTTAATTTCAAAGTCCACATAACCTTTTATGAAACGCAACGTATTAAGTAAGTTCATCTAATCACCTTGTCAGTTGTTTGAATATTCAATTTTCACTATTCCTCCTGTTATCAGTATTTCTTCAATGCTTAGTGTTTTTATGCTTAGGCCGGAGCCTGTGAAATCAATAATCAGATCACCGCAATTCAATTTAACAATACTGTCATCATATTCCAGAACACCCTTGCAATTGCTTACAACGGCCTCTTTATTCGAGATGATATCAACTGTGGTTGGAACGTTTGTATTATCAATCAGATTATTTACTTTACTTTTAATTTTTGCCATAATCTACACCTCAGAATATTTTATGTTTTTATCAGATGTGTTAATACTAATATATTATGTTTTTATGAATATTATTTATTAGGTGATAGTTATATGAGCATAAATAAAAGTATATTTTTATCATTAAAATACTGTTTAATTACGATGGTGTTATTTTTGTTTGCTTTTCTTCTTTTGAAATTTCCGGAAAATGCAGGAGCAGGAGTCAGCAAGGGTATAGATATATGCGTCGGAACTTTGGTACCTTCAATGTTCCCTTTTTTGTTTGTAACATCTTTTCTAACGCTAAGCGGTTTATGTCAAAAAAGTGAAAAAGTTTTTTCTGCAGTAACAAAAAAACTTTTTGCTTTACCTGGTACTTGCGGCAGTGTAATTATATTTTCAATGTTAGGTGGATTTCCCGTTGGTGCAAGAATGACAGTTGATTTATATAAAAACGGATACATAACAATAGAACAAAGTCAAAGAATGATATTGTTTTGTGTGAATCCCGGACCTGCCTTCGTTATAACCGGTGTTGGCTATTATATGTTGAATTCCGAAAAAGCGGGAATAATCTTATATTTTTCTGTTGTGCTCTCGTCAGTGATAATTGGTATCTTAACAAGATTCATTTTTGACAAGACCGATTATATTGATGTTGTTTCAAGTGATAACGGCTGTAACTACACCGATGCACTGATAAAATCAGTAAGTGATAGTTTTAACGGTATGCTCAGTATATGCGCATGGGTTATTTTGTTTTCTTGCGTTAATGAACTTTTGAAGTTGATTCCTATGAATACAGATATCAGATTGTTTCTGAACTGTATATTAGAAGTAACCAACGGATGCGAAAGCGCATCGGACAGTCTGCCTTTACCAATTATTTCGGGTATATTGGGCTTTGCAGGTCTCTGCGTATCATTACAGTTATTGCCTTATATATCAGCCGTAAAATTACCGTTGAGATATTTTCTTACATTCCGTGTCATAAATGCTTGTATGACAATAATAATTACAATGATAATTTTACACTTTTTTCCTCATACAGTAGAAACAATCAGTGTTGGCAGCCTGCCTGCACACATCAACAATAATATTTCCGTGCCAGTCTGTTCAGGTGTTTTTATTATGTGCTTTATCTTACTTTTGGGAGAAGATTATAGGATAAAAAAAGAAATAAAATAATTTTTTGTATTTTAAAATCTTTTTTCAAAAAAGTATTGACATTCAAGACGATAATGTATATAATAACAAAGTCGTCAAAAATAACATCCGGGTGTGGCGCAGCTTGGTAGCGCGCTTGACTGGGGGTCAAGAGGCCGCAGGTTCAAGTCCTGTCACTCGGACCATAGTGAGTATTCATAACACAAGTG
>JAZOAX010000147.1:0-5269 GCA_045595685.1 Acutalibacteraceae bacterium
CATATTATAAGACGTGCAGAATATGTAATGTAATAAAAACAAGACCACACGTTTTGAAAACGTGTGGTCTTGTTTTATTTTATACTGTTAATATCATACGGTGTAGTCTGATATACGTGATAGTTAAGCCAGTTTGAATAGAGCAAGTTTGCATGTGAACGCCATGTAACCAAAGGAACTTTCTTAACATCATCGTTGGGGAAATAGTTATAAGGGATTTTAATGTCGAGGCCCTTGTCCTTATCTCTGAAATATTCTTTTGCAAGGGTGTCTGCATCGTATTCCGAATGACCCGTTGCATAGAAGTTTCTGCATTCAAGGTCTGACACAAGATGAATGCCTGCCTGCTCGGAATAGGAAAGTATCTGCAGGTCTTTGCAAAGGGCAACATCGTTGAAATTAACATCTGTATGCCTTGAGTGAGGCACAAAATATGTGTCGTCAAAGCCTCGCATAAGAGGATGGTACAAGTCAAGGGGTCTGTGAGGGAACACTCCGAACATCTTTTCGGGTAAAGTGTATTTTTTTATGCCGTGGTGGTAGTACATACCTGCCTGAGCGCCCCAACAGATGTGGAAGGTTGAATAGACATTGGTTTTTGTCCACTCGAAAATTTCGCAAAGTTCTTCCCAGTAGTCCACTTCTTCAAATTCCATAAGTTCAACGGGTGCACCTGTGATAATCATACCGTCATACTTTTTATGCTTGATTTCATCAAAGGTATAATAAAACTTATTAAGATGATTCTGAGATGTGTTTTTTGATTTGTGGGTTGCCATCTGCAGAAATTCAACATCAACCTGCAAAGGTGTGTTGCTCATAAGCCTGAGAAGCTGTGTTTCCGTAACAATTTTTGTGGGCATCAGGTTAAGAATAAGAATCTTCAGCGGTCTTATATCCTGGCTTTGTGCACGGGATTCGGTCATAACAAATATATTTTCCTGCTCAAGACTTTCTTTTGCAGGGAGTCTGTCATCAATTTTAATAGGCATTGCTTTTCTCCTTTCAGAAAATATAACTTCTGTAATTATAACCGAAAACAAGCATTTTTACAAGAGATAAACAAAAAAATACTGCACAGCCACTTTGGAAATGTCTGTGCAGTGTGTTTTATTTAAAAAAGATTTTTAATATAATCCATAACGCTTCTGAAGAATGTGATTATCAGGTCAAAAACGGACATATTCATACCGCCGCCCTGTGCTTCTTCGTTGCCGCAGTCTGTTGCGGGAGTGCCGTCATAGTCACTTGTGAAAGAAGAAAGCCATGAAATCATTCCCTCGGGATATGTGAGCGTAACCTTGTTGCCGAGTCCGTCAACGGTTGTCATATAAGGATAATCTCCGTTTTTATCAGAGAACATATCGTTATTTACTGCATACCAGGAGTGGTGGGCACTGATGTTGGGAACACCGTTTGCATAAGCGCTGATTTTAAGGGTTGAAAAACGGCAGTTTTCGGGCATATTGGTGGTTGCAACAATATTATCCCAGGTAGGCTTTACTGATGTGAAGTAATTTACAAGGGGGTCAATTGTGCTGCTTGTCATCCATACGGGCATATCGGCAATAAGAGAAGTTGCAGAGGTGTCGGGAGTCCAGGCGGGACAGATGGGGAATGCCGCTGCAAAAAACTCGGGATATGCCACTGCCATTTTAAGTGTCATTTTACCGCCCATTGAATATCCGCCCACATAGATACGGCTGATATCAATATTATCTTTGTGCTGTGCAATAAAATCGTCAATGGCGGCTCTGAGAGGATAAATCAGGCTGTCTGACCAGAAAAGTGATTTTTCTTCAAGGGAACGGGGTGCAAAAATGTATGCGCCGCCATTGTTGAAACGGCTCTGATATTCTGCACTTGTCCACTTTGCAACTTCGTGCTGTTTAACCTGCATACCTTCACTTGCGCCGTCACCCATACCGTGAAGCCACACAACAAGAGGATACTTTGTTGTATCATTCTCCCCTGCCGGTGAAAAATAACGGTAATCAACGGCGTATCCGTCGGTTTCGGGTCCCACACCTTTTCGGAACTGATTCTGCAAAGCCTCAAGGCCTGAACTGAGAGGCAAAGCGGTTTCTTCTTTTGCAAAAGCAAAAAGTGTTAATGTGCCCATAAGCATCATAAGTGAAAGAACAACTGCAATAATTTTTTTTAGTTTCATATTAACTCCTCACTTTCTTTGATTTTATGTTAACACAAAGTGAATTAATTTACAATATGCCCTAAACAGATTTAATGAATTTTTACTTTTATTCAAGTAAGGCGATTATTTCTCTGAACTCAGTTGACGATTTGAACTCATCGGAAAAACCGTAGTGCACGGTGAAAAGTTCTTTGAGTTTTGTTTTCATAACAAGGTCACTGCCTAAGGTGTGCTTATCGAAAACTCTGCCCTCAAACAAAGTTGAATGAAGGGTTGTGAACCTTTCAAGATTATCAAACTTCACGGCGAGTTCCGCACTTTTTCTTAAATTAGCAAGGGCGTTTTCATTGTCACCTTTTTTATAATAATGCAGACCGAGAAGACCGTAGCAGCAGTTGATTACCACTGTCCACATACTGCCGAAGTTGCCGTCGTCATAAATATAGTTAAAGAAATCTGCCGTTTTATGTAGAATGTCAATCTGATAATCTACAGAAAACTTTTCACTTCTCAGATACCAGCCCGAAAGAAAATCCTGCAGCAGCAAAATCAGTTCTTCAATTGTTGCCTGCACTGCCTCACTGTTTTTGTGGTTATATTCATATAAAAAGCAATAAGTTTCCTGACAGTCACGCATTCTGGGAAGTTCGCCTATTATCTTTTCATAATCTTCAAAAGTAACACCGCTGTTTTTATCTGCGGCAAGACCTGCAAGAAAAGATATATAATGATTTTTTGCTCTTATACGGATTGAATCAACGGTGCAGTTTTTCTGTATGTTTTCATATATGGAGCGTATTTTCGTTGCATTTTCAGATAACTTCTTGAATTCGTATGACACCATATATTCCATATATTTCAGTTGAACACGGAAATCTACGGGGTATTTTTCCTGAAGAACGGTGAGGATTTCCCGTTTTCTTTCCTGATTTTCCCACTCATTTCTCAGCCTGTCATATTCTTCCAGAAGTGCGGTGATTTCTTCTTCGTTTTTTGCTCTGTTAACTCCCAGCAGACTGTCAACACTCACTTTAAAAAAGTCTGCAATATCGGGGAGCATTGTTATATCGGGATAACTTTCTCCACGCTCCCACCTGCTTACACTCTGAAAAGTCACACCTAAAAAATCTGCAAGAACTTCCTGAGTAATCCCCTTTTCCTGCCTTAACTTTTTAATGTTTTCACCAAGATATACCGTCATAAGTTTCACCTCTTGTGTTTTACTGTTGTGCACAATGAAATAATACCTCAAAAAACAAAGAAAAACAATAACTTATTTATTGAAAAAACTTCACGCGTTGCGGGAATCCGGTGATACATTTTCAAATCCGGATTTTCAAAGAAAACACAGGCAAATTTCCTTCTTGTAAAAATACTGTAATCACAACTTGAATAAGGGTTAATACCGCTTCAAAAAGGACGTATTATATTGACATATAAGGCCTTTTTTGTTATACTCTATCTGGATTTGTCCCTTAATAAATCTGAAGAACAGGAAGATTTAAAAAATGATTACAAATATACTCGATTATCTTGACCGCAGTGCCGGTCTTTACCCTGAAAAAACCGTTCTTTCCGACAGTAAAAACTCTGTCACATACAAAGAACTGCAGAATACCGCAAAATCAATCGGCTCTGCCATTATTGAAAAATGCAAGGGCAAGAATTCTCCCGTTGTTGTGTTCATTGACAGAAATGTTGAAAGCGTAGTTTCTTTTATGGGTGTTGCTATGAGCGGCAATTTTTATGTACCCGTTGACCGTCAGCTCCCTGCAAAAAGAATTGAACTCATTTGTGCCACACTGCAACCCGTTGCTGCCATTATTTTTGAAAAGGACAACAAAATCCTTGATGAAATCGGCTTTACGGGTGAAAGACTTCTTTACAGCGACATTGCAGAACACGAAGTTGATGAAGCAGCCCTCAGCCTTGTGAGAAACAGTTCAATTGACACAGACCCTCTTTATGCAATTTTCACTTCAGGCTCAACAGGTGTTCCGAAAGGTGTTCTTGTTTGCCACAGAAGTGTTGTTGACCTTATTGAAAACTTTGCCGAAGCCTTCGATTTTGATGACACAAGAATTTTCGGCAATCAGGCTCCCTTTGATTTCGATGTTTCCGTTAAAGATATTTATTCCACGCTGAGAAACGGCGGCACCATGCACATCATTCCCAAACTTTTCTTCTCATTCCCCGCAAAACTCATTGCGTGTATCAATGAAAGAAAAATCAACACAATAATCTGGGCAACATCTGCTCTTCGTATTATTGAAAACCTGAACGCCCTTGAAAAAACTCTGCCGGAAACATTGAAAACAATTATGTTCTCAGGTGAAGTTATGCCCAACAAGGTGCTTAACTACTGGCGTGAAAAACTTCCCCATGTAAATTATGTTAACCTTTACGGTCCCACGGAAATCACCTGCAACTGCCTTTATTACAAAGTCAGCAGACCCTTCAAAGACGAAGAATCACTTCCCATCGGTATCCCCTTCAAAAACACCGATATACTGCTTCTTGACGGTGATACACTCATTACCGAATGCGGTGTTAAGGGTGAAATCTGTGTAAGAGGCACATCCCTTGCTCACGGATATTACAACAACCCCGAAAAAACTGCCGAGGCTTTCTGTCAGAATCCTCTTAACAAGGTTTATCCTGAGCTTATTTATAGAACAGGCGACCTTGCTAAATACGGCGACGACGGATTATTTTACTTCGTTTCACGTAAGGATTATCAAATTAAGCACATGGGTCATAGAATTGAACTCAGTGAGGTTGAAATTGCTATCAACTCTCTGTCGTATATTGATGCAGGCTGCTGCATTTATGACGAAAAGAATGAGCAGATTGTTCTTTTCTATCAGTCTGCCAACGAATGTGAAAGAGATATAATGAAGGATGGTACAAAGCTGCTTCCTAAGTATATGATGCCTAACCGGTTTATTCATTTCACTGAGCTCCCCATGACAAAAAATGCTAAAATTGATCGTGTCAAACTGAAAGGAGAGTATCTCGATAATGACTGAGATAACTTCAACACAACAGTATTATGACATTGTCAACACATTTAAAAGCAAATTTGAAAATACATTAAAAAATTGTTTTTTGATGTCA
>JAZOAX010000148.1:0-25740 GCA_045595685.1 Acutalibacteraceae bacterium
AAAACAACACCTACACAGATATGGTAGATTAAAGTTATAGAACAAGAAAGAGGGATGAATTTATGAAAAAAATTACAGCACTTATACTCGCACTTGTTATGATTTTTGCAGTTGTACCGTTTACCGCTTCGGCAGCAGACGATGAAAACATTGCAACAATGTGGATTTGCGCAGAACAGCACAACAAAACAAGCATCTGGCATATTTTCCTTTACTTTAAGAACAACACAGATGAAACAATAAAGGTTGGCAAATATGACCTTGCACCTTATGACACAGTTTCTGTTGGTTGCTTCGGCACAGAAGGTCCCAGAGGAAGCGGTGTTTACTACAACCTTGAATCTGACCTTACACATTACAGCCACCTTGTTGGTCTTTCAACAGAACTCAATGAAAGCGAACTTTCAGCAGTAAGCAAAAAAATGAGAAGTTTCGGCAACTGGTGGGATCCCATCTTCAACTGCTACTACTTTGCTTCTGTTGTATGGAATCAGGGCGGAGGAAGAAGCGTACCTTTCCTCATCTTCCCCGGCTTCGGCAGATTCTTCATTCTCAACAAAGGCGGCGGATCAATGAATGTTGATTTGTTTGCAGATAAGCCCGTTTACAGATATAACGAACTGTAAAATAATACATATAATAAACCCGATGTAATGCTTACATCGGGTTTTATGTTTTATTTATGTTTTTTTCAGATATCAATATCTGCCATAACACCGTAGTGGTCTGAAACAAACATACCGCTTACGGTTTCATCAATAATTCTGTACTTTGCAACCGCAGTGTTTTCGGGAACGAAAACGAAGTCAATAAGTTCATTTCTCTCCTTGTTTCCGTAATCGTGATATGTGTGGCCGTCGTCACTTTCTTTGGCAAGGTATTTACTGTCGGAAAGAGTTTTGAGCATTTCGTCATATACCACGCTTTTTTCTTCTGCGTTGAAGTCGCCAGTGCATACAACGGGATTGCCGTCTTTCTGAAGTTCTTTCACTTTTTTGTTAAGTACCTTCACCTGCACAACTCTTGCCTCGTCGCTAACGTGATCAAGGTGGGTGTTGATGTGAGTATAGATTTTTCCGCTTTCCTTATTTTTAAGAGTTGCCCAGGTGGCAATTCTTGTGCATCCCGAATCTTCATATTTGGTATAAGGTGTATCGGGTGTGTCGGAAAGCCAGATTGTACCGCTGTCAATAAGTTCATATTTATCTTTAAGATAGAACACGGCAGAGGCTTCGGAGTTTTCGTCTTCGTCTCTGTGCTGAGTTACACAACCGTAGTTTTCAGAAAGTCTTTTTGTGAGTATGCGCATCCATTTGCCCGTTGCTTCCTGAACACCGAAGGAGTCGGGAAGGTAATCTTCCATCATTGCGATAAACAGTCTTGAACGCACGTTTACAGAGCCGAACAGGTCATTGGCGCAGCGGACATTAAAAGAGATTACACGCACATTTCCGTCAAATTTTTCGGGCACATTTTTTATGTTATAGTCAATAGGCAGCCAGAAGAAAAGATTCATAGCAAGGGACAGAATAACTGCCCACACTTTATTCCAGAGTGACATTTTTATCCTCCCTTTCAGAATCTGATATCAGCACAAAGGCCTGCGTGGTCGGAAAGGTACATTCCGCCAATCTGTTCGTCAATAATCTTATAAGTGTCAACTTCAACACTGTCACTCACAAAGATAAAGTCAATAGGTTTTGTTTCAAGAGGATTCTGTCCGTAGTTGGTGAAAGTTGCACCTTCGTCGGAAACGGCAGCAAGGTACTTGCTGTCGTTAAGGCAGCCATTCATTTCGTTATAGGCATCGGCACCCTCTTTGGTGTTGAAGTCACCGGTGCAGATAACGGGATTACCGTCTTTTTTGAGTTCTTCAATTTTTGCAATAAGAACTCTTATCTGGTCAACTCTCACGCTTTCAAAAACGTGGTCAAGGTGGGTGTTTACATGAGTATAGATTTTGCCGTCTGCCTTGTTTTTTAGTGTTGCCCAGGTGGCAATTCTGGGGCAGAAAGAAAATGTATACTTTGAGGCAAATTCTTCGGGAGAATCGGAAAGCCAGATTGTGCCGCTGTCAAGCAGTTCGTATTTATCTTTAAGATAATATACCGCTGAAGCTTCACTTGAAGACTTTGAATCTCTCATCTGACTGATGCAGGCGTAATCATCACCGAGGTTTTCTTTGAAAATATCAAGCCACTGCTGAGTTGCTTCCTGAACGCCGAAGGAGTCAGGCTTGTACTGATTTATGGCAGAGCATATAAGTTGGCTTCTGCCGTCAACAGAGCCGTAAAGGTCATCTTTGCAGCGAACGTTGAATGATACTATTCTCACACATTCTTCGCTGACTTCGGGAACATTGGGAATTTCCATACTTTCGGGAGTGAATGCCCCGAGGGTGAAAAGAAGTGAAAAAACAAAAGCCGTGATTTGTCTGATAATAAACATAGTTTTTCTCCTTTTTGGTTTTATGTAAAAATTTTACTTCTTATATGGCTTTTTGTCAAGATATTGCAGAATCAAGATAAGAGCATTTTATAAAAAAGAAAGAAAAAGCAATTTGCAGATGTAACAATAAGAGCGTTTTTGTTAAAAGAATATTTACAAATACAAACAAGCGGGGTATAATTTATGTTGTAAAAATTATTTTATTATAGAAATAAAATGTTCAAGACGGAGGTATATTTATGAAAAAGATGAAAAAAGCCCTTGCCGTTATTCTTTCTGTTATGATGGCTTTCTCCCTTGTGACCGTATCAGTTTCGGCAGAAGGTGAAGAAACAGTGCCTGCAATTGACAAGAGCCTTTTTGAAACAGATTACCCCTATATTTTTGTTCACGGAATGGGCGGTTGGGCTCCCGGCAGTGACTATTATGAAACATCTCCCTATTGGGGCGGCGGACTTCTCCCCGGCTCATCAGACGATATTATAAAGATTCTTAACGAGCAGGGCGTTGAAGCATACGCACCTGCAGTGGGTCCTCTCAGCAGTGCCTGGGACAGAGCCTGCGAACTTTATGCACAACTTGCAGGCACCGTTGTTGACTACGGTGCAGCACATTCCGAAGCCCACGGTCACGACAGATACGGTTTCAGTTATGAAGGCAAGGCTGTGATGGGTGAAGAATGGAATCCCGACGAAAAAATCAATCTTGTAGGTCATTCTTTCGGCGGTGCAACCGTGCGTCTTTTCACTTCCCTTATGGCTTACGGCAGTGAAGAAGAAATTGCCGCAACAGGTGAAGAAACAAGTGAACTTTTCAAAGGCGGACACCACAGTGTTCATTCCTGCATCACTCTTTCAGCACCCCACAACGGCTCTCAGGTTGCAAATATTCTTGTAGACCCCGGTTTCACAATGTTTGCAATTTCTGCAGTTCTTAACATAATCGGTGCTTTGTTCGGTAACGATTTTATGGTATTCTCTTTCCAACTCGGCCACTTCGGACTCACACCGAAACAGAACGAAGAAAGAGCAAGAATCACCCCGTCAGGCATAAAGAATTTCTACAAATCCAATGATAACTGCGGATATGATATGACTCTGAGAGGTGCAGCAGAACTTAACGAAACAATTAAACTTGATGAAGAAACATACTACTATTCCTACACCACTGCAACAACAGAAACAAACTGCTTCGGAAGACAGCAGCCTATGGAATCCCTTAATCCCATTTTCTACATTTCATCAGCAATGATAGGAATGACTGAGGGCACAACCGTTGACGGCATTAAAATTGAAGGTGACTGGGCAGTGAATGACGGTATCGTTCCTCTTGCTTCAGCGCTTTATCCCACCGTTGACTCAGAAACCGCAACAGACTATGAAGATGCAGTTGCAAAGGGTGACGAAATTGAAAGCGGCAGATGGTACTACACCGATACAATGGTTGGTATGGACCACTTCGATTTCTGCGGTACTCAGGACTATCCCACATCTTTTGAGCAGTTCTATTTTGATATGGTTACAACTGCAAACAGCAGATAATACTGAATGCAGAATGTAAAGTACAAAATTCAATATACAAATAAAGGACATCTGATTTTCAGTTTCAGATGTCCTTTTTGTTATATTATCCTGTGTTATTTGTGAGGGGGCAAGGACCTTTACGTCACTTTTTGATTTTCTCCCAATATTCTTTGGCTGCCTGCTCGTTTTTGTTTTCACCGAAAACATAGTATTTTTTGTTCTTTATCTTGTCGGGCAGATATTGCTGAGGAACATAATGGTTGGGGAAATCGTGGGGATATTTGTAAAACTGGCCCTTGTTCTGATTGTCCTCACCGTCAAAATGTTTGTTCTGCAGTTGTCGGGGGATAGGTCCTGAGTTGCCTTGCCTGATGTCCGTCATTGCCGCATCAAAGGCAAGATAAGCCGAGTTTGACTTGGGGCTGTTGCACACAAGCACAACGGCATTTGCAAGGGGAATTCTCGCTTCGGGCATTCCTACCATAAGTGCAGTGTCAACGGCGGCTTTAACAATGGGAATTATCATCGGATATGCAAGACCTACATCCTCGTTGGCGCACACAAGAAGTCTTCGCATGGCTGAGGGCATATCACCTGCCTCAAGAAGCCTTGCAAGATAATGCAGTGCCGCGTCGGTGTCAGAGCCGCGCATGCTTTTCTGGAAGGCTGAAAGAATATCGTAGTGCTCGTCACCTTCACGGTCATACTTCATAGCGCTTTTCTGGGTGAGTTCTGAGGCTTTTTCTTTCGTGATAACAATCTTCCCTTCTTCGTCGGGAAGGGTGCTCAGAACGCACAATTCGGCTGAATTCATCGCCTTTCTCACATCACCGCCGCAGGAACGGGCAATGTGCAGAATAACATCGTCATCTGCAACGATTACGGTGTTTCTTTCTTCGGAAAGAAATACAAGAGCCTTTCTTACTGCAGGCACAATATCTTCTTCGGTTATGCTTTTGAATTCAAACACTGTTGAACGGCTGAGAACTGCTCCGTGAACATAGAAATAGGGGTTTTCCGTTGTGGAAGCAATGAGAACAATCTCCCCTCTTTCAATGTAGTCAAGAAGAGTCTGCTGCTGTTTTTTGTTGAAGTACTGAATTTCGTCAAGATAAAGCAGAATTCCGTTAGGTGCTGCAAGGGTGTCAAGTTCGGATACAATGGCTCTGATATCTGCCGTTGAAGCCGAAGTACCGTTGAGTTTGTGGAACTTACGGTTTGTCTTTTTCGCAATAATTGAAGCGAGGGTGGTTTTTCCCACGCCTGAGGGGCCGTAAAATATAAGGTTTGGTATTTCTTCAGACTCAATTATGTTTCTGAGGGCTTTACCTTCGGAAAGAAGATGTCTTTGCCCCACCATATCTTCTATAGTCTGCGGTCTTATTCTGTCTGCCAAGGGTGCTTTCATAATGTCACCGTCCTTTGATAACTGATAATATTCTATCACATAAGTGTATTTAAGTAAATAAGGTTTTTTAAGAGTTTTTGTGTTGTAAAACAAAAATTGTTGTGCTATAATGAAAAGGATAGATTTTCAAAAACAGCAATAAACAGGAGGAATTTAAATTGAAGAAAGTTATTTCACTTAATCAGGATTGGATTTTCTGTAAAGAAGGCGTGAAAGAAACCGTAAATCTCCCTCACACCTGGAACGGTATTGACGGCCAGGGCGGCGGTGACGGCGGATATTTCAGAGGCGCCTGTACATACACAAAAATCCTTCCCCGTTATGAAGGCAGAGTATTCCTTGAATTCAAGGGCGCAAACAGCATCTGCTCAGTGCTTGTTAACGGCAGAAAAGCAGGCAGCCATATGGGTGGTTATTCAACATTCCGCTTTGAAATCACAGACCTTCTCACATCACCGAAAAACTTCCTTGAAGTTACCGTTGACAACTCAGACAACAAGAAGGTTTATCCCGGCTTTGCAGACTTCACATTCTACGGCGGACTTTACAGAGATGTAAACCTCATTTACGAAGTTCCCGAAACACATTTCTCACTCACCGACGCAGGCAGCAAGGGCGTTTATGTTACACCCAAGACCAACGGTGATGTTGCGGTTAAAGCAATTATTTCAGGCTACAGAACAGGTGTCAAGGCTCTTTACGAAGTGCTTGATGCTGAAGGTAAGGTTGTTGCAAAAGCAGGTGACAGACAGAAACTTCATGTTGATTCACCCGTTCTCTGGAACGGCCTTGAAAATCCCTATCTTTACACTCTCAGAGCAACTCTTACAGATAACGGCAAGGTAATTGACGAAGTTAAAATCCGTTTCGGTTTCAGAGATATTAAGTTTGATGCAAACGAAGGCTGCTTCCTCAACGGCAAATACATAAAACTCAAGGGTGTTTCACGCCATCAGGACAGAGAAACAATCGGTAATGCTCTTACAATGAACGAACACCTTGAAGATATTGCACTTATCAAAGAAATGGGTGCAAACTCAATTCGTCTTGCTCACTATCAGCAGTCAGGCGATTTCTATGACCTTTGCGACGAAGCGGGTCTTCTCATCTGGGCAGAAATCCCCGTAATTTCCCGTTACAACAAAAAGGCTCAGGAAAATGCAATGAATCAGCTTGAAGAACTCATCAAGCAGAATATGCACCATCCTTCAATTTTCTGTTGGGGCGTTCAGAATGAAATCACCATCACAAACGAAAACGAAACCCTTATTGAAGGCATAAAGGAACTCAACAGTTACGCAAAGTTCCTTGACCCCTCAAGACCTACAACTCAGGCCCAGTTCACAATGTGCTCACCGAGTTCAGAACTCAATAAGGTTACTGATATTCTTGCATATAACCACTATTTCGGCTGGTATATGAAAACCTGCGACGGCCTTGACGAATGGCTTGCAAAGTTCCGTGAAGTTAATCCCACTCTTAAAATGGGTATTTCCGAATACGGCGCAGAAGGTGTTCTCGGCTACTTTGGTGACAATCCTTCACAGGGTGACTATTCCGAAGGCTATCAGGCTCTTTACCATGAGCATTACATCAAGTCTATCAATGCAAACAAGTGGATCTGGGGCTCCTATGTATGGAATATGTTCGACTTCGGCTCAGCAGTGAGAAACGAAGGCGGCGTTAAGGGCAGAAACAACAAGGGCCTTGTTACCTTTGACAGAAAGACAAAGAAAGATTCATTCTGGCTTTATAAGGCATTCTGGTCAGACGAAAAATTCGTTCACCTTGTTGGCGACAGATATCCTCTCCGCACCATCGGTGAAAGAGAATTCAGAGTATATTCCAACTGCGATAAGGTTACCCTTAAGGTTAACGGCAAGCAGAAGACTGTTACTGCAGAAGGCATTTTCGTGTTCCCCGAAATGGAAATCAAAGAGGGCGAAAACAAGGTTGTTATCACTGCAGGTGACATCAAAGAAACAATCATTCTCACAGGTGTTACGGAATATCCTGCTGAATACACAATGCCCGAAGGCTCATCTTCAATGGTAAGAAACTGGTTTGTTGATAAGAGCGACGACTCTAACCCCGATTGCTACAGCCTTGATGACACAATCGGTGACCTTCTCAAGAGTGAAGATATTCTCGGTATGGTTAAGGGTGCCGCAGGCAAACTTCTCCAGAGTCCCCTTATGGCTGTTGTGAAGCCCTTTACCCTGCGCCAGCTTCTTGACCTTCCCATTGTAAACCTTGATCCTGAAATGGTTGCTATGGTGGAAGACTTCCTTAAAACAGTTAAGAAAAACTGATATATCAAAAGCCGTAATACATAACGTATTACGGCTTTTTGTTGCTGTCAGTGGGGCATACCACACTCGCAAAACTCTTGAGTATTCATAATGCTCCATATTAATTTAATTAAAGGTAGAATTAATTTTTGGATAATTACATTTTTATTATGGCAGAAGTGGTCACAATTAACAGAGAGCATTTTTCTTTCACACAAATCGCAGACATTATCACCGGTATGGTCGGTATGGATGACATCGGCACTGTCCTCAATAAAAAGTTTTTCTTCTGTACAATATGAACAGGTTCCTACGGAAACACACATAGGTGGTGAAACAGGCTCTGAACGGACAATCCAATTATGATTGCCTTGCAGACAATTCTCAATGCCACGACAGTATGTTTTTATTACATTTGCAATGTCTTCTTTTTGCTTTTGTGAAGTTTCATTATTTTCTAATATTTCGGTTGCATTTTCTAAATAACTCTTTGTTTCCTCGTTAAGAATTTCTTCGTGAGAATATAAAAAGTTGAGATCATCGAATACAGTATCTTCCGTTGCAAAAGCCAATATGGCAGATGCAAAAAGTAGTGATGTACTCATAAGACATAGAAATATTTTCTTAAAAAACATTGATTCATTCTCCTTTTTTGATTTATTAAAACTTGCTCTCATATATATAGTCACAAAAAATAGAAAAAGTAACACATTTTTTTGAAAAAATATGTCACTTTCTTCATATGCGATTCTGATGTTTGAATTATTATCTGCTACCGTACATCTTTTCGTAGTAGTTCATATATTCGCCGTTTACAATGCTTTCCCACCAGTGCTTGTTGCTGAGGTACCAGTCAACAGTTTTCTTGATGCCTTCTTCAAAGGTTGTTTCGGGGTACCAGCCAAGTTCATTTTTAATTTTTGTGGGGTCAATTGCATAGCGCATATCGTGACCGGGTCTGTCGGTGACATATTTTATAAGGCTTTCGTCTCTGCCGAGAATGGAGAGAATTTTTTTCACAACTTCAATGTTGGTTTTTTCGTTGTGTCCGCCTATGTTATAAACTTCTCCGATTCTGCCTTTGTGAACAATAAGGTCAATTGCCTTGCAGTGATCTTCAACATAAAGCCAGTCTCTCACATTGAGTCCCTCTCCGTAAACGGGGAGGTCTTTTTTGTGAAGTGCGTTGATAATCATAAGAGGTATGAGTTTTTCGGGGAAGTGATAAGGGCCGTAGTTGTTACTGCAACGGCTGATTGTTACGGGCAGTGAATAAGTGCGGAAATAAGCCATACAAAGAAGGTCTGCCGAAGCCTTTGATGCGGAATAGGGGGATGAAGTGTGAATGGGAGTTTCTTCCGTAAAGAAAAGGTCGGGTCTGTCAAGGGGAAGATCGCCGTAAACTTCATCGGTGGATACCTGATGGTAACGGATGTTGCCGTATTTTTTTGCAGCATCAAGAAGCACCTGGGTGCCGAGAATATTTGTTTTGAGGAACACCTCAGGTTCCTCAATGGAACGGTCAACATGGCTTTCTGCGGCAAAATTCACAACTACATCAAAGTTTTCTTCTTCAAAAAGGGAATATACAGCATTTCTGTCTGTTATGTCGCCTTTGAAAAAGCGGAAGTTTTCATTTTCCATGGCACTGCGCAGTGTTTCAAGGTTACCTGCATAGGTCAGTTTATCAATGCAGACAATTCTGTAACCGGGATGTTTTTCAAGCATATAATATATGAAATTTGAGCCGATGAAACCGGCACCGCCTGTGACGAGAATGTTCATATAATAACCCTCCTTTGTGCTGAATACATTATACATTCTTTAAGGGAAGTTTGCAAGTGTTATGTTCTTTTGGTGAAATCTTTGCCGCAGTGGGGGCAGGAGATTTTGATTTTGCCTCTGTTTTTCGGCACTCTCAGGGTGCGTGAGCACTGAGGGCAGTTGAAATATCGGTGGTCTTTATCCTGCCACTGAGAGAACTTTTTCATAATGAATTTGCGCCAGGGTGCGCTCCACTGTTCAAACTTCAGGTTTTCCTGCTGCCTTTTTACAATATCTTTTGAAAGGAAACGGAAAAGCACAATTATGAAAGGTATCCATGTGATAATGTGCAAATATCTGATTCTGAAAATTGAGAAAATGAAAGTGAGAATACATCCGAAAATGGTGAGAGCCATGTTCAGTGTATCGTTGCAGGCATATCTGCCTGTGAGAAAATCGCGCAGTCTGTTCATCATATTTTTACTACCTCTTATAAAGTTTTCTGTGTATTATAGTATTAACACTCTAATTATAATTTAAAAAGCATAAAAATGCAACAACCACTACAGGTAAAGGTTGATTATTTGATTTTTTAGGAGTATAATATTTCCCGTAATTTTATAAAAAGGACTTGATAAAATGTCATTTGTCAAAAAGTATTTTAAAAGATATTTTGTAGATGCCATGAGTTATATGGCTCTCGGACTTTTTTCATCGCTTATTGTGGGCCTTATTATAAGCCAGTTGGCAAAAATCCCGCACCTTGAAATTCTCGGCACATTTTCCGAAGTGCTTTCGGCTTCCTCACCCGTTGTTGGCGGTGCCATAGGTGCTGCAATTGCATACGGACTCAAGTCCAAGCCTCTGGTTATTTTCTCCTGCATTGCAGTGGGTGCTTTCGGATATCAGCTCGGCGGCCCCGTAGGTGCCTATGTTTCGGCAGTTGTTGCCAATGAAGTTGCAAGACTTGTTTCGGGCAGAACGAAAATTGATATAGTTGTAACACCTATTGTTACCATTGTTGCAGGCGGTTTTGTCAGCACTTTCTGCGGTCCCTATCTTTCACAGTTTATGACAGGTCTCGGCAATGTTATCAATGCGGCAACACAACTTCACCCCTTCCCCATGGGTATTGCAGTTTCCGTTCTTGTGGGACTTGCCCTTACGGCGCCTATCAGTTCAGCGGCCCTTTGCATAATGCTCGGTATAGACGGTATTGCGGCAGGTGCGGCGGCAGTGGGCTGCGCAGCACAGATGGTAGGCTTTGCCGTAACATCATTCAAAGCAAACGGTGTGGGCGGACTTATTTCTCAGGGCGTCGGCACGAGTATGCTTCAGTTCGGAAATATTATGAAACGCCCTCAGATTCTTCTTGCGCCAACACTTGCAGGTGCCGTTCTCGGTCCTGTTTCCACCTGCGTATTAAAAATGACCAATACCCCCTCCGGTGCAGGTATGGGTACAAGCGGATTCGTGGGACAGTTCGGTGCTTATTCGGCAATGAGTGAAAGTTTCGGCACAGTAAAAACAGTAATTCTCATTGCGGTAATGCATATTATTGCACCTGCAGTTCTCAGCCTTATTTTCCATCTTATTTTCAAGAAAATCGGGCTTGTAAAAGATGAATATCTCAGTTTGAAAAATCCTGAGTAAACATAAAAGGAGACATTTATGAACGCATACGATTTTGACGATACAATATATAAAGGAGATTCCTCACTGCATTTCTTCCTTTTTTATGTTAAGAGAAAACCCGGGCTTATTAAGTATCTGCCCAAGGTTTTGTCCATTCTTAACGATTACCACAGGGAAAAAATTGTTTTTGACGATATAATCGAACAGTTCGGACATATTTTTGAAGAACATTTCACCAATATGACTGACGATTTTGATGCAGTTGTAAAAGAGTTCTGGGACAAAAACGAAAAGAGAATCAAGCCTTTTTATAAAGAGATTCAGAAAGAAGACGACCTTATCATAACGGCTTCTCCTAACTTTATGGCGCAGGAAATCTGCCGCAGACTCGGAATTAAGCACTGCCTTGGCACAGAATTCGATGTGAAAACCGGCAAGTTCATAAGAGGCTGTTTCAGAGAAAAGAAAATCGACTTTTTCCTCGAAGCCTTCCCCGACGGACAGATTGATGATTTTTACACAGACTCAATGAACGATAAATTCCTTTTCCCTTATGCAAAAAGAGTGTTTATGGTTAAGGGTAACAAGATAACACAGATTAAGTGATTATGGAAAGACTTGATAAGATAATTGCTTCTCAGGGTAAGTTTTCCCGCAGTGAAGTTAAAAAACTTGTTAAAGGCGGAAGAATCACCGTTGACGGCGCTGTTGTTAAAAGCAGTGATGTCAAAGTGACTCCCGATACGGCACAGATTAAAATTGACGGTGAACTGCTGAACTATAAAAAGCATATTTATATTATGCTCAACAAACCTCAGGGTGTAATTTCAGCAAGTAACGATAAGACTCAGGCAACCGTTGTTGACCTTGTGCCGAAAGAACTTTTCCGCGAGGGACTTTTCCCTGCAGGCCGTCTTGACGGTGACACAACGGGCTTTGTGCTTATCACCGATGACGGCGATTTTGCCCACAGAATTCTCTCCCCCAAAAATCACATTATGAAAACATATCACGCTACTCTCAGAGACGAACTTACCGATAAGGATATAGTTGCCTTCAAAGAAGGTCTCACCCTCGGTGACGGTACAGAGTGCCTTGAAGCCTATGTGAGAGTGCTTGAGAAAGGTGAAAAGAATGTGGCGGAAGTCATAATCTGCGAAGGCAAATACCATCAGGTGAAAAGAATGTTTGCTTCAATCGGCAACAAAGTCCTTTCTCTCAGAAGAGTGAAAATGGGCGGCCTCAGTCTTGACGAAAACCTTTCTGAGGGCGAATGCCGTGAAATTACCCCGGAAGAACTGAAAATTATTACGGGGGAATGATGAAAAAATGCTGTATTTTTTCCAAAACCCCTTGATAAATCTGAAGTTATGTGGTAAAATACCAATAATCCGTAATGCAATTTCCGAGTGGGCTCAGAAGAGTCCGCTCTTCTTTGTTGCTTTTTTGCTTGCAAAGGGTTTTGCGGGGCTGAAAATTGAATATTTTTTAAGGAGTGATTTTAATGGCAAAAGGCGGAAACACCGTGAAAGCCGTGTGGGAAATCGTTGAACCTTACGCCGAGGAACTCGGACTTCGAATCTGGGATGTCCGTTTTCTTAAAGAAGGCGCTTCCTGGTATCTTCGTATTTTCATCGATAAAGACGGCGGCGTGTGTATCGACGACTGTGTTGACCTTACCCATCTGATCAACAAGCCTCTTGATGAGGCAGACCCCATCGAACAGGCATACTTCCTTGAGGTGAGTTCACCGGGAGTTGAAAGAGACCTTGTCCGTGACGAACATTTCACTGAATACATCGGTGAAAAAATCAAAGTTAAAATGATAAGACCTGTTGAGGGAAAAAGAGAGTTCTCGGGAATTCTTGAATCCTATGACGGCGGAAACATAACAATCCGTGTTGATGACGAAAACAGTTTCACTTTCACAAAGAAAGAGGCTTCATGGGTCAAAGCGGACGATTTTGAAATGTAATTAAAGCACTTTTATATAAAACCAGAAAGGATGAGTATCAAAAATGAATAAGGAATTTTTTGAAGCAGTGAAGATGCTCGAAGAAGAAAAAGGCATCTCCTCAGAGTACATTTATGACAAAATCAAGGCGGCTATCATTTCAGCCACAAGAAACAGTTACGGCAACAGAGACAACGTTGTGTGTGAAATCGATCCCGAAAATCAGACAATGAATGTTTATGTTAAAATTGCAGTTGTTGACGAAGTTGAAGAACCTGCAGCAGAAATGACACTTGAACAGGCAAGAAATTACGACGAAAGCGCACAGGTAGGCGGTTTTGTTGAAATTGCACTCGAACCCAAGAAGTTCGGCAGAATTGTTGCACAGACTGCAAAGAGCGTTATCCGTCAGGGTATCAGAGAAGCAGAAAGAGAACTTGCAACAAAGGAATTCCAGAACAGACATCAGGAAGTTGTTACTGCAAAAGTCAACATTGTTTATCCCGAAACAGGCGATGCTTCAATTGAAATCGGCAGAGCAAATGCAATTCTTCCCAAAGCAGACCAGATTCCCGGTGAAAAACTCACTGCAGGTCAGCTTATTAAGGTTTATGTTGCTTCAATCAAGGAAGAAAACGGTACAAGTTATGCAAACATTTCAAGAAGACATCCCGGTCTTGTAAAGAGACTTTTTGAAACAGAAGTTCCCGAAATTTATGACGGTGTTGTTGAAATTGTTTCCGTATCAAGAGAAGCAGGCTCAAGAACAAAAATTGCCGTTAACAGCCACGATGAAAATGTTGACGCAGTGGGCGCCTGCATAGGCCCCAGAGGTCAGAGAGTAAGCAATGTTGTTGATATTCTCTGCGGTGAAAAGATTGATATCGTACGCTACAGTGAAGACCCTGAAAAGTACATCGCAGCAGCACTTGCTCCCGCAGAAGTTCTTTCCGTTGCAACCGATGAAAACGGCGCAAAAGTGTGCAGAGTAATCGTTCCCGACAGCCAACTTTCCCTTGCAATCGGTAACAAAGGTCAGAATGTACGCCTTGCAGCAAAACTTACAGGCTGGAAAATCGATATCAAGCCCTTAAGTCAGGCCAACGATTAATTTCAGGTGACAGATATGGTAATGAAAAAAGTACCTATGAGAAAATGTCTCGGATGCGGTGAAATGTTTCCTCAGAAAGAACTTGTGAGAGTTGTGAAAACAAAAAACAAACCTCAGGACGAGTCCGAAGAAGAAACCTATACCGTAAGCCTTGATCTTGTGGGCAAAAAGAACGGCAGAGGCGCATACATCTGCAAAAAAGCGTCCTGCTTTGAAATGGCACGCAAGGCAAAAAGGTTCCCGAGAGCCCTGAACTGTGAAATCCCGGAAGAAATTTATGATCTTATGGAAAAGGAGTTGAAAGAAAATGAATGATAAGTTTCTTTCACTTCTCGGAATGGCAAGACGCTCGGGCAAACTTTCACTGGGTCACGATGCGGCAATAAATGCCATTGTGAAAAACAGGGCAAAACTTTGCATAATGTCTTCGGAAGGCTCACAAAGGCTTCAGAAAGAAATGAAACACGCCTGCACTTTCGAAAACAAAAATATCCCTTTACTTATAACTGATTACACAACGGTGGAACTCTCTTCTGCCATAGGCAGCAAGGCGGCAGTAATCACCGTAGACGACGAAGGTTTTATGAAGGCACTCACACAAAGATATAACGACCTCGGAGATAACAACGGCAGAAAGGAATGATACTATGCCAAGAGAAAAATATAAAATTCATGAACTTGCCAAAGATTTTGGTATAAACAGCAAGGCAGTTATCGAGATTCTTACAAAACTTTCCGATGAGCCCACAAAACACACAACAGTGCTCAATGACGGACAGCTTGATTTCATTTTTGAAACAATCACACAGCAAAGCGAAGTAGAATCCTTCGATGCATATTTTGCAATGGGTGAAAAGCAGAAAGAAGAAAAGGCTGCAAAGGCAGAAGAAACACCCGCTGCAAAGGAAGAAACCAAGGCTCCCCAGACTGAAAAGGCACCTGCAAAAGCAGATGAAAAGCCTGCTGCACAGAAATCCGATGCACGCAAGCCCGAGCCTAAAAAGGAAGAAAAGAAGGTTGCTCCTCAGCAGAAGCCTCAGACTGCACAGGCTCCCGCTCAACCCAAAAAGGAAAAGACTGAAAAGGTTATGCAGTCCAGAACAAAGGGCGAAAAGAGAACTGTTGACACAAGAAGCAGCAATGTTGACCTTGAAAAGTACAACGAAAAGTATGACGAAATGGCTTCTCAGGGCGGCAGACGCGACAACGATATGGGCGCAGGCAAGCAGAAGCTCAAGCAGAAAAGCCAGCAGTACAGAAAGCAGGGTATGCGCTCAAATAAAAGAGAAACCGAAGCAGAAAAACTCAAGAGAATTGCCGCAGAAAGAGCAAAGAGAACTCTCACTGTTAAAATTCCCGAAGAAATCACCGTCGGTGACCTTGCTTCACTTCTCAGAAGAACAGCCGCTGAAGTTATAAAAGAGATGTTCAAACTCGGCACAATGGCAACAGTTAACCAGACAATCGACTTTGACACTGCAGAAATTGTTGCAACAGAACTCGGTGCAAAGGTTGAAAAAGAGGTTGTTGTTTCCATTGAAGAAAGAATTATCGACGACCACCAGGATACAGAAGACGACCTTCTTCCCAGAGATCCCGTTGTTGTTGTTATGGGTCACGTTGACCACGGTAAAACATCAATTCTTGTCGCAATCCGTAACGCAGGTGTTGCTGCAACAGAAGCAGGCGGTATCACTCAGCACATCGGTGCTTACAGAGTTGACCTTGACGGTCAGATGATCACCTTCCTTGATACACCGGGTCACGCCGCTTTCACATCAATGAGAGCAAGAGGCGCTATGGCAACAGACATCGCAGTTCTTGTTGTTGCCGCTGACGACGGTATTATGCCCCAGACCATTGAAGCTATCAACCACGCAAAAGCAGCAAACGTTCAGATTATTGTTGCTATCAATAAAATGGATAAGGAAGGCGCAAACCCCGACAGAATCAAGCAGCAGCTCACAGAGCACAGCCTTGTTCCTGAAGAATGGGGCGGTGAAACAATCTGTGTTCCCGTTTCTGCAAAAACACATATGGGCATAGATTCACTTCTTGAATCAATTCTTCTTGTTGCCGAAATGGCTGAACTCAAGGCTAATCCCAACAGAGCCGCAAAGGGTGTTGTTATTGAAGCAAGACTTGACAAGGGACGCGGTCCCATTGCAACACTTCTTGTTCAGAACGGTACTCTTAACGCAGGTGACATTGTTGTTGCAGGTCAGTCCGTTGGCCGTGTAAGAGTTATGTCCAACGAAAGAGGTCAGAGAATCAAGCAGGCAGGTCCTTCCGTACCTGTTGAAATCACAGGCCTTGATGTAACTCCCAACGCGGGTGATGCTTTCGACGTTGCCACTGATGAAAAACTTGCAAGAGAACTTGTTGAAAAGAAAAAGCACGAAGCAAAGCAGGCTGAATTCAACGCTCAGCAGAAAGTTACTCTTGATACTCTCTTCTCATCACTTAAAGAAGGCGAAATGAAAGAACTCAACATTATTGTTAAGGCTGACGTTAACGGGTCTGTTGAAGCAGTTAAGCAGAACCTGGAAAAACTTTCAAACGAAGAAGTAAGAGTACGCGTTGTTCACGGCGGTGTTGGTGCAATCAACGAATCAGACGTTCAGCTTGCAAATGTTTCAAACGCAATTATCGTTGGTTTCAACGTGCGCCCGGATGCTAATGCTCAGTCCATGGCAGAGCGTGACAAGGTTGAAATGAGAATGTACAGAGTTATTTATGACTGCATTGAAGAAATTGAAGCAGCCATGAAGGGTATGCTCGCACCCAAGACAAGAGAAGTTGCTCTTGGCAGAATTGAAGTGCGTAATGTTATGAACCTTTCCTCTGTCGGTAAGATTGCAGGTTCTTATGTGCTTGAAGGTAAAGTTACAAGAAGTGCACTCATCCGTGTTGTCCGTGACGGTATTGTTATTGCTGAAGATGCAATTTCTTCACTGCGCCGTTTCAAAGATGACGTTAAGGAAGTTCAGACAGGCTTCGAATGCGGTATCGGTCTTGAAAAGTTCAACGATATCAAAGAAGGCGACATTTTCGAATGCTTCATGATAGAAGAATACCGCGATTAATATAAGTTTTGCTGCTGACTATATGTAGGTGTAACAGTAGTCAGTAGTCAGTAGTCAGTAGTCAGGAAAATCTGCCCGCTGACTGCTGAAAAAAAGCAAATTACATTCAGAAAGGCTATATATATGGCAGGATTCAGAATAAACAGAGTGTCAGAAGATATCCGACGCGAAATAATTGCTGTCATCAGGGAACTCAAAGATCCCAGAGTGATGGGCAAAATGCTTACTGTTGTACGCGTTGAAGTAAGTTCTGATGCATCTTTTGCAAAGGTTTATGTAAGTGACCTCAAGGGCATTGAATCGGCAAAAGAAGCAGTTAAGGGACTCACTGCGGCAACAGGATATATCAGAAGAGAAGTGGGAGGCAGACTTCATTTAAGAAAAACTCCCGAACTCAAATTTATCCCCGACGATTCCATCGAACAGGGATTCAATATGTTCAAAAAACTTGAAGAAACCCGAGGTGAGTGAGATGAAAATCGAATTTTCTCAGGCAGTGGCCGAATTGAAAAATGCAGATAATATACTCATTCTCACTCATATAAACCCCGACGGTGATACTCTCGGCAGCGGCTTTGCTCTTTTGCGCAGTCTTAAAAAGATGGGCAAAAGGGTAAGGCTTATAAACGGTGACAGAATTGCGCCGAAGTATAACTATCTTTTTGAAGACATTGAAGAAGATGACTTCGAAGAAGAATATATTGTGTCTGTTGATGTTGCTGAAAGAAAATTGCTGGGGGACAGCCTCAGTGAAAAGTACGGTGACAGAGTTGACCTTTCCGTTGACCACCACGAAACATCTCAGCCTTTTGCAAAAAAGACCTACTGTGAGCCTCACAGTGCGTCTTGCTGTGAAATAATTTATCTTATTATCAAAGCACTTGGCGTAAGTATGGATTCAGATATAGCAAACTGCATTTATACGGGATGTTCAACAGATACAGGTTGTTTCAAATATTCAAATGTGACGGTGAGAACGCACATTGTTGCCGCAGAACTCATTGCGGCAGGTGCAGACCACAGCAGAATCAATACGAGAATGTTTGACACAAAAAGTATGAATAACATTATGCTTGAAACTATGTGTCTTTCAACTCTCTCTTTTTATGCTGAGGGCAGAATTGCCGTTATCTCGGTAACTCAGGAAATGTTCCGCAAAACAGGAACAGACAAGTCAGCCCTTGACGCAATAAAACCTGTAACAAGGCAGATTGAGGGCGTGAAGGCAGGCGTTACTCTCAGGGAAGAGGAAGACGGTGTTATCAGTGTTTCCGTGCGTACCGACGAAGACGTTGACGCAGCGGCAATATGCCGTAATTTCGGTGGCGGCGGACACATCAGAGCCGCAGGCTGTGAGATTGAAGGCAAAAACATTGATGAGGCTAAAAAGGATATAGTGGATTATATTGTTTCTGTTCTCTGAAAAGTGATTGAGGACAAGTGCTTTTAATGTTCAGGCAGTAAGAAAGGAGTGTTAATATGACAGGTTTTGTTTTTCTTGATAAAGGCGAAGGTATGACTTCATTCTTTGCTGCGTCAAGGCTGAGAAAAATTTTCGGCACAAAAAAAATAGGTCATACGGGCACTCTAGACCCTATGGCGACGGGCGTTCTTCCCATTGCTATAGGCGGCGCTACGAGGTTTATTGAACTCATTCCCAATCACGATAAGGCATATAAGGCCGTTTTCCGTCTCGGCACCACAACGGACACCCTCGATATTACAGGAGAGGTTCTTTCTCAGAAAGAAGTCAATGTGAAAAAGAGTGATGTTGAAAAGGCTCTGGAAGCATTCCGCGGTGAAATTACCCAACTTCCGCCTATGTATTCTGCCATAAAAAAAGACGGAGTCAGACTTTACGAACTTGCAAGGCAGGGAATAGAGGTTGAAAGGGAAAAAAGACAGATTACTGTTTATTCCCTTGAACTCACCGCCTTTAATGAAAGTGAAAACGAATACGAAATCACCGTTGAATGTTCAAAGGGTACTTATATCAGAAGTCTGATTTCCGATATCGGTGAAGCACTGGGCTGCGGCGCGGTTATGACTTCTTTGAGAAGAATAAAGGCAAACGGTGTAACGGTTGACAGATGCTATACCCTTGAAGAACTCAGTGAAATGAAAGAAAAGGGTAATATTGCCGATTCTGTTCACGGGGTTGACACTTTCATTTCCTATGATAAAATAAAAGTGAGCGAAGCGCAGGCAAAACGCTTTTCTAACGGCGGAGGACTTGACTGTAACCGTTTCGGCGGAAAAAAAGGGCCGGGACTTTACTGCGTTTATGCGCCCGACGGAAAGTTTCTGGGTGTTGGAGAAATCGACACAGACAAAAAAGAACTTTCTGTTAAGAGGGTTTATGTTGAAGCGTGAAACAAAAAGAAGGTGCAAAAGATGTTTCAGTTAGATGAAAAAATCAGAAAACAGGGCACGGCGGTGGGCCTCGGATATTTTGACGGTATCCACAGAGGACATCAGGCAGTGCTCAGAAAAGCATTGGAAAAGGCTGAAAAAGAAAATCTTGTGCCCGTTGTGATGCTTTTTGACATTCATCCCAGAAAACTTATTTCGGGAAAAGTTCCTCCTATGCTCACAAGTGAAGAAAGAAAAAGAGAACTTCTTAAAGAAATGGGCTTCACTGTGGTTGATTTCAACTTCAGAGAGGCTATGGACTATTCACCCAATGAATTTATAGAAAAGATTCTTATTGAAAAACTCAATGTAAAAGTTGTTTCCTGCGGTTATGATTACCATTACGGTAAAGGCGGTAAGGGTAACGCACAGTCTTTGCACGATGAACTCAAAAAAAGAGGAATTGAATCCTTTTCACTTTCTCCCATTCTTATGGGTGAGGAAGTAATCAGTTCAACGGCAATAAGGTCACTTATTATGAACGGTGAAATTGAAAAAGCAAACACAATGCTTGGCAAACCCTTCTGTTATGACTTTGTTGTGAAAAAAGGCGACGGACTGGGGCACACTCTCGGTTTTCCCACAATCAATCAGTTCTTTCCGCAGGATTTCATAGTGCCGAAATACGGCGTTTATCTTTCAAGGGCCAAGGTCGGCACAGAATATTATCCCGCAGTTACCAATGTGGGAATAAGACCTACGGTAAACAAAGACTCAATGCGCAGTGAAACCTGTATACTCGGGTTTTCGGGCGACCTTTACGGGCAGAAAATTGAGGTAAGTTTGCTTAAATATATGAGGGATGAAATCAGATTCCCGAATCTTGATGAACTGAAAAAACAGGTTTCACAAGATATGAAAACAGCCAGAAAGTTATATTTTGAGGTTATAAAAAAACTTGATTTTTAAACATGAAAAAGGACTTTAAAAGGAGAAAAGCCATGATTTGCAGAAAATGCGCCAATATATTTGACGATTCGCTTTCGGAATGTCCCGAATGTAAAACGGCGGTATTTGCAGGTGAAACGGAAGAAAAACCTGAAAAAACTGCCAAAAAACCTTTTATTGTTACCATTACCCACGACGATGTGCCTGAAGAAGAAACAAAGTCAGAAGAAAAAGTTGATGATTTAAAAGAAGATAGCATTCCGGGTGAGGAGGAAGCACCTGAAGTGAAAAAAGTTACTTCCGTAAAAACCGTACCCAAGGCAGAAAATGACAAAGTGCCCCGCAAACAGAAAAAGACCGCTGCCCCAAAAGAAAAAAAGGTGAAAGTTAAAGACAGTATCGGTGACAAATCTGCGGCAACACTTATTATTTCTGTTATGTGCATACTCGCCTGCATGATGACGGTGCTCACCTTTGTAAGCGTTAAAAGTGACGTTTTCAAAAGTGACGGTGAGGTTGTTAAAACTGTTGCCCTCAGCAGTCTTTCAGGCGAAGAAAAAGGTGAACTTGAAAAGTGGTTTTCCGATTTGTCCGTTATCTGTGACAGTGAGATAAATCCCGCAACCACCACTTTCGGCGACCTTATGGGCCTTGTGAATCCCGACAGTGCTTCGGGTATTTACTCCGTTATTTACGGCGCGGCAAAAATAACTGCCAACACTCCCGACCCTGCACACAGATTCGCAAATGAAAACGGTGACTATAGTTTTTATAAAATTGAAGAAGAAAAAATCGACAGAATAACAGAACTTTTCGGTTTCTTTGCAAACCATACTCTGAACACCGCTGACTGTTATTACTACGACGGCTATTATTATTTCAGAGATAAAGACAGCGGCACTGCAGTGTCATATATTACCGATGTAAAAGACAGCAAGAGAATTCAGGACGGCAGTTATTATGTTGAGTGCACTTTCCTTTATAAAGACAATCTTTCAAAAGAATCACTGGAAAGATATGCCATTGTTGAAAAAGTAACTGATGCAGAAAACCCGGTTCAGTGGAAAATCAAAAGATTCAGCCACGAGCCTATTTTTGATAAGAGCGGCGTTCTTATTCAGAAAGAAACTGCAATACCTTTTGATATGAAAACAAAGGTTATTGAAAAAACTGCAAAAGACGGCACTGTTTATCACAAGTATATCATCGAATACCCCGTATTCTCCGGTGATACATTAGGTGCCGCAACGGCAAACCAACTTTACAGTGATATGATTAATGTTCTTGAATCTGAAGAAACAAGCGTTCAGAAAGATTACAGAAAATTCATCAAAGCAGGCGGTGTAAAAGAGGAACTTCCGCTTCTCACCTATGTTTCTTCCAGAGTGACACACAACAGTGGCGGATATCTCAGTGTTCTTGAAGAAACTGCAGAATATGTGCCCGCCTCAATGCTTCGTATACTCAGCGAAGAGGGTGATGAAAGTACTGCCGACACTGCAGATGAGCCCTCAGATGAACCCGTAACACTTCCCAAAAGAACAGTAGAAGGCTACAATTTTGATGTGGCATCAGGTGACTTCATTACAAAGGATGCAGTTATCGGCAAGGACTATCAGTTCATTTCCGAACTTCTTTACCGTATACACGGCGGATTTGATTACAGTGACCTTAAAGAGCAACTCAGATTACAGAGTATTACTGATGTCGGTGATGAGCCGGAAACTCCTGAAATCAATGAAGAAATTCCCGAAGACGAAAACTCGGTGGGAATGAAAATATATGAATCTGCAAGTGTTATCAGCGAAAAAGGCTATATGTTCTGCTTTGTAACAGAAGACGGATATGCCGAGGATGTTGTGATTCCTTTTGAATTTGCTGATTTGTTTCAGATAGAAATTAACTGAATACAAAAAAATCAACTGCCCCGAATTGTACTGTACGCACAATTCGGGCCAGTTCAATCCTGCAGAATCTTCTTTTTATATAGTTTTATACGGTCTTCACTTTTTTTACATCGCCTTTTTTGTGTTAACACAGCAAAAAATCTTGCAAAGATTAGCAAAAAATGTGCTCTAACTATTGATATTTACTCAGAAATTTGAGATAATATACTGAAATATACCCTAAGGAGGATTTGCTTTGAACACTAAACTTGCAGAACTTCTGTTTCCGAATATAACAAAAACACCTGCCAATATGGAAGAACAGTTTCCTGAGAGAAATCTCAAGGAGGGTGCAAGAGTAACAAGACTTGCTCCTTCTCCCACAGGCTTTCTTCATTTCGGAAATCTCTTCACAGGCACCGTTGCATACAAAACCGCAAAAGTTACCGACGGTATCTTTTATGTAAGAGTTGAAGACACCGACCAGAAAAGAAAGGTTGAAGGCGCTATCGAGGTTATGCTTGAAGGTCTTCGTGCTTTCGATGTAACTGCTGATGAAGGCGTTGTCGGTGAAGGAATTGAAAAAGGTGACTACGGCCCTTATTATCAGAGTCAGCGTAAAGAAATTTACCACGTTTTTGCAAAGAGCCTTGTTCTTGAGGGCCTTGCTTATCCCTGCTTCTGCAGTGCTGAAAAACTTGACGAAATCAGGGCACAGCAGGAAAATGAGCCTCAGAAGGGCTATTGGGGCAAATATGCTGCCTGCCGTAATCTTTCATATGAAGAAATCGAAAAGAACATTTCCGAAGGCAAACTCTGGACTCTCCGTCTTAAGTCTCCCGGTGATGCAGAAAAGAAATGCTTCTTTGACGATATGATAAAGGGCAAAATTGAAATGCCCGAAAATGTGCAGGATGTTGTTCTTTTAAAATCCGACGGCATTCCTACATACCATTTTGCCCACGCAGTTGATGACCACCTTATGAGAACAACCCATGTTGTACGCGGTGACGAGTGGATGTCAAGTTGTCCCATTCATCTGCAACTTTTCAAATGCCTCGGTTTCAAGGTGCCCAAGTATGCTCACGTTGCTCCCATTATGAAAGAAGAAAACGGCGGCAAGAGAAAACTCAGTAAGCGTAAGGATCCGGAAGCAGCCGTAACATTCTATGTTGAAAAGGGATACCCCAAAGAAAGCGTAAACGAGTACATTATGACTCTTATGAACTCCAATTTTGAAGATTGGAGAAAGACCAACAAAGATGCAGACATAAATGCATTCCCCTTTAACCTTAAAAAGATGAGTGTATCAGGTGCTCTTTTTGATATGGTAAAACTGAACGATGTTTCAAAAAACATTATTTCCGTTATGCCGGCAAAAAAGGTTTATGATTACACTGCCGCCTGGGCAAAGGATTATGACAGCGATTTTCACGCACTTCTCACAAGAGATGAGGAATATTCGGTTAATATCCTGAACATTGACCGTGAAACACCCAAGCCCAGAAAAGACATTGCCTGCTTCAGCGAAGTGAAAGACTATATCAGTTATTTCTTCGATGAAACTTACGAAAAGAACTACGAAATGCCCGAAAACATCACTCCCGATATGGCTAAGGAAATTCTTAAAGTATATATCAGTGAATATAACGGTGCAGACGATAAGCAGCAGTGGTTTGACCGTATCAAAGCGTTGTGTGAGCCTCTCGGCTATACTCCCAATGTTAAGGAATACAAGAAAAATCCCGATGCTTATAAGGGTCACGTGGGTGATGTTTCAACAGTTATCCGTATTGCCGTAACAGGCAGAAGAAACACTCCCGACCTTCACGCAATTATGAGCCTTCTTGGCGAAGACACCGTAAAAATGAGACTCAGCGATGCAATAGAATCTCTTTGAAAGGAGAATTAAAATGGAAGAAATCACAAATATTTCTAACTTTATCCATGACTTCATTGATGAAGACCTGGAAAAAGGTGTTTATACCCATGTGCAGACAAGATTCCCTCCCGAACCTAACGGATATCTTCATATAGGTCACGCCAAAGCAATTCAGATTGATTTTTCAACTGCTGAAAAGTACGGCGGTACCTGTAATCTCCGCCTTGACGATACAAACCCTTCAAAAGAAGATGTTGAATATGTTGATGCTATCAAGGAAGATATTCAGTGGCTCGGTTATCAGTGGGATAAAGTTCTTTATGCTTCAAGTTATTTTGATTTCATTTATGAATGTGCAATCAAACTTATAAAACTCGGCAAGGCTTATGTGTGTGACCTTACTGCAGATGAAATCCGCGAATACAGAGGTACTCTTACAGAGCCGGGCAAAAACAGCCCCTACAGAGAAAGAAGCGTGGAAGAAAACCTTGACCTTTTCAGGAGAATGACTGACGGTGAATTCCCTGACGGTGCAAGGGTGCTCAGAGCAAAAATTGATATGGCATCACCAAACATCAATATGCGTGACCCGGTTATTTACAGAATTGCTCATGTCAGCCACCATCAGACAGGTGACAAGTGGTGCGTATATCCTATGTATGACTTTGCTCACCCTATTTCCGACACAAGAGAGGGCGTTACACACTCCCTTTGCTCCCTTGAATTCGAAAACCACAGACCTCTTTATGACTGGTTCCTTCGTGAACTCGGTTTTGAAACTCCTTCAAGACAGATTGAATTCGCAAGACTTAACCTTAACTACTGCCTCACAAGTAAGCGTAAGTGCCTGCAGCTTGTAACAGAAGGTATTGTTGACGGCTGGAATGACCCCAGAATGGTTACCATCAGCGGTATGAGAAGAAGAGGTTATCCTGCAGAAGCAATCCGTGACTTTATAAACAGAGTCGGCGTTTCAAAGGCATATTCCGTTGTTGATTTCGGACTTCTTGAAGCCTGTGTAAGAGACAACCTCAATGTCAACGCTCCCAGATGTATGGCTGTTCTTCGTCCTTTGAAGGTTATTATTGATAACTACCCCGAAGATAAGGTTGAAGATCTTGAACTTCCCGTAAATCAGGACAGACCTGAAATGGGCACAAGAGTCATCCGTTTCTCAAAGGAAATCTATGTTGAAAAAGAAGACTTTATGATTGAGCCTCCGAAGAAGTATTTCAGACTCTTCCCCGGCAACGAAGTAAGACTCAGAGGTGCTTATTTTGTTAAGTGCGTCGGATACGATACCGACGAAAACGGCGAGGTTACTGCAGTTCACTGTACCTATGACCCCGAAAGCCGCGGCGGCAATTCTCCCGACGGAAGAAAAGTCAAGGGTACTCTTCACTGGGTAAGCGCAAAGAATTCTGTTGATTTTGAAGCAAGACTTTACGACAG
>JAZOAX010000149.1:0-3354 GCA_045595685.1 Acutalibacteraceae bacterium
ATAGTACATGGGCGCTTCCTTGCCGTTCCAGGCACTTGCAGGCCCCGTTGACTCACGGTATGACAGCAAAGTGCCGTAGCACACTGCATCATCACTCATATTTCGGAAAGTGATTTTAACAGATGGCTTGGGACCCATATCGGCCGAGGCGGTGAAAGTGAAAAGTGAACACAGAACAACGGTGAAAATAACAACATATATAATTTTTCTTTTCATAAAAAATCCTCCTTAGTCTAAATTCAGAAGAGATTTAAATTCGGTTATTTCATCTTCGGTAAGAAAACAGACTGATTCACAAAGTTCGTCATAAATGCCCCTTTCATAAAGGGAATAACTGTATTTTTTTATGCCGTCAAATGATGTAACAAAACTCAAAGAGCATATCTTTTCTCCAAGGTCGGTGTTTTTTCTGTCTTCTGCTTCATCGTGAAGAGAAGATGAAGCGGAATTTTGTGACCACACCTTTTCTCTTATGAAATTTACTGTATCGGTTCCATCAAGGGAGTATGTGTGTTTTTCTTTTTCGGAGGTAATATGAATTATTACTGTGCCGGGAGGGTATGTGGTTATATGATTTTCAGGGGGAGATGTCTGACCCATGGGTGCTGCGGATTTATCCGTTGACAAGGCGGGTAACATTGCGGGAATCAGGAATACGGAAACGAACAGAAAGGGGACCGTTACCGACAGAATGATTGCCGTCTGTTTCTTCTTTTTGAGTTTTTCACTGCGTCTTCTGTAAACTTCTTTTATGAATTCCTCATCTGTTCTTCTCATAACAAAAGTTCACCCTCCTTTCCTAGAAGTGCGGAAAGTTCTTTCTTTCCGCGGTAAACGAGATTATCAATCTGCTTTGTGTTTTTCTTCATAACAACTGCCGCTTCTTTATAGGAAAGTTCTTCAAAATAAACAAGATGAATTGCAGTTTTCATTTCGGTGGGGAGTTTCTCAATGGCAGAACTCAGAATCTTAGCCTGTTCCCTTTTTTCAATGTGAGACAAAAAGTCATAATGAAGGTCGCTTTCGTGAAGCGAGAGAGTCACTTCTTTCTGCCTTTTCTTTTTGCGAAGATGGTCAAGGGCACGGCTTCTGCCAAGCATAAAAAGGTAGGTTTTAAGGCTCACTGTGAAGTTATAGCGGCGGGGGCGCAGAGTTATATACATAAAAACATCAATGGCAATATCCTCGGCGGCATCATAATCGTTAACATATCTGTTAATGAAAAATGTGAGGCTGTCACGGTATTCTCTCATTATATTTTCAAAGGCGGTTTCATCACCTGAGAGAAAACGGCGGTATTCAGTTTCACCGTTAACCATAGTTTTTACCTCCTTTTTCGTCCTTTCACTTATTATACGGATAAGGGAGTGCTTTTTCCTTATTTTTTCTTGATTTATATTTTAATTCTACCAACAGTAGGGTGACTTTTCAAGGCATTTGTGTTAATATCTGAAAAAAGGAGGTGTTGTTATGGATAACAAAAAGTCGGGTGAATTTATCTCGGCACTGCGACGGAAGAAGTCTCTGAGCCAGAAGCAACTTGCCGAAAAACTCAATGTAACCGACAAAGCCGTATCAAAATGGGAGACGGGGAGAAGTGCACCTGACATTTCGCTTCTTATACCTCTGGCAGAAACTCTGGGTGTTACCGTGGCGGAAATACTCAAAGGGGAAAAACTTCCCGAAGAAGAAATTCAGACTGCATCCGATGAAATTATTGTGAAAACAATTCACAAATCCCGAAAGAGCATACTGTGTACGGTTTTATCCCTTATTTGTGTTGTGACCATTGTTTTTGCAAGTTTTCCTGCTTATCACTTTTTCACTTCGGTCAATGTGAATGACACAGGGGCAATTGAAAAAATGGCAAACGATTATTTCCGTACCGACGAAGAAAGGGATATGAGAATTATAAAATCTGTTCAGAAAGGGGACTATTACGCATTTCTGCTGCAAAGTGAAAGTGAAACAAAACTGCGTATTTTCACAAGGGACAGGCTTTTCAGAAACAGAATATCTGTTCTTGGCGGAAGCGGCGGCGGGGGTGTAGAAGGGGACACCGTTCACCTTTACTGCACCGGTGAATACGGTATGACCATAAGCGTATTTTACGGCTATGATTTATCCGCAGCACAGTACAGCTACATATATAAGGGCACACGGTGCACAAAGGAAATTGAGGATAATACGGTGCTTGATATGTTTGTTGCGGTGGATGACGAGTGGTCGCATCCTGTTGTTTATTGAGAATAATTTACGGGCAAGGAGTACACTTTTATATGTAATCCTTGCCCGTTGATTTTCATTTTTCCATTACATATTCTTCTTCGATTTCTTTATCAACATTGCTTTCAATTTCTTCATCGTATTCTTCATAATAACGGTTGTAAGTATATTTTCCGCTGACAAGAGAGTCATTATTGAAAACAAGAGTAGCATAAAAATCTGAATTGTCATAGTAAAACAAATCACCGTTATCTTCGTGGCAGGAGATATAGTAAGTTTCTGTGACAGAATTGTTATTATATTCGGTTTTTAGTGACTCGACGCTGCTGTTTTTACCAACAAGTTCAAGGACCTTTTGCTTGCTGTCTCCGAACTTTAATGTTTCAAAATCTCTTCTTGCTTTATATATTTGCCCCTCATTAAGAACTGTTATATAGTATAAAAATTCGTTTTTAAGACTAATTTCACCGTTGAACTTTTTCCAGGGTATTGTTTTGTCATCTGTTTTCGGAATTATAATACTTGTGCCATGTATATATATGTCGCCATACGGTTCGGACTTTATGTAAACCACATCAATATCAGGGTCTTCCATTATTTCTTCTTTAAGGCTTTCCGTAATATATTCAAGTTCTTCTTTGTCATCAATAACCGTGTTAAATTCAGTATGAGGAATGTAACCCGCATCACGAAGAATTTTATCCGCTTGTTTAAAGGAAGTATCTTTATTTATGCTGTTATAAAGTTCTATGCATTCCTTTTCATATTTTCTTTCTGAGATATAATCCGCAATAACCGAATAATTGTAAAAGTCATAAGAACCGGATTGTGCAAAAACAGCAACCAGACCGATTAAGGATGCAGTTAGACATACTGTAATTGTTGAAAATATTTTTTTGCATTTTTCTTGCCTATTTGTTTTTTGTAAATTATCTTTCTTAGTTTTCACAACAGAATAAAGAACAAAACCGATTATGCAAAGAGGAACAGAAATAAACTCTGAAACAAAAAGCCTTAAATCGATTAAAGCCTCATCAATGTTAAACAAAATATCCAGAACAGTGTAAGCAAAAGGATAGTAAATTGAATTGAAGAAAAAAGGTGTTACGGAGAAAATAAGATTAGAAA
>JAZOAX010000150.1:0-17994 GCA_045595685.1 Acutalibacteraceae bacterium
TTGGGAGAGCGCTTGAATGGCATTCAAGAGGTAAGGGGTTCGATCCCCCTCATCTCCACCAGAAAAACCACTTCTTCGGAAGTGGTTTTTAGTTTTATTCGCCTTACAGACGGAAGGAATCAGACTGCGTCGGGTTGGTGACGGTTTTAACTTGCATACGGAACAATTTTTGCCCGCTTTTAGAGTGGGTGTTTTGTTTTCATTATTTAAATGCGTTAAATTAACAAAAGCAAGTGCCACTTGACAAACTGCAAAGCAGGCTGTGCTTGCTTTTTTGTATATAATGAGCTATTATATAGGCAAGAAAGGGGTGCTGAAATTATGACTCTTGGTGAAAGATTACAACAATTAAGAAAAGAAAAACAAATGTCTCAGGAAGAACTTGGCAATCTGCTTCTTGTCAGTAGACAGACCGTGAGTCTGTGGGAAAACAATCAGACAGTACCTACAGTTGATAATTTAATCAGGCTGAAAGAAATTTTTGGAGTGAGTATTGACTCTATTTTAACTGACGAAAAGGACAAAAGCTCCGAATCAGCAAATTTTCATATTGCTGAAAAATCTGAAACCAACAGTTCTGAATCACCTATAGAAAAATACTGTTTTTCTTTGGATAAAAGGGAACTTAAATATTTCTACAAAATCAGTATCGGGCCTTTGCTTAAAAGATTAGTTCTTTGTGTAGTTTTTATTTTCTTTTCATTTTTTGTTACTTCGGGGGACACAAGTGAAGAACAGAATTCTTATATTTTGGTTTTTCTTGCTTTTATTTTTTTATTCGCAAATCTTTTTAGATATATTTATAGTTCGCTTGCAATAAAAAAGAATTCCGAACTTGTGTGCAGCAGAAAATATACTTATGAAACTTTCCGTGATTATATTCTTGTGAGAGTTGCAAATGCAGATGAAGAAATCAAAACTCAAAAATTGTATTTTAATGAACTTGCAAAATGTTGGGAAACGCCTTTCTGCTATTTTCTTCAACATAAAGACAGAACAATTTATATAATAAAAAAATCTTTACTGGAGGAAAAGTCGCATCTAGGTTTTTTCTGCCAAAATCTAAAAACCGATAAAACTGATTTAAGCACTACTAAAATTTCTTTTTTGAAAACAACAGGAGATATTTTGTTTGTTGGTTGCTTTATCAGCGTTTTCTTAGCTGTGGGTGTTTCTCTTAATGAAATGTCTCAAAATGCAGGAACACATATGGAAAGTCTGGAATCTTTAAAAATTTTTCACGGATTTCTCCCTGTACCTTTACTTTCAATTGTTGTAGGGATACTTCTTAATAAAATTAAGATACGTAACAAAAAGAATATTATTTGCGGTGTTATTATAGGATTTATAATGCTGATTTATGGATTTTTCCCAACAATTTTTGGGAATGTCAGCAACAATATTGACTCTTTGGAGGCTCAGCTCGGTTTCGATTTTCCACAAACCGTTGGAATGAATTATAATATATCAAGTGATATTTCCGGTGGTAAACAAACTCTTACAACGATGAGTTTTGAAGAGTCAACAGCAAATGATTTTGAAGAGTTTATGCAGGATGACCATAGATGGATAAAGGGAAGCAATAAGGATTTTACAAAAATTATTCCCGAGAATTTGGTTAGTTTCCCCTCTGACTATTTTTTGCTCTATAATACCACAACTTCTGAGTTTGGAAAAATTCCGGAAAATGACGGTCAATATCAATTAATATATGTTGCATACAGCTCTGAATTTAATGTAGCGTATATATGTGAATACCAATTTATTGTTTAATTTGATAAACAAAACACGCTCCCTGTAGCCAGCACTACGGGGAGCCTTTTCTATTTACCCCACCTTATCAATACCCATCATAAACTGCTCAAAGTCAACACTAAACAGGAATTGTTTGGTTTCTTTCTTCCTTTTCGTTTTAATTTTTTATATATTGAAATTATCATTATATTATGATACAATTTTTATTCGTGAGGTGTTGCGCAAATGAAACGAGAAAAATCAATATGGTATCAGTATCAGAACCCTGATAAATGGGTGCCCGAATATCCCGAATATTCATTTTATGAGCATTTCAGATTGGGGGCAGAGAAATACCCCGACCTTTGTGCCGTGGAGTTTCAGGGGAAGAAGTATACCTATAAGCAACTGATTAAAAAAATTGACAGTGTTGCACGGGCTCTTGTTGCCTGTCAGATTAAAAAAGGTGATGTCGTTTCTGTTATAACACCGAATACTCCGCAGGCTCTTTTTATGATTTATGCACTTAACCGTATCGGTGCCGTTGCAAATATGATACATCCGCTGCTTTCTGCAAAAGAGATTCAGGATTTTGTTGAAAGCACCGACAGTGTGGCAATTCTCACCCTTGATATGATTTATCCCAAGTTTGCAAAAATTGCCTGGAAAACTTCAAAAGAGCCGAAAATGATTCTTGCAAGAATTGTTGATGCTTTGCCCTGGTATGCAAAGCCTGTTTATTCGGCAAAGAATAAACTGAGCCTCACTTTTAATCCGGACCACGATGTTATATATTGGAACGATTTTATCAAAGCGGGTGAAAACAGTGGCATTATTTTGCCTTCTGATGATGGAAAAGGGGACGATACCGCAGTAATTCTCTACAGCGGCGGCTCTTCGGGTACCCCGAAAGGCGTAATGATAACCAACCTTAACATAAACAGCCTTGCTATGCACACCTATGACATCGGCGGTATTGAAGAAGTTGCGGGAAAGAAATCCCTGGCCGTTATGCCCCTTTTCCACGGCTTCGGACTGGTAATTTGCGTTCACGCTATGCTGAGTCTCGGCTTTCATGTTTATCTGCTGCCCAAATATGACTTTAACGAATGCAGCAAACTGATATTCAAGAAAAAAATCAACTGTATTTACGGTGTCCCCGGTCTTTTTGAATCTCTCATCAGATGCGAATATATCGACAAATCAGACTTGTCTTTTATGGAACTTCTTGTTTGCGGCGGAGATAAACTGCCTGAAAAACTTCAGCACCGTGTTAATAAAATTCTTAAAAAAGGCGGTGCCGATGTTGTTCTCAGAGAGGCTTACGGCCAGACGGAATGTGTGGCAGGCTGCTCTATAAATCCGAAGTTTGACACACGCATCGGAAGTGCGGGTATTGCATATCCCGATGTATATTTTAAAATTGTGAAGCCCGACACACAGGAGGAGTTGCCTGACGGTGAAGACGGTGAACTTTGCGTTGCAGGTCCTCTTGTTATGAAAGGGTACTATAAAAACGAAGAGGCTACGGCTAAAGCACTGCAGCGCCACAGTGACGGTAAACTCTGGCTTCATACGGGTGATATGTTCTCAAAGGATAAGGACGGTTTCATATATTTCCGTCAGCGCAATTCACGTATGATAATCTGCGGCGGATATAACGTGTACGCAACTCAGGTTGAGGACGCAATCTGCTCTTGTCCCGCCGTGGCACAGAGTTGTGTTGTTGGCGTTAAAGACAGAATTTACGGCCAGAAAATTGCAGCCTTTGTTGTGCTCAATAACAAAGAAGCAGACAAAACAGCCGTGAAAGAAAAAATAACGGAATGCTGCAAAAACAATCTGTCGGAATACTCTTTGCCCCATGAGATTATTTTCAGGGATGAACTTCCTGTTACAAATATGGGTAAGACAGATTATCTGTCTTTGGAAAAAGAAGCAAACGGAATAAAGGAGTAAATGATATGCTTTCAGAACTTCAGAAAATTTTCAACGAGGTTATAGGCCGCGAAGATATAGTGCTGACACCGAAAACAAAGATGAAAGATCTGCCACTTTCATCATTGGGCCTTATTCAGCTTATCTGTGCCATAGAAGACGAATATGACATTGAAATTTCAAACGTAGATATGAAGAAGTTCAAGTCTGTGAAAGATGTTACCGAATATCTGGAAAAAGTATTATAAACTGAGGCGGTACTACTATGAGTTTGCTTATAATCAACACACTGCCCGAAGATGATAAGGAAGTAAGAAAGGCAATAAATATTCTTACCGAAGATTTGACGGATTACAGAGTTGTTAATGCTTATGAACTTAAAATTTCACACTGTCTTGGCTGCTGTGAATGTATGTTGTCCACACCCGGCACCTGCTGTATACAGGACGACTACACAGATGTGTTCAACACACTTCTGAATTATGACGATATAGTTTTTGTTTCAGATACGGCACTGAATTTTCTCAGTCACAGAACGCTTGATATAATGCAGCGTCACTTTCCGCTTGTTACCGTTTCTGCGGTTTACAAAAACGGCAAAATTCTTCATAAATCCAGATATGACAAAAGTTTCCGTGTGGGCATTTTATATAAAGGCTCACCTGATGAAAAAATATTATCGGAATGGTTCGGTAAGTATACGGAACACTTCAGCAGTGAGTCTTTAGGTACTGTTCCGATAAGTAAAGTTGAGGAGTTACGCAAATGCATTTTGTGATTATAAACGCTTCACCACACACTAAAGAGTCAAGCAATACCGCACTGATAACAGATGCTTTTCAAAAAGGGTTAACAAAAGCGGGATGCACATCTGAAATATATCATTTATCACAGAAATCACAGTGGGAGAATGCGAAGAATGCTTTTTATAACAGTGAAAACATTGTTTTTGCGTTGCCCGTGTTTGCCGCTATAATACCGGGAATGCTGATGCGGTTTCTTGAAGAACTGTCTTCAGAATGTAAGGGTAAGCCAAACAGAAAAGTGTCTTTCATAATCCAGAGCGGTTTTCCCGAAGCGAATCAGAGACACTGCTGTGAAAACTATCTTAAAACTTTACCTGATTTGCTTTTAAGTGAATTTTCAGGCATTTTAAGTTACGGAATCAACTCAAGATTCATTGATAACAAAGAATTAAAGCAAATGCTTTCGGAGTTTGAAGATATGGGCGTTTCTTTTGCTCATAACGGCGGCAACTTTTTCTTTAGTGAAGCCGAAAACTTCACCGGCAAAGAATATATAACACAGGCAGAGGCGAAAAAATTCAACAGGATGTTCAACTTCTTTTGTAAACATATTGCCGAAAGTAAAGGCTGCCTTGACACAGATATGCAGCCATTGATTCAGGAAAAATAAGTTCTGTGTTCTGACAGACATTTTTTAGGGGTATGTAAATGTTTTATAATCTCACATCATCTCAGCAAAACTTTTCCGTTGAAAATTCAATAGTTGACAATATGTGGAACCAGGGCGTTGTGTTTGTTGCCGACAGAAAATATTCCTATGAAGCACTGAATGATGCCTTTAATAAGTTTGTTTCGGCTTATGATGTTCTGAAACTGCATTTAACCTTTAAGGATAATAAACGTTTTTTGGAATCTGATGCATTCACAAAAAAAGACTATCCCTTCGTGTCTGCTGAGTCCCGTGAAGATGTTGTAAAAAAAGCAAAAGAAACGGTAAACGAAAAGATCGATTGCGAAAATACACTTTTTAAGTGTGTTATATTCAACACTCCTTTTGAATCGGGTTACATTATCTGTGCGCACCATATAATTATTGACGGCTTCAGCACACAGGTTATGGGAAGATATCTGAGTAATGTCCTGAAAAACAGTCAGTACACTCCCGAAAACACACAGTCATACGAAGAATATATACAAAACGAAGAATCTTATATAAATTCAAAAAGGTATCTGAAAGACCGAAAATTCTGGTTACAGCAGTTTTCATCGGGTCCTCAGTGCTCAATATTCAAAGACAGGAAAACCTCATTGGATTATGAATCAGATGAGGTTAATTTTCGTATATCCGCCGAACTGCTCGGCAAAATAAAAGCCCTCTGCAGCAGTAACAATATTTCGGTGCAGAGTTATTTCAATGCGGTTTATTCCGCATATATTTTCAGAACTACGGGCACGGACTTTTTTACTATCGGTGTTCCCGTGCTTAACAGAACAACTGAACCGGAGTTAAATACAGTAGGCCTTTATATGCATATAGTGCCTCTATTAATAAAAATATCAGACAGTTCATTTTTGCAGAGTGCCGCAGAGATTGAAGATGCGCAGATGAATCTGTTCAGACATCAGAAATTCACTCAGCAGGATATAAAACAACTGCTGAAAGAAGAGGGAATGCCCCGGGATAATCTTTTTGATATTGCCGCTGATTATCAGGTCTTTGAAGAAAATGAAGACTATGAATTTGAGTTTGTTTACGGTAATACTCTTTCACTGCCTCTGGAAATTCATATGCAGTCTTTCGGTGAAGAAAAGCACAACCTTAAAATCCGCTACAGAACATCTCTGTTGGGCAAAAGAGATGTTCAGACTATGCTGAATGCCTTTGTTTCAATTATCGAAGACTCTGTAGAAAATCCGCAAAAAAAAATCAGTGAACTCAATATGCTCACTGATGATGAAAAACAGAAGGTACTTTTTGACTTCAACAATACTTCTGTGGAATACGATAAAGACACCTGCGTTTATCGGCTTTTTGCCGCCGGGGCACAAGAGCATCCTGAAAAAACTGCGGTTATTTTCAGAAATAAGAATTTGTCCTATGCAGAACTTAATGAACTTGTGAATTCCTATGCCGATAAACTGCATCACCTCGGCATAAAAAAAGGTGATGTTGTGGCAGTTCACCTTGAAAGAAGCCACAGACTGATTGCATTTCAACTTGCTGTGCTGAAAATGGGGGCAGTCTTTCTGCCTCTTGATAAGCGCTTTCCTTCTGAAAGGTTAAACTTTGCCTGTGCCGACTGCTGCGCCGCTTTATTTGTAACCGACGAAGACGTCAGCCTTACGGCAAACACAAGAGTTGTCACTGCCGATGAATTTGAACTTATAAAACCCGAATCGGAAGCAGCAACCGAAACGAACAAAGGTTTTTGTTATATTATCTACACTTCTGGAAGCACAGGCAAACCCAAGGGATGTATGCTCACGGGGGCAGGTCTTCTTAATTTCTGCAAAAACAATAATACCCTCAGAACTCTTGATGAAATTGAAAACTGTGTTTTTGCCTGCGTGAACAGTGTATCCTTTGACTATTTCATAGCCGAATCCCTGCTGCCTCTTACAAACGGATTTACTACGGTTGTGTTTGATGAAAAAGAAAGCACATTGCAGAAGTCTTTTTCTCAGGCAGTTATCAGAAACGGCATAAATGTGCTTATGACAACACCCACAAGGCTCAGATTGTTTTTCGGTGATAATCATAATCAGCAGGCTCTGTCGCAACTCAGGTGCATCTGCACTTCGGGTGAGCCTCTTACGGCTGATCTGTTATCAAAGATGTATGAAAAATCACCCTTTGCAAAAGTGTATAATCCCATCGGCCCCAGTGAATGCAGTGTGTGGGATATCGGCGGTGAACTTGACCGTGAAAAAGGTCTTGATATCCACATCGGCAAACCCATTGCAAACGCACAGATATATATAGTTGACTCATATATGAATCCTGTTCCCGTGGGGGTAACGGGTGAAATATGCATCGGGGGTGAAGGTGTAGGTGACGGATACCTCAACCGCCCTGAACTTACGGCAGAAAGGTTTATTGATAACCCCTTTGCAGAAGGCAGACTTTACAAAACGGGTGACCTTGGCTTCTGGCGTGAAGACGGCAATATCTCTTTCGTCGGCAGAAACGACTTTCAGGTGAAAATCCGCGGCCTTCGCATTGAACTCGGAGAAATTGAAAGTGCAGTGAGCCTTGTTGACGGCATAGAACTTGCCGTTGCCCTTGTCCGCAAAGATACAAAGGGTGAACAGTATATCTGCGTGTTCTATACGGGCAAAGAAAAAACTCCGTCAGAAATTAAATCTGTTATAAGAGAAAAACTGCCCTCTTATATGCTGCCTCATATTTATGTGAAAGTTGAAGAAATGCCTCTCACTTCAAGCGGTAAGATTAACAGAAATGCTTTGCCCGAAGTCAGTTTTGTAAAAGAATATGATTTTGAAGAGCCCGTAAATGAAAAAGAACAGTTTGTCTGCGATGCCTTCAGAAAAACTCTCTCACTTGATAAAGTGGGCCGTAACAGTGACTTTTTCGACCTGGGCGGAACAAGCCTTTCAATGATTACTTTACTCAGTGAAGAGGGCTTTGAAAACATCACTGCCGCTGAATTTATGAAAAACTCCACTGCAAAAGAACTTGCCGCAGTTCTGAACAAAAGCGAAAAAAAGGAATCGGGTTATCTTGAAACACTCTGTGAATCGGAAAACGGGAAAAAGGTGTTTGTTCTGTTTCCTTTTGGCGGCGGCGGACCTGAAGGCTTCAGTTCTCTTGTTAACAGAATCAAACATAAACACGCTGATGTGTCGGTATACTTCGTCAGGTTTCTCCATTCGGCATCTGACTGCGAAAAGGCAGCCGATGAAATAAAAGAGACATTAAAAAACACAGACGTCTTCTTTTATTCTCACTGTGCCGGTGCCGCTGTTGCAATGAGTATATTGCAAAAACTTGAAAAGGATGAATTCCCCGTAAAGCATTACTATGTTGGCGGAATTATTCCCTCCGCGGCAAAAGACGGAAAAAACATCTGGAACAATTGCCCCGACATTGTGATTGAAAATGCATTCCTGAAAGCAGGGGCAGGCTTTAAGGGTATTTCAAAGCAGAAGAAAAAAGAAATTATAAACCGTTTCCGTAAAGATACAGATTTTTCGGGCGAGTTCTTCTTTAAAACGGAAGAAAAACTCAGAACTCCCGTCACTGTTATTGTCGGAAAGAAAGACTTTTTCACAAGAATATATAAAAACCCGGAAAAGCACTGGGAGAAATATGCTTTAAATGTGCGGGATATAAAAGTAATCAACACAAAAAGCCATTATTTCCAGACGGATAATGCTGAGGAACTTACAGAGATTCTCACACAACAATAAAAAGCAGGTCAACGACCTGCTTTTTATCATCTTTTTTTCTTTTTCTTCTTGTGGTGGACAATGGGTCTTTTCTGTTTGCTTTTCTGCTTTTTTTCATAGGCGATACAGAACTTGTCAAAAGCATCAGCCACAAACAAAGCGGCGGGGTTGTTCTGAGTGAAGAAAAGGCTGATTTTATCGGAATATCTGATTGCAACAAAATAAAGAATACTGCCGATTATCACGCCTGAAATGCAGCAAAACTGATAGAGTTTCAGCCCCATAAAAATATCGGGCTCGTGCCTTAAAAATTCAGAGAAGAATCTTATACCCGAATAAAGCAGCATATATAAGGGGAAGCCCGTTCCGTGCTTTATTTTCTTTCTGAATGCAAAAAGAATTATGAATATCAGCAGTACCCAGGACGCTTCAATCAACTGAATCGGCACTTCGGTTAACCTTGTGTTGTAATTATACACACCATTTTCCCATTCCATACCGTTGCAGCAGCCTGAACAGTGGCAGGCAATTTTTGCAAAAATCAGACCCAGAGGGTAAGAGGGGGCAATGGTATCAAAAACTTTCGGGGCATCTATACCGAGTACGTAACACCCGAGGCAAAGCAGAACCGGTGAAAAATAAATCATACCGAAATAGTTTGCAGACATTCCCAGGCATTTTCCGAACAGTTCAATGGTAGTGCTGCCGGTAGCATAAAAAAGAACGCAGATGAAAACAATCTCAACCACCGTTACAACGGTTTTTACGGGAAACTTTGAAGTTTTGCCGTCGGCGTAATCTATTATCCGTTTCGGTACTATGGAGGGGATCTTTGCTATCTGTTTTATATGAAATAAAACATAGGTCAGAACAAGCAGACCTCCCACAAGAACAAAAGTGTCATAAACACTCTGATCCATACTTCCTAAATTAAAATGCATCTTTGCACACCTACTTTCTGAGGTATTATATCATAAGACTTTATGTTTTACAACTTTTTTATTTTTTATCGGCAAAACATAAATCCGCAGTGCGATATTATTTAAGAAAATGGGAGAAAAACCGGCAAACAGGGTGTGATACAAACAAAATATGAACGAATTATTATAAATTATTTATTAGTGCTGATTTAATTGCTATATTGGAACATATATGGTACTATATAGTGGATATAGAATAGGGTATTTCTATGCTTTAAAATATCCTTGATATTAAAACACAAATTCCGGTGTTTCTTCTTTTGTATATGTTGTATCGGTGTAATAAGGCCTGTTACACCGACCTTATATGGAATTATTTACACCGCAAGGTGATTGGAGGTTGATACATTTAAACGTCGGTTCCTGTCGGCTTTTTTGTCGGCAAAGGGGGAAGGTGTCTCCCTGAAGAAAACGCGATTTAAAATTATTAAACGGAGGAAAAAACATGAAAGTTACCAAAAAACTTTTATCAGTGCTTTTGTCAATCATTATGATTATGTCAAGCATGAGCGTGTGCTTCGGTACATTCGGTTTCACTGCCGCTGCAGAAGATGTCGATTATACCCAGCAACTTGCTGACAAACTCAAAAGCAGTGATTATGCAAGCACACTCACATTGCTTGGTAAAAGCACAAAGAGTGGCAGCAAATTAGCACAGAAAACAACCGTTACATTCACTAACTACAAAAACTACAAGCAGGCTGCAGAACTTCTTCGCCTTGTGCATAACGCAATGCTGGAAACAGACGCCTGGGTAACGGCTTACGAATTCTCAAACGGCCTTGACAGTAACAACAAGACCGATATGGCAGCGGCCTGTAACGGTTCTCACACAAAAGATCTTTATGATGACCTTATAAAGAATCTTGAAAAGAAGGGCGTTACAATTGACACAAATGTAACAACATTCATCGGCTCAGTTTACCATGCTGACGGTGCTACTCTTCACGATAAAAATTCAAACGGTAAGAGTAAGTTATCCAATTGGGTAAACACCGTTACTTATTCCACAAGTGACTATAAGGGTTATCTTGCACAGATAGGTAAGGCTTCAAACGTTGAGGCAGCAGCCGAAATGAGCGTTAAGTATGTTGTTACAATGCAGGGCAACCTTACCTATAAGGACGGCTGTGATACAAAGTACCATCATCAGCTCTGGCCTGCAGATACAGCAGTCAATGCTCCCGCAACAAACTCAACAAACACAGAGATGAAGACAAAGGTTGACGCTCATGTTGCAGAGCTTAACAGTTTCATTAACCTTACTTACGAACAGCTTCTTGCTCAGGTAAGCGCAGGTACTCTTGATGCCACAGTAACTGATTATGAGGATAAAAAGAGCGCTGCCACCACTTATTGCGGTTCAGCATCAACCTACAGTTCACTTTATGCTGATTATGCAGGCGGTATTTCAACCTTCCTTGCATCAGTTGAATCAGCCAAGGCATTCCAGACATATATGCCCACAGTTGATGCCTGGAACGATTTTGTAGACGCTAACCCTGATTACGGTGTGTTCCAATACCCCAACTTCGGTGCTAAGGGTTCAGCAACACAGGTGAAACTTCTTGAAGATTTCGCAACCTTCAAGTCATACCGTGATTACCTTCTCAGCGGTGGTTCAATTTACAGTTACCTCATTGATAACAACTATATCAATGAAACCTACTACACCAATTTCTCTGATAACGTAGTTGCTTATGACCTTCAGGATTCAAAGGATAAGGCAGATGCACTTTATCTCAAGTATTCTGTTTCACATCCTATGATTGACGGTGAAGAAATTCCCCTTGAAGAAAAGCAGATTGTTTATTCAGAACTCTGCGGTTATATCAATGCTATCGGTGCTTACTCAAGCCAGGTAGTTAATGCTGTTTATACTGACGGTCATATGTATCTTGTTGACCTCAGAGAATCTCTCAAGTGCGATATCAACGAAGCAGTGCTTTACTTTGCAGAAAATGCAGATAAGTCCTTTGCGGCTATGAGCACAACTGCTCTGTGGACTGAGATTGAAACAGCAAAGGGTAAGGATGCTGACCTTACAACTCTTTACAATGAAGTAAAGGGCATAGTGGGACAGGCAAGAGCTGACGAACTTCTTTCAGCTATCAGAGCCTCCGCAGCCGAAATGATTGAAAATCTCTATAAGACCCTTGCAGACCGCTTCACAAAAGAAGTTAACAATGCATGGGATGTTTATGTAGAACTCGGCAAACCCACAGCACTTAAGGTTGAAACCTTCCTTAAACTCAGCCCTGTTATGGTTGCTATTGAGCCCGACATTCTCACAGGCCTTCAGGATGCTGGCAGAGCAGGTTATGTCACTCAGGAAACTGTTGACAGATATAACGAACTTATGAAGTTAGGCGGTATCTACGAAATCTGGAACGCTTATGCTTCAACCTTCGGTTTCCCCGATTACAAGCAGACAATTCTCAAGTACGACGACCGTACACTTATTGACGGCGACGAACTTAAAACTGCCAATGACCCTGTAACAAAGGAAGAAATGAACAACCTCATCACAGCACTTGATACAATTATCACAAGTGACTTTGTTGGTGACCTTCTCGGCGGACTTCTCGGTGCTCAAGAGGGTGAAGAGTTCAACCTGGGCACAATGCTTTCAGGTCTCATCAAGGATGCTCTCTTCACAGATGATTTCATCAACACAGTTGTTCAGATGCTTTATCCTCTCGTTCTCGGTGAATTCGATAAAGTTTGGGCAAATCTTCCCATTACAGTTGCATACTCAGGTATGAACATCAAGGTTCAGTATCAGAAGACTCTTCACACCATCCTTCAGGAAGGTGAATTTGAAATCTATCCTGACCTTCTTGCCGAAAGACTTGAAAAACGCGGAAAGGCTACACAGTACGCTGATAACATCGCAATGCTCAAGGCTGCAGGTGGCGAAGCAGACTCCTGGACATCACCCAGAATTGTTGATATTGAAACAGAAAAACTCAAACTCACATGGGGCGTTGCAGAACAGAAAGAAAAACTTGAAGCCGGTGAAATTACTCAGGCTGAATTTGATCAGTTCTTCTATGATGCATTTGAAGATGCAACATCAGGTCTTCTTCCTCTTCTCACAACTCTTATCACAAACAAGGCCTGGACACCCGCTAAGTGTACGGGTATTGGTGAAGCTAACGCAACACTTACAACTCTCTCAATTGCACTTCAGCTCGGTTCAAGAGGAAACAGCGGTTATGCTAACCTCCTTGTTCCCGTTTATGAACTTCTCGGTGTTGATTACACACCTGTAAGCACAATTGAAAGTGATGAACACAACTCAGATGTATCTTATGTTTTCGAGCAGATTCTCAAACCCATCTTCACATTCCTTGAAAACCTTGGTGATGCTCCCGTAGATACACTTCTTGAAATTCTTCCCGACCTTGTTTATGCTCTTGCATTCCGTATGGCTAAGCCTGCACTTAATATGCTTAACACAGACATTACTTATACTGCATCAGCAACACTTGTAGGTGACGTTCTTTCAGACGGTGCATATATTGCAGTCGGTGACCTTCTTGTTACAGACGAAGAAGGTGCAGTTCTTCCCAACAGTATGTTCGCAGGCGGTCTTAACACAATTCTTGCAAACTTCGGTCTTAATATTCCTGCTATCGACCAGGCTACTCTTGCAACTCTCGGTAAACTCACAACAATGGATACCGGCAGAAAAGCATGGATTTATGACACTTCAAGAATTGAAGCAGGTCAGGCTTACACAATTGAAGCCGACAAGGCTGATGTAGGCTATTATCTTCTTACTTACATCCTCGGCATTATTAAGGATCCCGATGCATTCTCACAGCTTCTCGGTATCTTTATGACTCAGAAGGGTGAAAACGGCGAAGCCATCAAGGACGCTGAAGGCAAGACAATCCCCGATACCGAAGCAATTGAAGAACTTAAGGCAACACTGTATAACGACGAAGGTCTCAACCTCGACGAAATCAATGTGGGTAATGCAATTGCTGCAATAGTTGAACTTGCTAACCAGATTGAATACGGTATTGATCCTTATGTATGGTATGCAGGTGAAAACAACTCACCCGCAGGTTCAGCAGCAGCTGACATCTATCTCAACCCCAACAACGACTGGACTGAAGATAAGGCAGAATACCTTTATAACAACCTTGAATCGCTTCTTACTTCAATCTTCACAATGGCAAACCTTGACCTTGACAAGACTACAGAAGAAACAGACGGTTCAATCGAAGGTGCTCTTGCAACTGCTCTTAACGGTCTCTTCACACCCGAAACAGTAACATCACTTGCAGCGCTTCTCGGCTCACTTGATCTTAACGCACTCCTTGCAGGTGATAAGGATGCTGAAACTGTTGCAGAAGGTGAAGACGCAACCGAAGAACCCGTTATCGACCTTAACGAACTTGTTAAGAGCGAACTTGGTATTGACCTTGTTGCTGCTTACGGTAAGTATGCAGGTCTTGAAGAAGGCACTGTACACGAAGATTTTGCAGGTGTAAATGATGCACAGTCATTCGTTGACGCTCTTGTAACTCTTCTTAATCCTCTCAGACCTCTTCTTGATTTCATCCTTGGCGGTAAGGACCTTACTCTTATCGACAGTGCAATCACACTTCAGGGTTATAACGGTTACAATAACGCAATCATTCCTCTTCTTGAGGCTCTCGGTGCAACTCCCGCAGCATACACAGAGGGTGCTGACACACTTGCACTCACACTCAACGCTCTTGTAGGTCTTATCAACAGACTTACAACAAACGATCCCGCAGTAGAAAAAGACGGCACTATCTATACTATTATAGATATTCTTCCCGGCATTCTCTTCTACATTTCAAGCAATGCTCTTTCACAGGGTGTAGATAAACTTCTCACTCCCGTTTATGCAATTCTTGACACAATCCGTCCCATTTACAATCTCAATCTTGCAAAAATGATTGCAGGTATTGAAATTGGTGAAGAAGGCGCAAAGAAACCTCTCGGTCTCGACATCAAGAATCTTAACTGGTATGCAATTATCGCACTCATAGAAGAACTTGCTCTTAAGGATATTGACCTTGGTACACTTCTTACAGATCTTGTACAGGTTATCTATGATGTAACTGATGATATCGCAGTTGATTACACATCAGTTTCAACTCTCGAAAGCACTTGGAAGAAGGGTGCTTACAACAATAACTTCAGCCAGGCTGATATGCTCACAGTTATCCTTTCATATGTTCTTGACTGGGCAACAACAGACGGCAACGCAGCTAAGCTTGATGCACTTCTCAAAACAGACGGCCTCATTTCTTCAATCGTTACAGTATTTGCTTCAGTAGGCATCACTTACGGCACACCCAACTGGATGTACTGGTTCGAATCAGAAGAAGCATTCAACGCATATATTGAAAGCGGCGAAGGCATTCCCAACACCCTTGCAGCACTTGATTGGGAAAATATCAATGATAATGAATGGGATTTAGGCACAGCACAGTACTTTGCAAACAATCTTGACGAACTTGTTGACCTTATTCTTGAAATGGTTAACGAAGGCAAGACAGATGCAGACGGCAATGCTCTTCCCACAAACCTTGCAGACCTTCTCAGCGATCTTGTTAACGGTCTTGTAAGTGCAGATACACTCAACGACCTTGTTGGTATGATCACAGGTCTTCTTGAAGACATTGATGAAAATCTCATCAACACAGTCGGTTATCTTCTTGATATTGACCTTGCAGGTCTCAAGGCTTACACATGTGAAGCAGAAATCAACTCAATCAGAGACTTTATCAACGAACTTGCAAATGTTCTTGACACATACGCAGGCAGACTTGTCAACTGGCTCTTCTTCGGTGCTGATTACAGAATTGCCAAGAAGGCAGACAATACCGATACAATCGTTATCAACGGCGGTCTCGGCTATGAAAAGGGACTTGCAATGATTATTGAAGCACTCGGCTGTGAACTTCCCGCACAGGCAAACACCAAGTCAGTTCTCGGTGCACTTGCAACCCGCGTTGAAGAAATTCTCGCCGATCCCGTTAACGAAGTTCTCGATGTTCTTCCCAACCTCGTTTACTTCCTTAACGCAAACGGTGCAGGCGTTGCAGTCGGCAACATCCTTGCTCCCGTAAACGCACTTCTTGATAAGATTAACGGCCTCGGTCTTCTTGAAAATCCCATCAGCCTTTCAGACCTTATCAAGATTAAGAAGAGCGACGGAACAGAAATTGCTCTTGACCTTGCAAACCTTTCACTTGCCAACATCGTAGAAATCGTTGAAGGCGCAACAGATCTTCCCCTTGATGCAGCTGAAGCAATTCTTGTTAACTTCTGCACAGGTAAGATTACAAAGGGCAGATACATCTATAAGATGGAAGCAGCAAGAGAAGATGTTCTTACAATTCTTCTTGTTGTGGCAATGGAACTCATTTCTGATGATGCATTTGCTGCAAAACTCAATGAAATGCTCAAAACTGATGTTGTAACAGGCATTAAGGAAATCTTCTCAGGCAGCCGGATCGTTTACAAGACTCCCGACTGGAATTATATGGACGGTATTGTAACAGATGAAGGCGTTATCGAGTATGTGAATGCTATTGTTTCATATCCTAACGACTGGACAGAAGCAAAGGCAGAATACCTCGCTGAAAATCTTCCCGGACTTGTTGACACAGTTATCAAGATGGTAGAAATTAACGGTAAGAAGTATGACTCACTTGCAGCACTTCTTCAGGATAATGTAAACATCTTCACAACAGAAACACTCAACAGCCTTATTGATGCTATCAAGAAACTTCTTGGCAATATCGATGCAGAACTTCTTGAAGTAGGCTTCATTATTGATGTTGACCTTGAAGGTCTTATGGCTTATGAAGTACCCGCAGGTATCACAACCGTTGATGCATTTGCAGAAGAACTTGCAAATGTTCTCAACACATACGCAAAGGGCGCAGTTGAATGGCTCCTTCTCGGCAGAGACTTCAGACTTCTTGTTAAGGATACCGACGGTATTGAACCCGGTCTTGAAGGTACACCTTACATCACAATCACCGGTGCACAGGGTTACGCAGAAGGCCTTGCACTTCTTCTTGAAGCACTCGGATGTGAAAACCTTCCCGCAGCAGACGGTGAAACAGCAGACATCGTTACAGGTGTTCTCACATCACTTGCAAATCGTATTGATGAAATCTTTGCTAACCCCGTAGAAGAAGTTCTTGATCTTCTTCCCAACCTCATTTACTTCCTTGACGCTGACGGCGTTGATGCAGTAATCACAAACACAACAGCAGCTCTTATGGCTCTTATCGGCAAACTCGAAGTATTCGGTGTAAGCCTTGATATCAACTCACTTGTTGATCTTCCCGGTCTTATGAATATTGCTGACAAGTACGAAGAAGGCGACGATGTAATTGCTCTTGACAATCTTACACTCAGAGCACTTCTCAAGGCACTTTCACTTATGACAGACCTTGACTTCACAGAACTTGAAAACGTACTTGTTCCCTTCGCTCTCGGTGAAGCAGTTGAATATGATTCAATGAGTTCAAATGCAGCTTATAAGATGGTTTACAAGACCGATCTTGATAAGCACGATATGATTACGGTTGTTGTAACAGCAGCACTTCGTATGTTTGTTGAAAACGAAGACAACGCTGCAAAACTTGATGAAATGATCGGCACAGAAATCATTTCAGCCCTCAAGGATGTATTTGCAGAAGTTGAAATTTTCTATGTTGCTCCTGAATGGGATTACGCACTTACCGGCGACGGCGAATATATGCTCACATATCCCAACAACTGGAACGAAGCAACTGCAGAATATGTTGCAGGTATTCTTCCTGAACTCGGCGATCTTATCGCAGGTCTCATCGACGGCAATTATGCAACACTCAGCGAACTTCTCAATGACAAGGTTAACGTATTCACAAGCGCAAACCTTCAGGCAATCACAGACCTTCTTGCAGATCTTCTTAAGGATATTGATGACGGTCTTCTTGATGCCGCAGGTGTTCTTCTCGGTGCAGATGTTGTAGGCCTCAAGGCTTATAAGGCTCCCGAAGGCATCACAACAGTTGACGCATTCGCAGCAGAACTTGCAAATGTTCTCAACACATACGCAAAGGGTCTTGTAGAATGGCTCCTTCTCGGCAACGACTATAAGTTCTTTGTTAAGGAAGTTCAGAACGGTGTACCCGTTG
>JAZOAX010000151.1:0-2236 GCA_045595685.1 Acutalibacteraceae bacterium
GGTCATATCAAGACCGTAGTCGAAAGCGTCCTGACCGTCATAAACGGCATCAACGGAAAAATTATTGTGTTTAAGTATGGCGCATAATGCTTTGGATAATTCTTTTTCGTCTTCTGCAAGTAAAAGCCTCATTTTTTTCACCCTTTCTGCAACGGCAATCAATCTTCGAAAAAAGGTTACAAACATACATAATAAGTATAACACTCAATCGGGATAATTGCAATAATAACTGCTGCGAAAACTGCAATGTTCTTTTTTTGTTTAAATATTTTCTTTTGTGAGCCTCATTTTAATGATGAAACTTTAAAACTTACTAAAAAAAGCAGACGAAACTTCATAAAGAAGTGTCATCTGCTTTGGTTTTATGCAGTTTCAGGTGCTGAATTTTCGGTTTCGTTTTCGGTAGTCTCTTCGTCAGTGGTTTCTTCTTCGGTGAGCGCCGAAGCATCACTGAGAAAAGATGCTGACAGCCAACCGTAGCAGTCAACAAAAGGTACATAAACATAAACCCAAGTGTCATTGATGTTGCTTGCCCCTATAACCTGAAGTTGTATACCACTTTCAAGCAGGTCAATGGGGGCATAGGAATCGTCGGGACCTTTACGAATGCATACGGATTTGTCAGATGCAACATAGCATATAGTCGGTCTGAAATTTATATCGGGGGAAACAACTCCGTAATTCTGTGAATATTCACCTTCCGTTGTTTTTTCAGCAGTCTCTGTTGTAACCTGAGTGTCTTTTGCAGTACCTCCTGTCTGCAGGTAGTTTGCTATTATCGGCCCCAGTTCAAAATACTCAATTACGGTGATTCCGCCAACGGAAAGAATAACTGCAATAAGAAGAAAAACCAAAACAGCAGGTGCTCTGCTTTTTTTCGGTGTGACTTTTTCTTCGTTTGTTTCTTCCGGCGCTTCACGGAAAATTCTGTGATCCTCAGCCTGAGGAGCAGGTTGTTCCTTGTTGGCGGAAAAAAGAATTGATGGCGGTTCGGGAGGCAGGATTTCTTCGTTTTTTTCAGTCTGTGGTTTTTGTGCGCAGTCAAATCCGCAATTCGGACAAAATTTTTCACTTCCCTGAAGGATAAAACTACAGTTGCGGCATATCATTGATATGACTCCTTTCTAAGAAATGATATATAGTGAAAAGAGTTTATCATTAGTAAAAAGAAAACTTTGTCATATCCCGTAACACAAATGAATATAATTATAATTTAAAAAGAACAAATCACAGGTACCTGACTATACCTGTGACTTGTCTTGTGCATATTTGAAAGGAGAGGGGAGTGCAATGGGAAGGAGGGTTGACATATGAAAAATCGGAAAAAAACATATATCAGTTCCCATCGCACAATCACAGTATAAATGCACAACTTAAAACATAACTTAAAGCACTTTTAAAAAATTTTAAACGGTATCTTTGAAACGAAAAATTCAGGTAATAAATTGTAGGGACGGTGTGATTTATGTTTCATCAACCATTCAGTCGGGTACGCTGCGCTTGGCGTTACTTTTGACTCTATGTTTCATCAACCTTTTAGTTAGGTACGCTGCGCTGAGCCTTACTTTTGCCGATTGTGGCAAAAGTAAGCAAAAACACGCTTTTACTAAACCTTCCGAAAGAGGCTCATTTGCCGTCAAAGGTTTTATGATGTTTCAAGATATATTCTTTTCCCTATGTTTAATCTCTCTTCAGAATTATTTCATCGGCAAAACCGCATTTCTCCCATTAGTCACACCTCTGTCAAAGAGTTTCGCGGTGTGCCTTAATAGCAGGTTTAATATATAAATCCGCTGAGTTTACATTTCTCTCAGGTTAATCTTGTCTGATTTACCTGATATTCCTTTATTCACCGTATATTCCGACAGTCGCTGACCGCTACGGACATATTTCAGAAAGAGACTTCCGTCAGCCTTTGTACAAAGTTAACCGAAAGTTCAATTCGTATTTTAAACATTTTTTCTGTGAAACAGTTTCACAGACAGACCAAACCTAACCTTTGTACGAATACCCGAAGACTACATCTTTTTGTTTTATAATGCTTTCCCCCTGCTGAACAGTAACGGCAGCAGTAAGGATGCCGCTGACTCCTGAGGACGTTGTGCGGGCATAAATCATAAGCACGGGAAAGCCCGACTGAAAACGGGGTTTAAAATATTTCTTTTTGCGGTGATGCTCGTGGCATTCGGCAATTAATAATGTATAAATATAATATTTATTGTTGGTTAAAGATAAA
>JAZOAX010000152.1:0-4589 GCA_045595685.1 Acutalibacteraceae bacterium
CCATTGTTGTTTTTTCTTCTTTGTTTTCACAAAAAAGCGAATACTACGATAAATACAAAAAGTTCAAGTACGCCTATTTCCCCGATTATTCATCAATAAACCACACTCTTTCAGAAAAGGATAAAGAAACGGCAGAACAGATACTTTCCGAAGCGGAAGAAGTCTTCACCTATATAGGCGGCAAAGAGCCGGAAAAAGATGTGGGCGAACTCAGAAGATACTACAGAATTGAGCCGGGTATTGAAAAAATAAATCTCGACCTTGAAGCCGTGGCAGGTGACTTCACTCTGGGTAACGGCTATCTGTGGGTGGTTTACTCCGTAGCAAGATACGACAGTTCGGGTGAGGTGACTTCAGGCTCGTGGGATATTCTTTCTTTGTGGAAACTGAAAAATGTTGACGGTGAATGGAAAGTGGTAAAAGTTAAAGAAGCGGCGTGAATTTAATTGCGGATTTCCCTTGACTTATTTCTGATATTGGGGTATAATCTTTCCAATATCGTTAAAAAGCTATGACTGAGAAAGCAGTAGTTTGCGGACAAGGCTTTTCAGAGAGGGATTCACGCGCTGAAAGAATCCTATTGTCCCCGTAAATGAATTTCGCCTCACGAGCTGCCTGTGAAAAGCAGGATGTGTGTTGCTGCATTAAAGCAAAAAAAGCGGCAGGGGAAAATCCCTTGCAAATTGAGTGGTACCGCGGAATTTATTCGTCTCATCTTTTTTAAGGTGAGACGATTTTTTATTTTTGGCGTTGCGCTTACAACAGTTGATTCCGGAACGCAGAATGTCAGTTTCGGTGCTGACGGATACCCGCAGGGCATTCCTGACTACTGACTACTGGCTACTGTTTCTGAACTCAGTTGCATTTGTGCGATGCTATATTTATAGGAGGTTATTATGAACAGCAAAATTCTTGAAGTTAAAAATCAGTTCCTTGAAGAATTAAAAAGTTCTGAAAACACCCAGGACCTTGAAGCAATAAGAGTCAAGTATCTCGGCAAAAAAGGTCTTGTAACAGAACTTATGAAAGAAATGAAGGACCTTTCCGTTGAAGAAAAGAAATCCTTCGGTCAGCAAGTTAATCTTCTCAAGGGCGAAGTTACAGAAAAAATTGCAGAAAGAACAAAGGAACTCAAGGAACTTGAGATTCAGAAAGAAATCGACGCAATGCCCGATTTCGATATTTCAATGCCCCCGGCACTCACAGAGGGCTCATATCATCCCATCACTCTTGTTCAGCGCCAGTGCGAAAGAATTTTCAAGTCAATGGGCTTCACCGTTGAAGATTACGCTGAAGTGGTTTCCGACTACGAATGCTTTGAATCTCTCAACATTCCCAAGCACCACCCCGCAAGAGATATGCAGGATACCTACTATCTTGAAAACGGTCAGCTTTTAAAAAGCCAGACCTCAGCAGCACAGAATGCCATCTACAAAAAATATAAGGATGCCCTTGTGAATGACGGCGTTCCCATCAAGGCAATTTTCCCCGGCAGATGCTTCAGAAACGAAGCCACCGATGCCTGCCACGAAAATACCTTCTTCCAGATGGAAGGCGTCATGGTTGATAAGAATATCTCCATTTCAAACCTTATCTACTTTATGAAAACAATGCTTTCAGAAGTTTTCCAGAAGGATATCAAAGTTCGTCTCAGACCCGGCTTCTTCCCCTTTGTTGAGCCCGGATTCGAACTTGATATCAGTTGTCTTATCTGCGGCGGCGAAGGCTGTCCCTCATGTAAGCACAGCGGCTGGCTTGAACTTTGCCCCTGCGGAATGATTCACCCCGAAGTTCTCAAAGCAGGCGGAATTGACCCCGATGAATACACAGGCTTTGCTTTCGGTCTCGGTCTTACAAGACTTGTTATGATGAAATACGGCATCAAAGATATCCGTGACCTTAACTCAGGCAGCCTTAAAACACTCACACAGTTTATTGACGAATAAGAAAGGAGGAGTTCTGTTATGTTTTTATCTATGAACTGGATTTCAGATTTTGTTGATTTCGAAGGACTCGACAAACTCGACCTTATCCACCGTTTTTCTCTTTCAACTGCAGAAGTTGAAAATGAAATTTTCTTCAAGGGCAGTGACATTTCAGGTATTGTTGTTGCCGAAATCAAAGAAGTGGCTGACCACCCCGAATCAAAGAAACTCCACCTTCTTAAAGTGGACGCAGGCGACGGCGCACTTACAGATGTTGTGTGCGGCGCTCCCAATGTAAGAGTTGGTATGAAAACCGCTTTTGCAAAAATCGGTGCTAAAATAGGTGAAATTGAAATCACCCCCAGAGCACTTGCAGGCTATACCTCATACGGTATGTGCTGCAGTGAAAAGGAAGTGGGCATCAGTGAAGATAACTCAGGCATTATGGATATCACCGAGGATGTGAAGAACGGTACCGATATCAAAGATGTTTACGAAATTGAAGATATTGTTTTCGAGGTTGATAACAAGTCTCTCACCAACCGTCCCGACCTCTGGGGCCACTACGGTATTGCAAGAGAATTTGCAGCCCTTGCAGGCAGACCTCTTAAACCTCTCAGCGTAGTTGACCTTAAAAAGTATGAAAATCTTCCCAAGGTTGATATGAAGATTGAAGACCCTCTTTGCCAGAGATATTCCTGCCTTCAGGTTGAAAACATCACAAAGAATGTCAGCCCCGTTAATATGAGAATCAGACTTTTCTATTGCGGTATGAGAGGCATCAACCTTCTTGCTGACCTTACAAACTACCTTATGCTTGAAATGGGTCAGCCCATGCATGCATTTGACTCAAGAAAGGTTGAAAAACTCCGTATCAAGCGTTTCCCCGCTCCCTTCACCTTCACAACCCTTGACGGCGTGGAAAGAAATATTGACGAAAACACCCTTATGATCTGTAACGGTGACACTCCCGTTGCAATTGCAGGAATTATGGGCGGCCTTGACAGTGAAATTGTTGAAGACACAACAAGACTTACCCTTGAAAGTGCAACCTTCAATGCAGTTTCAATCAGAAAGTCAACAGTCCGTCTCGCACACAGAACAGACGCTTCAATGCGCTATGAAAAGTGCCTTGACCCGCAGATGACAGTTCCCGCCATTGCACGTTTTGTGAAACTTCTCACAGATATCGACTCAGGCGTTGAAGTTGTATCTTCACTCACCGACGAAGAAGCATTCAGATATGACGATGTAACACTCTGTTTTGACAAGGCATTTGTTGACCGCTACACAGGTATTGAAATTTCTGACGACACAATCGTTAAAACTCTCGAATCCCTCGGCTTCGGCGTAAAACTCGAAAAGGGTGAATTCACCGTTTCGGTACCTTCATGGAGAGCCACAAAGGATGTTACAATCAAGGCTGACATCATTGAAGAAATCACCCGTATTTACGGCTATGATAACTTCGATATCCACACCACTGCAACACCTGTTTATCCCATCCGTCCCGACATTGAAAAAACTGTTGAAGACAAAATCAAGGATATTCTCGTTAAGCGTTTCTCACTTCACGAAGCACATTCTTATGTGTGGATGTACTATGATGAATGTAAGGCTCTGGGCATCGACATTGAAGACAATATCAGACTTGTGAATGCCACCAACCCCAACATTGAAACCATCAGAAAGTCAATCATTCCCACACAGCTTTGTCAGGTAAGACTCAACAACACCTATGCTTCCGATTTCGGTATTTTTGAAGTGGGCAGAGTTGTTGAAGGTCTCAAAGAAGACGGACTTTGCAACGAAAGAAAGAAACTTTGCGTAACTCTTTTCTCAAAAACAAAGACTATGGAAGCACTTTATTTCGAACTGCGTGACATTCTTGCAACTGTAACAGGTGACATCAAGCACTGCGACCTTTCCTATGAAGCTATGGAGGCAACCCACAGTTACGAACACCCGAAAAACCTTAACGCAATTATCCTTGACGGCAAGACAGTGGGCACAATCGGTATTGTTCACCCCGTTGTTCTGAAAAAAGTGGACAAGAAAGCAAACATTGTTTTTGCAGAAATTGATGTAACTGATTTTGCTTTTGCCAAGGCAGACGAAATCAAATACGAAGAACCATCAAAGTTCCCGGGCATTGAAATTGACCTTTCTTTCGTAAGTGAAAAGTTTGCACCCATCGGTGAAGCGGTTAAAAATGCAGACTGTCCTCTTATCAAGGGCACAGATGTTGTTGACCTTTACCGCGATGAAAACGGCAAGTCAATCACCGTAAGAATTTACTTCGCACACCCTGAAAAGACTCTTACAAGAGAAGAGGTTATGAATGTTGTAAACGGCATTATTGATGACCTTGCAGGAAAGGGTATCGAACTCAAGAAATAATATGAAAAGCACCCGAAAGGGTGCTTTTTTAAATGCAAATAGCCCTTTTTGTTTGATAATTCAATATACTCGGTATTTTTATCTCATACTTTAATTTTTTCTATTAACTCCTCTCGCTCGAGCCGCGGGGCTCTTACTTTTGCCGATTGTGGCAAAAGTAAGCAAAAGCACGCTTTGTCTCGGATGATGCTTGTTTATTCGGTATTCTACCGAATGCCACGAGCATCACCGCAAAAAGAAATGTTTTAATCCCCGTTTTCAGTG
>JAZOAX010000153.1:0-10491 GCA_045595685.1 Acutalibacteraceae bacterium
CGAACAGATTGTTCTTTTCTATCAGTCCGAAAAGGAATGCGACAGAGATATTCTTAAAGATGCAGGCAAACTTCTTCCCAAGTATATGCTTCCGAACAGAATGATGCATTATACTGCCCTGCCCATGACAAAGAACGCTAAAATCGACAGAGTTAAACTTGCCGAAGAACTGCAGGGCTGAAAATTATGAAAAGATTTGAAAAAGTTATTGTTATTGGCGGAACGGGACTTTTGTATCAGGCTGCACAGATTATGCTTGACTCAGAAATTTCCGATGAAGTCTGCGTTTATGAATGCAACAGCAACGGAATTGCAAAAAGAATTGACGAAAGAATAAAAGTGAGAGTTACCGACACAAAGAAAGAGTTGATGGGCGCTCTTGAAAATGAAAAGTGCGACAGCCTTGTTCTTTCGGTTATGAATCCATACATCATTACCGAAGCGGTAATTGATAATCCGTCGCTGTTTATCCTTAATCTCCACCACGCAATTCTTCCTTATCACCGCGGCAGAAACTGCGAAGCCTGGGCAATTTACTGCGGAGACAGTGAGGCAGGCATCACCTGGCACAGAGTTAACGCAGGTGTGGATACCGGTGAAATTTACCTTCAGAAAACCGTTCCCATAACTGATAAAACCACCTCACTGCGACTTCTTACCCAACTTAACAGAATTGCTATGGAAGGCCTTAAAGAACTTATAGAAACAGGCTTTGATAACCTCAGGGTTACTGCCGTAAACGATTCCGACAAAGGTCAGCTTCATATGCTCAGGGATATTCCCAACAACGCCCAACTGAATCTCAGTGCAAGCGGCGAAGAAATAAGCAGATTTCTCAGAGCAATGGACTACGGTATTCTTGCCGTACTCGGTAAACCCTATGTCACTTTTGAAGGCCGCAACTATGAATGGCAGTCCTACACCGTTACACAGTGTGAGAGTGACTGCAACTCGGTGACATTCAACAAAGAAGAAAATGCCTTGCAGATTAAAAAAGCAGGCATCTTAATTACATTAAAACAAATGAAAGGAATTTAACTGTTATGAAAGAACAACTTATGAAAATACTCGAAGAACTTCGTCCCGATGTGGATTTTGCCAACGAAGATGCTCTTGTTTCAGACGGCATTCTTGATTCTTTCGACATCGTTACCCTTGTTGGCGAACTCAACGCTGAGTTTGATATCACAATTGGTGTTGATGACCTTGAACCCGAGAATTTCGACACAGTTGATGCAATTGCTCAGCTTATCAACGATCTTTCGGAATGATATTGACGCTCACCACCTTACGAGGTGGTGTTCTGTTGTTCAGTTAAAAAGACAGGAGGTAAATTCGGCTGAAGCGCCGAAGACAAAGTTATGACACTGATATCTGTTGAATTTGCACTGCTGTGGCTTGTGAGTGCAATTCTTTATTTTGTTTTCCCGCTGAAATACCGATGGACAGTGCTTATCTGTTCAAGTCTGGTATTCTATTTCCGCGGCGGACTCTCAACGGGATATTTTATGATTTTAACCGCCATAGTTGTTTATGCGGTGGCTCTGTTCCTTGATAAGTTCAATATGGAGCACAAAAAATATCTTAAAAGCCACCCGGATTTAACCAGAGACGAGAAAAAAGTTCTTAAGTCAAAGGTGCAGAAAAAGAAAAGACTGATTCTTTCATCAGGTCTTGTGATAAGTTTCGCTTTTCTTGTTTTCCTCAAATACTTCAACTTTCTTTCAGAGCAGACCTTTAACTTTATAGGTATTTTCGGCATTGATGCCGAGGCTCCGAAAATTGACCTTGCTTTGCCTTTGGGTATATCTTTCTATACACTTCAGGCAACAAGTTACATTATTGATGTTTACCGCGGAAAAATCAGAGCAGAAAGGAACTTTGCAAAAGTTCTGCTTTTCGTTTCCTTCTTCCCGCAGATTATACAGGGACCTATCGGACGTTTCGGTCACCTTGCACCGCAACTTTTTGAAGGGCACCGTTTTAACTTCACACAGTTCAAGCACGGTTTACAACTCTTTCTCTGGGGTCTTATTAAAAAACTCACCCTTGCAGAATACATCGGTGTTATTGCCGATGAAGTTTTCACAAACTACAGTGACTACAAAGGTTTTGTAATTCTGCTTGGCTCCATGGCATACGGTGTTCAGGTTTATGCCGACTTTTCAGGCGGCATGGATATGATAAGAGGTGTGGCTCAGGTCTTCGGCATTGAAATGGCTGTTAACTTTGAAAGACCCTACTTTGCACGTTCCGTTGCTGAATTCTGGCGCAGATGGCATATCACCCTTGGCGCCTGGATGAAAGATTATGTGTTCTATCCCCTTTCACTTTCCAAGGCTTTTTCCGCTATGGGCAAAAAGACAAGAAAAATTTTCGGCAACTACATCGGAAAAATGCTGCCCACATTCCTTGCATCTTTCATTGCATTCTTCCTTGTTGGTGTGTGGCACGGCTCAAGTTACAAATATGTGGTTTACGGCCTCTGGAACAGTATTATTATTGCCGGCAGTATTCTGCTGGAGCCTGTTTACAAAAAAGTTCTTTCCAGACTGAAAGTCAACACAGAATGTTTCTCCTGGCAACTGTTTCAGATTGTGAGAACTTTCTTCCTTGTGAGCATCGGCAGAATTTTTTCCCGCGCAGACTCGTGTATGGCATCTTTCGCAATGCTTAAAAATATGTTTGCCGAATTCAATCCCTGGGTGCTTACAGACGGCACTTTGTATGAATTGGGTCTGAGTGCAAGAGAAATGTTCCTTGTTTTCCTTGTAATTATTGTTCTTTTCGTTGTAAGTCTTATGCAGGAAAAGGGTATGAGAATAAGAGAAACCCTTGACAAACAGAATATGCTTTTCCAGTGGCTCGTTGTTATCGGAGCAATCGTATTCCTGCTGATTTACGGCGCATACGGTGAAAGTTTCAATGCATCTGATTTTGTATATCAGCAATTCTGAAAGGCGGGTGAATTAAAATGAAAAACAAAAAATGGCTGCGTTCAGTGGCTTTCATACTTCTTCTTTCAATTGCTGTTGTTGGCGTTATGCAGATTTACGGTTTACCCAAAACCTATGACACAAGAAATGTTGCCGCTTTTGACGCAGAGGAAAAAAATCTTGTTGACGGAGTTGTACTCGGCACAAGTGTTGTTGCTCATTCATGGCTCACCCCTGTTGCATGGCAGGATTACGGACTTGCAATTTACCACCTTTCAACAAGTGTTCAGCCTTTCGGCATTGTGAGGGAATACCTTGATTATGTGCAGAAAACACAGGACGTCAAATATGCAATAATTGACATTCACGGTCTCAGAACCGAGGCGATTTTCCCCGGACTCAAGCCCGCAAAATTCAGGGCCGCTTATCTCAACATTCCCGACCTTGAATCCCGTTATAAAATTCTCAAGGCTCTTAATCAATATGTTAATGATGTTTATGAATTTTACGGTGAGCCTGAAGAAAGTGCAGGTATTGTTGACATTGAGGATAAATCCTACCTTTTACCCTTTATCAACTTCCACAGACGTTGGGTTGACGGCCTTAAAAAGCCGGACTATGTTACTGTAATCAACCGTTTCAAAGGCGCAAACGACAGAGACAACGCTTTCGGCGTTATGGACTGTTCCGATTTTACTGATGTGTGGGATTTTGATGAAGTAACCGGTGAAATCGACGATTTTCAGAAAGCACAGTTGCAGCAGATTTTCGATTATGCAGAAGAAAAAAATATTGAACTTATTTTTATAAACATCCCTTCTTTCAGAAGTAATGCAGAACAGAAGGAAATGAGTGAAATAATTGAATACTGCAAGAATCAGGGCTACGGTACAATCGACTTTACAGACAGTGAAATTCTTGCTGAAACTGAAATTAACCTTGCAGAAGATTTTGTTAACAAAGGCCATCTTAACGCAAAAGGCGGCGTAAAAATTACAAAATACATTTGCGACTACCTCATTGAAAACGGTTATTATTACACTGACCACAGAAATGACGATGCCTATATACAGTGGCACACCGTGGCAGAAAAATATAACAAGTTTTATGAAAAAGGTTGGTCAAAAGATAAAAACAAATAAATAACCGACGGACCCTTTATGTACCGCACAAAAAGCGACGCATCCTGAAAAAATCAGGATGCGCTTTTTTCTTTATTTCACATTTGCTGCAAGAAGTTCGGCAATGTCGCCCACAGTCTTGATCTTTTTAAGAGAAGCATCTGTTACGGACAGTTTGAATCTTTCTTCAACTGCATCGGCAACATTCATAAGGTCAAAGGAAGTTGCGCCGAGGTCGTAACGCAGAGATGAATCTTCTTTGATATCCTCGGGCTCTACTTCAACATACTCGCAAATAATTTCTTTAAGTGTTTCAAAAATTTCTGACATTTATATTTCCTCCATTATTTCACCAATTGTTTTTTCGGGATTTCTGACACCTGCAAGAATTGTACGCACAACACCGTCGTGGAAACTGTAAACATCCTCGTCTTTTGTGAGGAACAGACGGTGAATGTAAGAAAAGACAAAACGTCCTGTTGAGGCTTCCTGCATTGTAAGAGTGTAAAGCGGCATAACATAATGTCCGAAGTTATACGCCGAAAACTCGTACTTTCTGCCGCCGAATGCGTTTTCACCTGCAGGCAGATATGAAAACATCATACTGTTTGAAGTCTGCATAAGAGAAAGATTGTATCTGTCTCTTTCCATCTGACGCACAGCCGTAAAGGGTACATCACAGTGACGGAACAGGAATATCTGCGATTCGCTTAACTGGTGCACTGTGTCAATAAAACTCTTGTCATCGTCAAGAATCTCACGCCAGGGCATAGGAGAAGCAAGTGTTCCGCCGCAGCGTTTTTCTTTAACTGTTCTTCTTCTGGGGCAAAGTACCCAGAAAAGAGTGTCATTGGTGTGACGGTTGAGTTTTGAAAAGTAAATACGGAATCCGAGCTGAATAACCCACTCGGGACTGAGGTGGTTTTCTTTTATAAAATCTGAAATTTCCTTGCTGTCTTCGTCACTCAGATGGCACTTTATAAGGTTTGTGGAATCGAAAACGGGAAGATACATATGAGGCATTGTCATATCCTTCTGACGAAGGAGTTTTCTCTGCATATCAAGTACCTTTGTTCCGTTGATTGCATTGTAGAAAGGACGGCGGTCTTTTGCCACCCATTCATCGAGAATTTTTGTTTCTCTTTCAATACGCTCTTCAAGTTCGGCATTGTCCTGCTCTTTTTTGATTATGTCCTCGTACTTTGTCATAGGTTTCGGCAGACTTTCACCGTTTTTCAGGCTGTCATAAACAGCCATAAGGTCTTTGAAAAACATAAAGGATGCCACAAAGTCCATAATCATATGAGAAGCACAGATGAAAATACCGCATTTGTTTTCGTATGTACGGAAGAAAATTATGCGGAAGGTTTCTCCTCGGAAAACATTGAGTTTTGTTGATGCGATACTGTCAAAATATTTCACCTGTTCTTCTTTTGAAGCAAAATCTTTTATGAGTATCTTTTCAAGTTTATATTCGGGAAGGAAATACTGCTTAATCTTGAATCCCTCACGGAAAATACGAAGACGCAGACAGTCATTTCTTTCAATTTCAATGTTGACTGCACGGGCAAGGATTCTGAAATCCAGTTCTTCCTCAAATGCCATTGCAACAGGAATCTGGGTGGACTGCATATGAACGGAATATTTCCACATATACTGCACCATTTCCTGCGAATGAATCAGTTTATATACCTGTTCGCCATTCTGCGGTTTCATCAGGCATCACCTCTTTAGTTTCAGTTATTGACACGCTTGATTTTTCCTGTTGATGTTTTTTCAAAAGCAGTGTCACGGATAATCACTCTTTCAACTCTGTGGGAAGGAAGAGCGGTTTCGTTCATTTTGTCGGTGTATTCTTCAATACTGCCTTCAATGTCGGTGATGTTTGCCATCTGAGCATATTCTTCGTTGGGATAAATCTCAGCCACAATAACATCTTTTTCAACATAAACAAGAACTTCACTTACAAGTTTGTTTTCTTTATACTTATTTTCAATTCCTTCGGGTGAAACATTTTCTCCGTTTGAAAGAATGATAAGATTCTTGAGTCTGCCTGTGATAAAGAGAACACCGTTTTCGTCGATGTAACCTATGTCACCGGTACGAAGCCATCCGTCCTCTGTGATAACTTCTGCAGTTTCTTCGGGGCGCTTGTAATAGCCAAGCATAAGACCCGGTGTGTCAAGCTGAAGTTCCTTGTCAACAATACGGGCATTGATTGTGCTCATAAGTCTGCCGGCACTGTTGATGGGGCAATCGGGGTCAGGAAGTGTTACCTTACCGCTGGCTTCACTCATACCGTAGCCCTGTCTGAGAAGAATGCCGTATTCTGCAAAGGCTTTGCACAGACCTGCATCAAGATGTGCACCGCCTGAAAGCATCATATCAAGGTTACCGCCTGTAACCTGTGCTGCTGCTTCTTTGGGTGAAAGGTTGGGATTTTTTGCCTGTACGGCACGGATACGGCCGAGAATTGCCTGAGCAATCATGGGAACAACACGGATCTGATTAGGCTTGAAAATAAGCATATTCTTGAAAAGATCACGCATTTCACCGTTAAGGCAAACACAGTTACCAACATTAAGAGGTCCGATATATCCGCAGATGAAACAGAAAATGTGATGAAGCGGAAGAACGGAAAGAATTGTATCCACACGGATAACAATGGGATCATAAGGGTCAAAGATAAGGTTACTTACAAGTGCTTCACTTGAAAGCATAACACCTTTTTTGTCACCTGTTGTGCCTGAAGTATAGATTATAAGTGCGCAGGCATCGGGGTCCATTTTAATATCAGACAAAGATGCATACTCAGAAGTTTCTGAATATTCTTCATATACTTTTTCGAATTCGTCAGAATAACTGATAACCATTTCGAATTTTACCTTGGGGCAAAGAGCCTTTACGGCATCAATTCTGTCGGAAAATTCTTCACCGTATAAAATTACCGTTGAATCGGAATCGTTGATAATGGTTGCTGCTTCTTCTGCAGTTGAATCCGGGTCAATGGGCACTGCAACAAAACCGCCCACAAGAACACCTGTCATACATACGATGTATTCATAGGTACTTTTGCTGATGATGGAAATGTTGGTTCTTTCGGGAATAAGGTGGCGGAGTTTACGGCAGTAAGCCAATCCGTCGCTTCTTACTTCACTGAACTTCTTTTCAATAATTTCACCGTTACGGATAAATTTGATGAAGGTTCTGTCATTGTGCTTTTCGGGGGCAACATCCAACAGATCTCGTATGGTAGGTACATTTTCAAGTTTCATTTTTTTCACCCTTTTATATTTTTATTTCCTAAAATGCAAAAATAACAATTAATTATATCATAAAAAACGCCCTAATGCAACAAATCTGTGAAAAACAATGCAAAAATGCACTGATTATCACAGATAAAATTTAATCAGGTGTAATGTTCTTCTGTTCTTACTTCTGTAAGTTTGAGGAAGTCAACTTTTTCAAGTCTTGTTCTGGGAAGTGCGTCAATAACGCGGATATCACGGGGAATTGAGAATGTGCTGAGAGTTGAGCACAAATCAGTGATTGTCTTCTTATATTCGTCAAGTTTTGCTTCATCTGCTTCAGGTGAAAGAACAATGTAAAGACGAACGATGGGCTTCTTGTCTTCGTCATAACCCTGAACTGCACAGCATTCTGTGAGGAAGGGAAGGGGCTCAAGAAGGTTTTCAATGTCTGCGGGGAATACATTGTAGCCTGAGATGATGATAACTCTCTTCTTTCTTGCGATGAATGTGATGTAACCGTCTTCATCCATCTTGCCAAGGTCACCTGTGAGAACCCACTGTTTGCCGTTTTTATCGGTGTAAAGACCTTCACCGAGTCTGCCGTCGGGCATAAGGTAGCCCTTCATAAGTGTGTTACCTGTGAATGCGATTTCACCAACTGTGCCGAGAGGAAGTTCGTTCTGTTCTTCATCGAAAATAGCAGCCTTGACTGTTTTGAGGTACTTACCTACTGTACCGGGCTTTGTGAGCCAGGGCATATTGATGCAGTCAACTGCACCGCACTCTGTAAGGCCGTAACCGGGCATAAGAGTTGCTTCTGAGCCGTATTTAGCCATAAGGTCATTGAATCTGCCGAGGAAGTCGATGGGAACATAGTCACCGCCTGCAAAAGCGTACTTCACATACTTGAGGTGTTCGCCTGCAAAATCGGGGTGGCTGAGAAGTTTACGGAACATATTGGGAACACCGACAACTTCATAGCACTTGTTAGCCTTGAGATATGTGATGTATTCGTCTGCTTCAAAACGTGCCATGGGAATTGACTTCCAGCCTGAAATCATTGTTGTGAGAAGACCTGCAACAAGGCCGTATGCGTGGAAGAAAGGCAGAGCCAGAATCTTTGAAAGTTCACCGGCTTTGTATTCGCTGAGAGTTGCAGCGCCAAGAGCGTTCTTTGTAACTGCGTTGAGGGCAGTTGAAGAAAGCATAATGTGTCTGCTTACACCTGTTGTGCCGCCGCCGTTCATATATACGGCAACAAGGTCACCGCTTCTGTAAAGGCCTTTGGTTTTCTGTCCCTGATACTTTTTAAGAATATCGCCGAAGAACTTGACATTCAGGTTGTTTGCTGCTGCAATAGCGAGGAATTTTTCATCGGGGCGCACATAATATTTTTTAACAACGGGGGCTGCATAGAGCACGGGAGTTGTAACAATAATATCAAGGTTTTCTATTGTTGCAAGTGTTGCTGCGTGCTGATGCAGGAACATATCATAAACAAGAACGCCCTTTGACTTTGTGTATGTAACAGAAGCCTTCATTGCTTCTGAGGGGAAAAGCGGGTGGATAAGGTTTGCGATGCAGCCTATTTTGTTAAGAGCAAAAAGGCACACAACTTCTTCAATTGAGTTGGGGATAAACAGTGAATATGCATCCCCTGCTTTCATTCCGAGTTCTTCCTTGAAATAAACTGCCATTGATTCAACATCTTCAAAGAACTCACTTTTCATATGGTCTGTGAGTTTGAACTGGAACATAGGATAATCTTCTTTATGGGGATAAAGACAAGCAATAAGATACTCGTAAAGGTTCATATTCCCATAATCAGGAAGAACATCATCCATTGTGAACTGCGGTAAATTTAACATCATTTTTCCTCCGTTGTGTGTGAAATCTTATACAAATTATTAGTATTATACTTTCCCTTTTTTGCATTGTCAACAAACAAATCATTGTATTTTATTTGAATTGTGACACATTGTTCACTTGGTGTAATTATTTTTACAATTTGTTATAAATATTGAGAATTTGTTAATTTTTCTGTTTCCGCATAAAAAAAGTGTTTATGTATATTTCTGCAAAAGAACTTTACAAATTCAGCAAAACTGTAACCTGAAAAGTATTTTTATAAGTTATAAAGAAAAAAACGGGTATTTTCTACCCGTTTTCTGAAAGTATACTCATATTGATTTTTTAATTTATTCCGCTTTGAGTGCGGCAAGAATTTCACCTGCGTTTTCAAGCACAAGATGAGGTTTATCAGCACTTTCTGCCAATATTTCTGCAGTAGTTTCTCCGCTCATAACAAGCACCGCCGTAATACCTGCATTAAGACCTGATTTGATATCCGTATAAATACGGTCCCCTACCACACAAGCCTCGTCAGCAGATACGCCGAGGGCTTCCATTGCAAGCTGAGGCATAAGAGGTGACGGCTTTCCGATAACAACGGGGCGCTTTTTCGTTGCATTATAAATCATATCGCACACACTTCCGCAGTCGGGCACGGAGCCGAACTCTGTGGGGCACACATAATCCGGATTTGTGGCAATATACGGCAGTTCGGGGCGGGTAAGAAGCATATAACTTACATCGTGAAGTTTCTGAAAGGTCAGTTCCGTATCAAAGCCCATAACAATACATTCCGTTTCATTCACATCGGTTGTTACGGTGAAGCCCTCACGGCGAAGTTCCTCTTTCAGTGACTCAGTGCCGCAGACATAGAGTTTCTGTCCCTCGTGGTGCTTATGAAGATAATAAGCCGTTGCCTGAGAAGATGTCATAAAATCGTCTCTTGTGGCTGAAATGCCGAGAGTTGCAAGTTTTTTTACATAGTCTTCCACACTTTTTGAGGAATTATTGGTCATAAACAGGTATCTTCTGCCTGTTTTCTTCAATGTTTCAAGCAGTTCCAATGTGAAATCATAAAGTTGACTGCCCAGATACAAGGTGCCGTCCATATCAAAAAGGTAAAGTTTCTGTCTTCTGAGTAATTCATTTTTCTGCATCGGTATATCCCCTTCTGTTTTTCATCACATAATTTCAACTTATTTAACTGAAACAGTATAACACAAACAAAAAGAAACTTCAACAAATTACGGGAAGAAGATTTATTACACGCATAAAAAGGCAGCCGCTGAAAGGCGTTGTACCCGTAAGGATACAACGCCAGTTTTATTCGCC
>JAZOAX010000154.1:0-2734 GCA_045595685.1 Acutalibacteraceae bacterium
CATAATCTTTGAAGCGCCACATTACGATGTGTTTGATCATATTTATTCTCCTTTTAAGTGTTTTCTAATGAATCAAAATATTCTTTTGCCAATGCATAGGCTTGCTTTCCGTCCTGTGAGATATAAGACGAATGGTTTGCCGACCTGATTATTTTAATCTCACTGTCTTTAATGCTCTGATGTATATAAGCAGAATCGGAAAGCCACATAATATCATACTCACCTGCCGCAATAAGCACAGGGCATTTTATTTTTCCGAAGTCATCCTCGGTGAAATCGGGTAAAGTAAGCATCATATCATTGAGTTTATCTTTTTTGATGAGGTTCATCACCTTAACTCCGACGGTGAAATACGGCTTGAAGGTCTGCGGAACTGAGTTTGCACCGCAGGAAATAATTGCTTCGGGAAGTTCGGGATATTCGCAGGCAATTGTGAGTGCATTTATACCTCCGTCACTGTGTCCCATAATATAAGGCTTTCTGATTTCCATCTTCTGACAGAATTCATATATATCTTTTGCCATAAGTTTATATGAAATTTCTCCCGGGTCACTGCTTTTGCCGTGACATCTGCTGTCTGTGAGATAAACAGTATAATCGTTTGCAAGATAAAGTGCCGCTTCTTTCAGTGATTCGGTGCTTCCGCCGTTGCCGTGAATGAGAATAAGCGTTTTTTTACCCTCACCGTAAACCATATAGTGCATATCCACTTCACTGAGGCTGACTGTGTCTTCCTGAGGTTCACCCTGCCATTTTTCAGGCACTTGCGAAACATCAAGAACAGTGAGATTATATGCTTTTGACTGATGTCTGACAACTATCTGCCACACGCCCATTGAAACAACAAGCACTGAAACTGCACAAATAATACCGATTAATACTTTCATCTTTTTGCTCCTGTTTTTCATATTGCTTTTCTCCTTTTGTAAGGCTACGATATCCTATCCTAACCGAATTTTACTAAAGAAGTTAAAATATGTCAACTATATAAATAATATAGATGCAATAATATTGACAAATCGGGTTATTTATTGGTAAAATATGATGAATATATTATTGAAAGGAAGTTATATAAATGGATAAAGGTAAGTTTTATATAACCACTGCCATTGCATATACTTCAAGAAAGCCTCATATCGGTAACAGTTACGAAATTGTTCTTACTGATGCCATTGCAAGATATAAGAGACTTCAGGGCTACGATGTTTTCTTCCTTACAGGTACAGACGAACACGGCCAGAAAATTGAAGAATACGCTAAAGCAGCAGGCATTTCACCCAAAGAGTATGTTGACAATGTTGCAGGTGAAATCAGAGGTATCTGCGACACTCTCAACACCACATACGATAAGTTTATAAGAACAACTGACGATTACCACGAAAAAGTTGTGCAGAAAATCTTTAAGAAACTTTATGACCAGGGTGACATCTACAAGAGCGAATACGAAGGTCTTTACTGCACTCCCTGCGAATCATTCTGGACAGAATCACAGTTGGTTGACGGAAAATGTCCCGACTGCGGCAGAGAAGTTACAAAAGCAAAGGAAGAAGCATATTTCCTGCGCCTTTCAAAATATCAGAAGCAACTAGAAGAATATATCGAAAACAACGATAACTTCATTTATCCCGAATCACGCAAGAAGGAAATGCTCAACAACTTCATAAAGCCCGGTCTTCAGGACCTCTGCGTTTCAAGAACATCTTTCAAGTGGGGCGTTCCCGTTTCATTTGACGAAAAGCACGTTATTTACGTCTGGATTGATGCTCTTTCAAACTACATCACTGCCCTTGGTTATGACCCCGACGGCAGCGGCGAACTTTATAATAAATACTGGCCTGCCGATGTTCATATTATCGGTAAGGATATTGTGCGTTTCCACACAATTTACTGGCCTATTATGCTTATGGCACTTGGTGAGCCGTTGCCAAAACAGATTTTTGGTCATCCGTGGCTTTTAAACGGTGCAGATAAAATGAGTAAGTCAAAAGGTAACGTAATGTATGCAGACGACCTTGTAAGACATTTTGGCGTAGATGCTATACGTTACTATGTTCTTCACGAAATGCCATTTGCCGCAGACGGTACAATTACTTATGAAACTATCATAAGCCGTTACAATTCCGAACTTGCAAATACACTTGGTAACCTTGTAAACAGAACAATTGCCATGACAAACAAATACTTTGACGGTGTTATTACAAATCCGAATGCAGTTGGAGAATTTGATGACGAATTGATTTCTACCTGCAAGGAATCAAAGGCTAAATACTTTGATTTGATGAACAAGTTCAGAATTGCAGATGCAATGGACGAAATATGGGCAATTGTAAGAAGAAGCAATAAATACATTGACGAAACTATGCCGTGGGCGCTTGCAAAGGATGAGGCACAAAAGGACAGACTTGCAACAGTTTTGTACAACCTTTTGGAAAGTATCAGATACATTGCAGTAATGCTTCAGCCTATGATGCCGCAGACAGCAGAACTTATTTTTGCATCACTTAACACAAACCTTAACACATGGGATTCAATTGCTGACTTCGGCGGTCTTTTGACGGGTGAAAAGGTTGGAGAAGCAAAGCCTATGTTTGCACGTATTGATGAAGAAAAGAAACTTGCTGAAATAGAAGCGGAAATTGAAGCAAATACTGAAAAAGAGCCTGAAATAGAACCTATTAAGCCTGAAATTGAATTTGCAGACTTTGAAAAGTTAGACTTAAGAGTTGCAAAGGTA
>JAZOAX010000155.1:0-3001 GCA_045595685.1 Acutalibacteraceae bacterium
TTATGAGTACCACAAGACAGTGTTCAGCCTGCGGCGGTAAGGGTAAGATTGTCAAGTCACCCTGTTCAAAGTGCCGCGGTTCAGGTCTTCAGAGCAAAAATCAGACCGTTGAAGTGGATATCCCCGCAGGTATTGACGACAGACAGGCTCTCAATGTCCGTGGCGGCGGTAATCCCGGTGTAAATGGCGGACCTGCAGGCGACCTCAGAGTCAATGTCAATGTGCGTCCTCATCCTTTCTTTGAAAGAGACGGCTTTGATGTGTGGTGTGAGGTTACGGTGACCTATGCTCAGGCAGCCCTCGGTGACACACTGTTCATTCCCACTCTTGACGGCAAGGTGAAGTATTCTCTTCCCGCCGGTACACAGCCGGGCGAAATCTTCCGTTTCAGAAACAGAGGTATTCAGCAACTTTCAGGCAGAGGCAGAGGCGACCAGTTTGTGAAAATTGTTGTTGAAGTTCCTAAAAATCTTACACAGAAGCAGAAAGACCTTCTCAAGAGTTTTGACGATACACTCACAAACAAACCTAAAAACAATATCGATGACGGCACAACCGTCGGAGAGGAAAAAAAGAGCTTTTTCGACAGGTTTAAATAAAAACTTAAGTGCAGGAACGGTGATGACCTTTCCTGCACTTTTTGTTGACAAAAGAATTGCAGGATGTTACTATTGATTTGCATTAGTTTTTACTTTTTAAGGTGTGAAGGATGGTTTTTATGAAAGCATTGCAGAGCTTTATTCTGAATAAAACGGGTGAAAAAGACGGTACCTTAAGGCGTATCGGCGGCGGTTTTTACGCAGATGTTTATTCCTTTGACCGAAAGGGCAAAAAAACGCAGATTATAAAGGTTTATAAATCAGGCGATATAGTTTCAAAGGAAGTTTCTCAGATTAAAATACTTTCTGAGTATGCTTTGTTTCCTATGCCTGAAGTGCTCTGGACTCATATTGCTGATGATGAATTTTCAAAGGATATCCTCGCTATGAATTGCCTTGAAGGAGAGAACGGCGGCAATGCATTTTATCTGAATCCTTCCAAAAGAATAAAGCTGGCAGAACAGGTAATTGATAACCTTATTGCTTTTCATAATGTACATAACTCTGACGGCTTCGGTGAAATCAACAGTGATAAATTTTATAAAACTTTCAATGAATACTATAAGGAAAAAGCAACTGTTATTTTAAATATGGCAAAGAAGCTGAACAAAGACGGACAAATTACTGATTATGTTTTATCTGTTGTCAGAAATGCCGTTGAGAATTTTGATAAGATTTTCTATCTGCCTATTACGGAGTCGTCACTTATACACGGCGACTACAATATGTGGAACATAATGATTGATAAGAAGAACTGTAAAGTCACGGCTGTAATCGATCCGTGTGGCTGTATGTGGGCTGACAGCGAATACGATCTGTATCAGCTCAATAATGCAAACGGAAAGCATCTGAAACTATTTGAAGCATACGCAAAAAAGAAACAGATTTCTGAAAACTGCCCTCAGAAAATGGCTTTTTATGAGTTGTTTACTGAGATTGAGCATTATTATAATTCGGGATATCCTGTAATACAGAAGCTTATAAAAAAACAGGCTGACAGCTTAAATCAATTTTTAGTTAACTTTTAATATCCGTATGTTCGACGGCTACTCTGAAAGGGGAGCTGTCAGCTATGACGACTGAGGGGAAAACAATAAACAGTAACATATTGTTTTGCTCCCCAAAACTCAATTTACCCATTGACACGACCCCATAAAACTGTTATTATTAGAATGTTAAAAATAAATACGAAAGAGTGTATTATTATGGATCAGAAATACGAAGCATTATTTACCCCTTGGAAAATAGGCAACGTTGAAATCAAAAACAGAATTGTTATGTGTCCCATGGGCGGCACATCACTTTTCGGTTGGTTTGAACTTGGCGGCTGTCATTTTGACAAGGAAGCAGCAAAACTCTTCATTGAAAGAGCAAACAACAATGTTGGTCTCATCATTCCCGGTATCGCTCCCTTGCGTGATACATTCTGGGGTAAGTGGCTCTGGCAGAACCCCAAGATGTTTGAAGACCTTAAAGAGTTTATGGACGAAATCCATAAGACCGGCGCAAAACTTTTCATTCAGCTCACAGCAGGTATGGGTCGTTCATGGGCAATTACAGAACTTGTTGCTCCTCTTCACAAAAACAAGATTACCCGTGCACTCGTAAAACCCATTCTTGACACTTCACACGAACTTGCTTCTCCCAGCCCCCAGCCTTCACGTTGGGCACATGATATTATCTGCCCTGAAATGACAAAGGAGCAGATTCACGAAATTATTGAAGCATTCGCAAAAACCGCAAAACTCTGCCGTGATGCAGGCGTTGACGGCGTCGAAGTTCACGCAGTTCATGAAGGTTATCTTCTTGACCAGTTCGCAATCGAATTTTTCAATAAGCGTACCGATGAATACGGCGGAAGTTTTGAAAACAGATACCGTTTTGCTGCTGAAGTTGTAAAGGCCATTAAAGAGGCTTGCGGTGACGATTATCCTGTTTCTCTCCGTTATTCAGTTGAATCAAAAATGAAAGACTTCTGCTACGGCGCAATGCCCGGCGAAGAATATACAGAAGTTGGCCGTGCAATGCCCGAATCTGAAAAGGCTGCAAAATATCTTCAGGATGCAGGCTACGATATGCTTAATGCCGATAACGGTACATATGACTCATGGTACTGGGCACATCCACCAATGTATATGCCTCAGAACTGTAACCTTGATGATGTTGCTCACATCAAGAAATTCGTTGATATTCCCGTTGTTTGCGCAGGTAGAATGGAACCCGATGTTGGTGCCAAAGCTGTTGCAGAAGGCAAAATCGACGGTGTTGGTGTTGCCCGTCAGTTCCTTGTTGATCCCGAATGGATTACAAAGCTTATTGAAGACAGGGTAGAGGATATTAAACCCTGTATCTGCTGTCACGCAGGTTGCTTTAACTTCTCTTCTTCAAAGGGTCACGCAAAT
>JAZOAX010000156.1:0-6479 GCA_045595685.1 Acutalibacteraceae bacterium
TTTCTCTGTCTTCAAGGTCAAACATTGAAAGGGTGTTGTTTTCAACCTTAACGGTGTAACTGTCTTCAATTGTTGCCGAATATATTGAAAACTTTGTTGTGAGTTTATCGCCGTCAAGAACATAGGTACCCTTTGATGTGCCGTTGATGGGGATATTGATAATGGGAACTGTAAGGTTAACATAAGTCATTTCAACAGTGCCGTCGGGATAGAAATGGTATCCGCTCATATTTGCACTGTCAGACCACTTGCCGAGAATAAGTTCGGACAGTGCCGGTGCAGGTGCAGTTGTTGTGGGTGCCTGAGTGGTACCGCTGAACTGACCTGCCTGATCGGTGCCGTCGGATACACCATCACCTGCAGGTGCAGAAGTTGAGGAGCCCTGAGTGTCACCGTTTGAAACAACGCCGTAAATGCCCACGCCTGCCAGAGCAAGAACGAGTACTGCTGAAACGGCAATAACTATAACTTTCTTATTAAACATCGTTTTTTCCTCCGAGTAAAATATACAAAAGGGGCACTTGCATGCCCCTCTCATTCTGATTTACTGAGCCGCTGCAGTGGGAGCAGTTGTGGCTTCAGCCTGATATGCGGTGTATACCACGGGATTTGCGAATGTTCCGTCATCGTTAATCCTTGTGAGTGTGAGAACATCTTTTTCAACAGTGAACATATAAAGAAGTTGTTTACTTGCACCGAGGGCGGTATAAGTAATTGTTATGTAGTGGTTGCCGTCGTCTCTTTTTTCAACGGAATAAGCACCGTCCACATTAAGTTCAACAAAAAGAACGTCAAGGCCTGTGAGTGTGCAGGTGCCGCCTTCTCTGAATTCGTATCCTGCGCCGGTTGAGTCTTTCCATACACCTACAATGTCTTTTTCAGGTGATGAACAAGCGGCAAAGCAAGTGAGAATAACAAGGGCTGCGATAAGCACTGCAGCAATTCTTTTAACATTTTTCATAGCATATTCCTCCGTTTTTGAGTTTTTTGTTCCAATATTTTTTTGAAAAAAATTACTCATTCAGTAATTTGTGAGTTCATTATAGCACATTTTTTTCCGTTTGTACAGTAATTTTATTCATCATTCTTCATTTTTTCGGCTGCGTTTTTCAGTTTTGTTGCAAAGATTAATGAATTGTGTTAGAATTATTCCTGCTGAAAGGAGTGAGATTATGCTTGAAAAAATCAAAGATGAGCCTTTATGGGAATATCTGAAAACTGCAAACAAACCCGTTGTGCTTTACGGCATGGGCAACGGTGCCGATATGATTATTGATGTTCTTGAATCCATCGGCACTAATTTCAGTGATGTTTTTGCAAGTGACGGATTTGTCCGCGGACATTACTTCCACGGCAAACAGGTACTCACATTTTCTCAGATAAAAGAGAAATACGAGGATTTTATTATTCTTATGACATTTGCCGTCCACGATGAAGAAACCCTCTTAAAAGTGCGGGAAATGGCAGAAAACTATGAATTCTACTCCCCTACGGTGCCAATAGCGGGCAAGGGACTTTTTACAATAGATTACCTTAAAGAAAACGAGAGTCTGTTTGACGCGGCATACGAACTGCTGGAAGACGAAAAATCAAAAAGTGACTTTGTTGATGTGCTGAATTTTAAAATCAGCGGCAAAGTCCGGTATCTTTTTTCCTGCCAGAGTGAGAAAGAAAAAATTTACGAAGATATTCTTCCCTTAACGACAAACGAAACAATTGTTGACCTCGGAGCCTATGACGGCGACACAATAAGAGAATTTCTTAAAGTGACAAAGGGGCAGTATAAAAAGATTTATGCATTTGAGCCCGATGAAAAAAACTTCCGCAAACTTACCGCAAAAACCGAAACTCTGAGTAATATTGAAAGGTACAACATCGGTGCCGGTGACAAAAAAGAGACCCTTTTCTTTGCAAAGAAAAAAGGAAGAAACTCCCACGAAGCCCCCGACGGTATCCCCGTCCGCTTTGACAGTGTGGACAACGTTGTTGCCGATAATGTGACTTTTATTAAAATGGATATTGAAGGCAGTGAACTGAAAGCCCTTGAAGGAGCAAGAAAAACCGTTGAAAGATGCAGACCGAAACTTTATGTCTGCGCTTACCACAGAAACGAAGATATGTTTGCGCTCCCGATGAAAATCAGGGAACTTTGCAAAGACTATAAGATATACTTCCGTCATCATCCTTACATTCCTGCATGGGAATCAAACTTCTATGCTGTTACCGAATAACACAAACAAAGCAGAAAAACCGTTGTAAAGCAAGGCTTTACAACGGTTTTTAAATTTCAGTCAGTGACTATCAGTGTGCGTGTACAGACTGAGCGTTAACGATATACTGCTTTGCTCTTGAAATTGTGAATGACATTGCATCCTTAACTTCGTTTTCGTCTGTAACTGTGATTTTAACATTGTCTTCAGCAACGATTTCTTCTGCAAACTTATTGAAATCTTCTGCAGCAAGGTCTGCTCTGATAGTGTCGGACCATGTGGTTGTTTCTGTGCCGATGAAGAACATAATGTGGTAACCGTAGGTTGTTTCAACAATACCTACATCACCGTATTTTCTGCCTTCAGCAAGTGCCCAGTCTTCAAAGGGAGCAACCATCTTGCCAACTACAACATCTTCATAGATACCGCCGTCTGCTGCGTTTGAGTCGGAAGAATGTTCTGCGGCAAGAGCTGCAAATGCATCTTCTGTCTGTTCGCCGTCAAGATACTTTTTAAGGATATCCTGTGTTTCCATATAGAGTGCAGGGTCTTTTGTTGTTTCAAGGTCTACATCAAGGTCAACAGTGACATCGTATTTGCTTGTGTCAAGGAATTCAGCCTTAACGGTTTCTTCTTCCTTCTTGTCTTCTGTTTTATCTTCAGTTTCTTCAGCGTCTTCGGTTTCTTCTGTTTCAGTTGTTTTTTCTTCGGGGAACTGAAGAAGGATGTGTCTTACATCATAGGTATATGCATCGGGAGCGTGGTGAACGGGCTCAACCATCATATATACGGTGTAGCCTGTTGTTTCATCTTCGGTAATGTATGTTGAACCGATTGCAGTATCTTTACCGAATGCCCATTCCATAAACTTTTCGTCTGATTCTGAAAGGTCTGCCTGACCGAAGTCTTCTGCAAGAGTGAGTGAATCGTCTTCGAGAAGTTCTTCGTATTTTTCGTTGCCTGCTGCCTTTTCAAATTCTGCAGCAAGGCTCTTGAAGGTTTCGGAATCCTTAACACCTGCAGCAAACTTTTCTGCCTTTGCCTTTGCATCAGCAAGGGTTTCTTTTGTTACTGCTTCTGTTTCTTCGGTTTCACCTTCAGCATTTTTGCTTTCTGTTTTAACCTTTTCTGCCGGAACTTCATAAATTCTGAGAGTTACAACACCGTAGTTAGCAATACCTTTGTCGTATGCTTTATCAACGTCAGCATCTGTATAGCCGTTTTTGAGTTCTTCATTCTTGTGCTCGTTAACCATTGAAACGATTTCCTGGTCTGTGAGAATCTTTGTGAAAAGTTCAACTGTCATACCCTTGCCGAAGTTTTCGCGAAGGTATGAAGCAAGTGAATATTTCTTATCGCCTTCATAGTCGATTGTTTCAGCAGTTGTTTTGTATTCAGCAATCTGACTGTCAACATTCTTAAGATTGTCTTCTGAAAGTTCAATACCCTTTTCTTCAGCATAAGCCTTGCATGCAGCAACATACTGAATCTGCTGTTTTGCAGAAAGATCAAAGAAATCTGCAAATGTGGGTTCTTCTACGCCTTCAATTTCACCGGAGTACTTCTGTTCGTCGGGTGATGTGAGGTAGTCGTAGCCTGTGAACATTGCACCGTAGCCCTGTCCGTACATTGAATCGTACTGATAAGCCATATTGAAGTACTGGTTGAAGGTTGACATATAGTAGAAGCCGTATTCGTACTTATCAACTTCTGTTTCGCCAACGGTCATAACCATTTTGTTTCTTTCAAGAACACCGCTGAGATTAAGACCCATTGCGCCGATGCCTGCAATTAAAGCAAGAACAAGAACAACTGCAATAACTTTCTTGCCTGTTTTACTTACAGTTACATTGTGTGATTTTTTGGCATTTTTCTTTGCTGCTTTTGCAATACGCTCTTTTCTTTCTTCGCGATAAAGTTCAGCAGCGGACTTTTCCTGTTTAGCCATTGATTTCATCCTTTTCTAATCGTATTTTCGGATTTCAGTAAATCCGTAGTTAAAGTATATTTTATACTATATTTTCAAAAAAAGCAAGTGCTACACAATCTTTGTATAAAAAATATATCAAATAACTTAATTTTAGTTAAAGAGTACTTCTTTTCCCCTGAAATAAAAAAGGTAACATATTTTTTCAAAGAAAATTCTGCTAAGTCCCAAAAAATGTACGAATTCATAATTTTATCGGAAATCTATTGACACATCGGTTTTTTACCTCTAAAATAATAATCAAAGAGAACAAATGTTCGATAAGAAGGGAGGCAAATTACATTATGTATATGTCAAGTTACAGTCAGCAGGATTATTACGCTGCAAAGCAGGACCTTTGCGCCTGGCAGAACAAAACCAACGAAACTGCAGACAGCCTTATGCTGAGAAAAAGAAAAGCCGAACTCAGACAACTTGTTAGAACGGTGATTAAAAACGAACTTTCTCACGAAGACCAACTTATTGTTAAACTTCACTGGTACGACGGACTCAGCCAGAGTGAAGTTGCCCAGATTCTGGGTGTTGACCGCTCAACAGTTACGCGCAGAATCCGAAAAATCAACGAAGTGCTTTATGACAAACTCAAATATGCAATTGAATTCCGTTACGGAAAAAGTTTTTCTGAAAAAACATCACTTATCATCACAGACTGTAAAGCCCCGGAAGCCTGTGTGAAAGCCGATGAAATTTCAAAAAGGCTCATTAACCTGAGGCGCGAACAGTGTTTTGATGTGGAGGATGTTTGCCGTCTCAGCGGTATCCCGACTGACCGTATGGAAAAAATTGAGAAAAAAGGAAGTGTTATAACAGCAACGGAACTGAAAAAACTTTCTGTTCTTTTCAGGGTCACAAGCGACTACATACTATTCGGGAAAGGATGATGGATGTGAATTCAACATTGAAACAACTCGGTATGGAATATGAAGAATCAATAACGATTCAGAAAGAAATTATAAAAAAGAACCGTGAGCGTCTGGCTCAGGCAATGAAAAAACACAATTTCAAAGAAGTTCAGCGCCTAAACTCCCTTCTTAAAACCCTTTATGAAGAAAAATGGGAACTTGAAGAAATGGCCGTTGAAATAAGAAGATATCTCAGTTGAAACAAGTGGGACTTTTGCATTTTCGTGCAAAAGTCCCACTGTTTATTTTTTTTATGATTCCCAGGGCATATCGTTTTTGTTGTCAGCCTCGGGCTTACTTGTCTTTTTCTTTTTTGAAGCAGAAATCAGTACGGCTGCAACAATCACAAGGCCGATTACACCAACGCCGATAATAATATAGGGAACGGTACTTGTCTTTGCAACGGTGACCTGAGTAGGTCCGTCTGCACCGCCGATAATTCCGATGTCATCAGTTCCGGTAACGTCTTCATTTGTGTAGTCAATGCCGTTACCGAAAACATTTTCAACCATATCTGCAACAATTATGCAGGGAATTCCCGTTTTTTGTGTGAAGTTTTTAAGTGCAGTGTTAACGGTATCTTCTGTGATATCAAAAACAGTGTGGTTGAAAATTACTGACTCGGCAGCATTGGTTCTGCCTGAATCCTCTTTAAAAGAAGAGCCAAGTCCTGCCCCCGTGATACTGTCGCTCATTGCATTTACAACATCGGCAAGGTTTGTGTCAAGGGTATATCCGTAGTAATTGGTGTTGATATACTGAGACATATACTCACCGTATTCGGTGTATTCACCGAACATTTCATTGATTTCGGTTTTTATGTTGTCCCCTACCCACGCAATTGTGTAGTAGCCGTCGCCCTCCTGATTTGCAAGAAAAACAAGAAGGATATTGTCTTCATAAGCATCATACTCACCGAAATATTCTTTATAGCGGGTATTTGCATAGTCCTGCATTGTGCTTTCATCATATACCCAATCTTCTTCATAGATGTATACGGGATTTCCGTTTATTGTATATGTTCCCGGCTCAGCTAAAAGCCAGAATGCACCGAAAGCAATAAAAAGAACAATAACAATAAGGCTGAAAATACCGCCGCCGCAACCGCCGCCAACACGCACGGGGCCCCAGCCCCAGCCGCCGAAAAACGGCCCGTGATGATGGTGATGCGGTCCGTGATGGTGATGACCACCGAATGAGCCGCCAAATCCGCCTCCTCGGTTACTTCCGCCAAAGTTTCCTCCGAATGAACCTCCGCCAAAGCCTCCTGAGCCGCCGCCTGAGCCAAATGAGCCGCCGCCGAAGCCGCCGCCTCTGCTTCCTCCTCCACCGGGTCCCGGCATAATAATCAACTTCCTTTCTTAATCAGTATTTATACTT
>JAZOAX010000157.1:0-5693 GCA_045595685.1 Acutalibacteraceae bacterium
ACCGACGGGTGTAACCCGGGGCATCGTCACCGAAGCGCTAGCAGTGCGAGATGAAGCCGACAAATCTGACATTCATCAGTTTTGTCGGCTTTTAATTATTACAACTTATTCGACTATATAAACTTTAACTCCGTGTTTGGGTACACAAGTAACAATTTCAGTTGTGTTTTCGGCAACCTTTTCTTCCCATACATTTTCAACAGTGTAACCGTCTTTTTTAGTAAGGTTAAGGAAACCGAGGTTACAAAGAGAATTAATATCAACTTTTGCGCTCTTCTCTTCCCCTGCCTTGTTAAATACACAAACGGCAACCTTTGAATTTTCAAGAGGCTTCACAAGCACATCTACAAGTCCGAACTTGATTCTTCTGCACTGTACACCGAGAGGATCCTGATTTATGGCAATCATCTTTTTGTTTGTGAGAATCTGATATACTTTGTTCTCAGTATCAACCGTTCCGTCTTCTTTAATAAACTTTCTTACATCGTTGCCGAGAATAAGAGGAGCATTCATCATACACCAGAGGCTGAAATGACTCTTATTTTCTTCGTGGGTAAGTTTGCCGTTACCAACTTCAAGCATATCGGGGTCATTCCATGCACCGGGGCCTGCGTACTTCGCAAGACGGACATTGTGTTCATAAATACCGACAACAGAACTCCAAATCGCCTGGATATCGGGAGTTGTTCTCCAGAGGTTGCCTGCTTCGGCGCCCCATTTCCACGGACGGTTATATCCCCACTCACAAAGAGAAAATACAATTGGCTTTTCTTTTGTACCGTTTTCTTCAGCGTATTTCTTTGTGGCTCGTTTAAGTTCTCTGCCCATAAGTTTATACTGAATTGCGGCACTGTCCATTCTTGAGCCTACAGGGTTGGACAATACAACTGTGTTTATGCCCTCATTAAGATAAACTGTAGTCTGAAGTTTGCCTTCAGGTGTCCAGTTCTTACGGCTTGCACAGTAAATGTGATATTCTTCGTGACCGTTGACAACAGCCATAAGGAACTTTTCTTTTCTTGCGTCTTTTCTGATATCAATATGGAGAATGTATTCCCCTGCTTTTTCTGCTTCAACTTCAACAGTGATACTGCCTGCCCTTGCATCAAGACCGTCAATATAGTTTTTGGTTTCAACAGAATCATCAGGTACTATTCTTGCAAGGCCCTTGAGTTTCATTTCAGCAGATGTGAAATATGCAAAGGGCTTGCCGGTACCTTCTTTTGCAAAAGAGACTGCAATGATTCTTGGTGCGTTTGTTGAAATAGGCACATTGTGACAGAAGTCATATTTAAAGTATTCAATACCCCAGGATGCAAAAGTTTCAGCATCAATTCTTTCATGAAGAAGGCTTGCGGGATAATCTTCACAGGTATATGTGCCGTTGGAAGAATAGATACCGAGTTTTATTCCTCTTTCGTTAACATAGTCTGCAAGTGCTTTGATTCCGCTCGGGAATGTGAGTCTGTCGCACTGAAGTCTGCCTTCTGCATCACGGGTCGATGCCTGCCAGCAGTCATCGATATTGACATAGACATAACCTGCATCACTCAGTCCGCTTTTATGCATTGCATCGGCAATTTCTTTAATGAGTTCTTCGCTTATTTTATTTCTGAAAAGATTCCAACTTGACCAACCCATAGGCGGAGTGAGAGCAACACCGTTGTTATATCCCCTTTCGGCGCACTGAGTGAGTCTGAGTTGATTCACAACCTTTTTAACCGTGCAAAGAGGACAGTATGTTTTATCACTGATTTTCTTGGTAAGGATTCCTGCCCCTGCTGCTGCACCTGCAACGGCAGCAGTTACAATTGATTTTTTAGCATTCATAAGTTTTCTCCTTTTATGTTAGCTGATTTTTAATTTACTTCACTGTTAATTATCTCTTTTATTTTTTCTGTAAGAGACTCCGCTGCAATTCTGTTTGAATCAGCCCCCGGATGACCGTCGATTACAACCTCATATTCATCCATATTGAATTCAAGTATTACGGGGTGTACTTTCTTATCTCCTGTTGACTCAATATAGTCATTTGCTGCCTTTTCAATTGCATAAAACAGAGAATCGTTAACATCTCCTAAGGCGCAGATTATATGAGCGTCGGGATAATTCTTTCTGATAAGTTTTATGAAATCGCAATATTTTACGGAAAATACCTGCTGACGCTGAATTGTACGGCAATAGGTACTGTCATTAGCCCCTAGGTTGATAACGACGAAATCAGGCTGAAAATCATTGAAATCCCAATAGGCTTTTGAGCCGTTATAAAACAGTGCGGATTTATCATAGTAAGGTCCTACAGTACCTTCACGGTTGATTGCACCGTTCTCGGTATAACCTGAAAGAAGTCCGTAACCCGAAAAACAAACAGCACTGTAGTCTGCATTGAGTTTTTCTGCAGTGAGATATGCATAGGTTTTTGTGAAGTTTTCCGTATGGGTTGAAAATTCACCGACGGGACCTGCATCAATTCCGTATCCGCATGTTAAAGAGTCACCGATAAATTCAATTTTAAGGTCTTTAACGGCAGTGGGCTCGATATTGCCCTGACAAAAAGCACCGATTGTACCGATGTAAAATCCCGACCTTTTTGCTTCAGATAATTTTACAACTCTGATAACTGCACCTTTTTCAAAATCGTTGATGTCAATATGATACTTCTTTTTATCATAACTTACAACATCGTCAATTACAAGTTCATCATCTTTATAAATTGCAAAACGAGCCTGATGGTTAACATTCATTTCTTCTGCACCGTCACCAATAACGGTAATATAGGCATAACTGCCTTTGCAAAGAAATTCTATTCCGCTGCCGGACATTGAAATATAGCGTTTAGCATCACTGTAATGTGTTCTGCCTATAGGTTTTACAAATTCGTCTGAAGGCTTAAATCTTTTGAACGAACTTTTAGCAATTTCAACCATATCCACACCTTCTTTAGTTTCGTCTGTGTGCTGAAAATAAAATATTCCTCCAATAACCGAAAGAACGCCGAGAACGGCAATCAGACAAAGAGTGATTTTTTTAATCAATCAATCCACCTCTTTTTTCAGGTAGTATACACCGATTATAATACATCAGAAACATTAAGTCAAATATAAAATTGATAAAAATACTTAAGGCGGCATTCAGTTAAGAATACCGCCTTGATAAATTAAATTATGCTTTCAAAAACAACAGTTACAATACTGTTTTCGGGAACGGTCACTGTTTCAATTCCGTTACCTTCGTCTGTAAGTTCAAGATTTCTTGTTTCATCGGTTGTGTAAACCGACATATTGTATCCAAGCATACAGTAAGAAATTTCTTTTTCAGCGCCTTCATTTACAATAACTGCAACATAGTCGCCATCAGGAGTTTTATATGCAGTTACATTCATCTTGTTTTCGATGATGTAATGGTCATATTCCTCACCGTCAACAACATCTTTCCACCAGGCTTTTTCAGCAGTGATATCGGCAATACTGAGACCGAAATCAATCATATGGCTGCCTGCGGGAATGAACTTTGAAAAATGAGCCATTGCGTAGTATCTCTTACCGATGATATATTCGGAGCAATCACTGTTTGCACCGATCATACTGTCGGCATTTTCAAGTCCGTCATTAACGGCAACCCAGGAAGACCAACTGTTAACGCCTGTGAAGCCTACATCTTCACTGATTGTTTTTGCCATTATGATTGCTGCTTCCATATCATCCATCTTGTGACTGTTGGGAAGTTCACACCATTCACTCATTTCAACTTCAACATCGGGATAATTCTTTTCAAGGTATTCACCAAAGGCTTTTTTATAAAGCCAGTCGTTAGTCCAATAACTGTGATAAGAATATGTACCGAGAACATCGAGGATGTCCTGATTATCGTGAATTTTGTCAATGCAATCCATTGCGTGATCGCCGACCTGACCGCTTTCAGCAAGAGAAAGTTTAACATCAAGGTCTCTTTCTTTAATTTCATCGGCAAATGACTTTGCAACTTCAATTACTTCGTCAATTTCATAGTGGCAACCTTCCTGACCGACCCAGCCGCCGCCCCAATCCCACTGAGGCTCATTGATGGGGCTGATATACTTAACAGGTACACCTTTTGAAATAAAGTATTCTGCGATATCACACATATATTCAGCAAAATCGTCATAACAGTCTTTTCTGAGGTTGCTCTGAGCGGGTTCAAATCCGCCTGCAGCAGAACCTGAAACGGTCATTGAATAGTGAGGAGAGTTAGCAAAAAGAACAACGGTATCAACACAGCCGTAACTCAGTGAAAGTTCGAGCATTTTCTGCGCTGCGGCATCTTTTGTCCAGTCGTATTCATATTCACCTTTTTCTTCGTTCCACACAAGGAAACTTTCGGTGGCTCTCCATTCATTACCGGGAAGGCGTGTGTTCGGGTTATCCTTTTCACCGCCGCCAACATTGTAACGGTAAATGTTGAGTCCGAGTCCCTCTTCGGAATAGATGAGTTTTGCGAGTTCTTCTGCGTTTTCACTGTCTCCCGCAATCTGACTCCACCAGCAAGCAGATGTACCCCAGCCGGTGATTTCCTGTTCTTTACATACATCAAATTTCATCAGAATTTTATCGGCATCAGCACCGAACCAACCTGCAATTGTTGTCATAACAAAAATCAGAACACCGATTCTGTAAATAATTTTCTGCAGAAAAGTATTTCTTGTCATAACTTACTCTCCTTTTTATTAAATTGGAATATTTACCGTAATATTTTATCATAATTATAAATAAAAGGTCAACTGTTTTTAATTATATTATAAAAAATTATATATAAATCAAATAAACATAACAATCTTGATTTTCTTATAATCAAGTGATATAATGAATAAAAATACACAAACAAAGGATGAATGAAGATGGCAAGACCTCTCGTTATTTCTCACAGAGGAGCAAATAAATACGCTCCCCAGAACACACTGCCCGCATTTAAAAAGTCTGTTGAGATTGGCACTGACGGCTTTGAAACCGATGTTCACATCACCAAAGACGGCGAAATTGCAATCTGCCACAACTACACAATTGACGAAACCTCAACAGGTAAGGGTAAAATTGCTGAAATGACTCTTTCACAGCTTAAAAAGTTTGACTTCGGCTCATACTTCAGCAAAAAATTTGAAGGCACTGAAATTCCCACCCTTGATGAGTTCCTTTCTTTTGTTGAAACTACAGACATTGAAGTGCTGAACATTGAAATCAAATCTCCCAAAGAAAGTGAAACCGGCATTGTAAAAAAGACCATTGAGAAAGTTAAGCAGCACAATCTTTTTGATAAACTGCTTATTTCTTCCTTTGACCCTGACCTTCTTATTGAAGCCAAGATGATTGACATCAACTGCAAAACAGGTTTCCTTTACTCCCCCAAGAGCCCCACGACACCCAAGATGTTCTGGCGTGCAACCGAATATGCTAAGAGCATCGGCTGTGATGCACTCCATCCCTTCTATCTTTTTGTTACTGAAAAATATGTTAAGGAAGCCCACAAAGCAGGCATTAAAGTTAACCCCTGGACTGTTAATATGCCTGAAGCAATTGATAAAATGCTCCGTCTCGGCGTTGACGGTATTATCACCGACCTTCCCGATGTTGTTAACGGAATGAGCAAGAGATATTATGATTAATAAAAAACCATCTGCAGTACTGCAGATGGTTTTTTATTAATCATAATATCTCTTGCTC
>JAZOAX010000158.1:0-3038 GCA_045595685.1 Acutalibacteraceae bacterium
GAACAAAAGAAAGAAGGTGTTACCATGCGTATACTTATTGCAGAAGATGAAAAAGCCCTGAACAGAATACTCACAAAGCAGTTTATAAAAGCAGGTTACAGTGTGGATAACTGTTTTGACGGTGAAAGTGTTTTTGACTATACGGCAAATGCCGATTACGATGCAATAGTGCTTGATGTTATGATGCCGAAGAAAGACGGTTTTCAGGTGCTGAAGGAACTCAGAAGTAAAGGAAATGAAACACCTGTTATTTTTCTCACTGCAAAAACAGAAATCGAAGACAGAGTGTACGGTCTTGACCTTGGTGCCAACGACTATCTTGTGAAGCCTTTTTCTTTTGATGAACTCGCCGCAAGGGTGCGTATGATAACAAGAAAAGCCTCGGGAAATTCAACTAACGAATACACCGTGGCAGACCTTACGGTGAATGTGAAAAGCCGCGAAGTTACAAGAGGCGGCAGGAAAATTGAACTTTCTGCAAGAGAATACACAATTCTGGAAGTTCTTATCAGAAATGCAGGAACGGTTATGTCAAGGGAAAGAATTGAATCGGGTGTCTGGAATTACGATTATACCGGAGGCACCAATGTAATTGATGTTTACATAAGATATCTGAGAAAGAAAATTGACGATGGTTCTGAAAAGAAACTTATCCACACCGTAAGAGGTGCAGGCTATGTTCTTAAAGAATAAGCGGGAGAAGAATATGAAAACTAAAATGAACGGAAAATCGTTACGGTTCAGGGTTAATCTTTGGTATACACTTCTTATCTGTGTGCTTTCTTCTGCACTCATAGTATGTGTTATTTCAGCGGCAAGAACGGCTGAAGCAGGTGAAGCGCAACAGAACCTTATCAGAAGTGTTGAACGGAATCTTGATGAAATTGAAGTTGAAAACGGAATTCTTGATATTGAGTCTGACTTTGCTTTTGTAAGCGGAAATGTATATGCTCTTGTTTTTAATTCCCGGGGCAGACTCCTTGGCGGAGAATATCCCGAAGGAACTGATTTTTCACAGCCATTGCAGGAAGGCGGCATTGAAACCGTTGACGGATATTATATCTATGACAGCCATATCGAATTTTCAAAGTATGAATATAAAATTCACGGTGTAACGGGTGAAATTATCAGCAGTGAATGTGACGGAATTGATGCATATACTGCTTATGAGGGCGACCTTAACGGTGTTGGTGAAGATTGCCTTCTTTCTTACCGTCAGGCTTATGAAATAGCTCTTGATCACAGTGCTTTGGCTGAACAGCAAACGGAACTGATTATGGCAAGAAGTTATGAATATAATGACGAGCCCATATATGAAATTGAGTTTTACGGTGACATCAAAGGCTATGAGGATATATGGGTAAGAGGTGTCACAAAGGTTTCTCAGATAAGCGGTGTGTGGGGAGCAGTAGTGAAAATTGCTGCCGTACTCATTCCACTTGTGGTATTTTTTGCCGCTGCAGTGGGAGATCTGGTTGCAAAAAAGGCACTCAGACCCATAAATCAACTCAGTGATGCCGTTGAACGTACCCGTTCGGGCACAGACCTTACAAAGCGTATCACCGTTGACGATTCGGACCCGTCTCTTGTTAATCTTGCAGAAAATTTCAATGCTATGTTTGAAAGGCTCAACCGTTCTTTTGAATCCCAGAGGCAGTTCACATCTGATGTTTCCCACGAACTTCGCACACCCATTGCAGTTATCCTTGCAGAATGTGACTATCAACTCACAAGGGATGACCTGAGTGCAGAAGACAGAGAAGGTATAGAAACCGTGAGAAAACAGGCACTTTCTATGAAACAGATTGTGTCCCAGCTTCTCTATTTTGCCTCTATAGAGCAAGGCAGAGAAAAGCCCTGCTTTGAAAAGGAAAATTTCAGTTTCATAGTTTCTGCTGTTTGTGACGATATGAGTACTGTTGCCGAAAAGAATATAACGATAGAAAAAGACATTGAAGAAAATATAGAAATGAATTTTGATATTGCAATGCTGACAAGGCTTGTTACAAATCTTGTTTCAAATGCAATAACCTACGGCAAAGAAAAGGGTAAAGTGAAAGTCAGCCTTAAAAAGAGAGATAGTCAGGTTGTTCTTTCTGTTAAAGATGACGGAATTGGAATTTCTCAGGAACACATTGAAAAAATATGGCAGCGTTTTTACCGTGTGGATAAAGCAAGGTCAAGGGAAGACGGCTGCTCAGGTCTCGGACTTCCCATGGTAAAACAGATTGCAACAATGCATAATGCGGCGGTGTCTGTGGAAAGTGAAGAGGGAAAAGGCAGTACCTTCACCGTTACTTTTACCGTATAAAAATTTTAATAACATACATCATCGGTATGCATCGGCATATCGATGATGTTTTTATAAAATGAAATTCTCTAATCGTTTTTTAATCTTCGTTGTGTATTATATGGTTGTAACAAAGAAAGTTACATAAAAATCACGGAAGGAAGATTGGTATGACAATTATTCAGGTAAAAAATAAAAAAGCAAAGAAAGGTGATGTATTTATGAAAAAAGGATACAAAAAAATCTTATGTGCCGTGTTCGCTCTTATGTTGATTCTTTCAGTTTCGCTGACCGCTTTTGCTGCAGATATTACGGCGGAAGAAGCAAAATCAATTGCCCTTTCAGATGCGGGATATACTTCTGAACAGGTAAAACACATTTATGCCGAATACGATGTTGACGACGGCAGGAAGCATTGGAATGTAGATTTCCTTGTTGAAGATTCACAGGGACGTCTTGTGGACTACGACTATGAAATTTCTGCTTCAGACGGAAGAATTCTGGAAAAAGACCGTGAATTCGAATCCGACAGGTTTGAAGATTCTTTTGAAAACATATTTGAAAGATTTATAAGGCAGTTTGTTGAATGGCTCCGTTCACTGTTCGCATAAACTCTGAAGTCACATTTGTTGTTTTTTGACTCCTCATTGGCGGCACACTCCGTAATTTAACGGAGTGTGCCTGCCTTTTTATGCTGAAGGTCGGCGAGTTCGGACTTATTAAGGTGACAGCAGTTGAACCAAATAAG
>JAZOAX010000159.1:0-6425 GCA_045595685.1 Acutalibacteraceae bacterium
TGCCGTCCTTATCGTAGAAATAGATAAATTCAACGGTTTCTGCATTTTCGTCAAGAACAGGTAAGGGGTCCGTTGTTGTCCATACGGTTGTTGTGCTTTGCTCATTAAGTTTTCGGATTTCTTCGAAAATGTTGTTAAAAGCGGTAGTAATACCCTCCTGGTCGGTACTGTCGTAGTAATATCCTGAGCCGACTCTGTTACCCAGCCAGTTTTTATAGGCATTAAGGTCATTCGCACCGCCGATTTCATAGGTGGTACTTGTTCGGTCAATAACGGAAAGACCGTCTCTGCCGTCATACCCTGCAATAGTCTGACCTGCAACGTCAACACCGACGGAGAATATCTTGCCGCCTGAATCTTTGATTGACTCAGCCATTACTCTTGCTTTTATGGATGCCTTATCACTGTAACTTGTACCGTAGGAGCAGTAGTATCCTGTTACATAGTCGTAGAAAACACCGTCCTGACCTTTGGTACCGCTTGGTGTATAAGGATTGTAACCTTCATAGTTTGTTGAATCCGGTGAATTATTCTTAAGGTATGTTGTGGGGAAACCGTCTGTGAGAAGAATAACATACTGATTGGCGTTACCCGATGTTTTGAGCATATCGTATGCTCGTTTCAGACCGCCTTCAACATTGGTGAATCGCGTTATATCATCGGTAACATAATTATCAACGATGTTAGCTGTATCGGTTTCCATTTCACTTATCAGTGCGTTTGCCTGAGCCGTTGTTGAACAAGGCTGTAGAGCGAAAATTTCGTGAGCACTTGTGTTAAATGCAACAAAACCTATTTTACTAAGACCTGCGGTGTTTTCGGCAAACTGACTGATGAAACTTGAAGCCGCAGTAACCGCCGCATCATATCTTGATATGGTATCGTCAGTGAATTTGGTGTTCATAGTGTTTGAAACGTCCATTACGATAACAACTGCCATATCAGGCTCTGAAAGGAAGGTCTGTACCTCAGTTTTTGTCTGAACCGTAAGTGTGATATCGAAAACATTTTCAATGTCTGTACCGTCAATTTTCTTGCTTACCACAACATCTCTGTCCGCCGCAGTTACGGTACCGCCCGCATCAATTACCTGAGAGTCAGAGGGCTCATCAAGTACGGGCAGGTCGTAGTCCTCTTCAGTATCAACGGTTGGCACATATTCACTGAATGTGACTGTGCCGTATCCGTTTGCATTATACCCTGCAGAAAGAGTATCAAGGTCAACAGATATGTCAACTCTGTCGTTAACGGCAATGTTATCTGCAATTGTTGCATAGGCCTTTTGAACATCCGTGGCACCTGAATCGGCCATCCAGATAAACATTACAAAGCCGCCGGGGGTTGTTGCCTCAAGGCTTCTTACTGTGGTTGCAGAAGATTCTGAGCCGCCGGTATATTTTTTTGAAACATAATAGTAGTCATAATCTGAATTATACTCAACAACTATGCCGTACCAATACTGGTTAATCTGTGAGCCTGTGGAGATAAGTTCGTTTGCAGAGCCACCGTAAAGAACAACCGGTGCAACAGCACTCCAGCCTCTGTTGAAATAATTGAATGTAACGGGATCACTTGTACCCTCAGTGAGTTGCTGAACGGAAAAATTACTGTAGAAATCTTTGAGTTCGAACATCTTGTCTGCATTGGTTATGTATTCTTCAAGATGTTCAACATTCTGATAGTGAGCGTATGCGTTAATTGTGTTTTGCTGTGTGGTTATATAGTAATTCATCTCGCCCTCAGTGTCATCACTTGAATAGTAACGGTCCATAGTATCAAAGAATTCATCAAGCGTGGGAAGATTATCTATTGCAGTGAGCACATAAAGAACTTCGTTTCTGTCTTCTTGTGACAGTTTATAAAGTTCTGACTTTGTATCGCTATCGAGAGACGCAAGATATTTAAGTTTTTCTTTTTCTGTGTGGATTTCTTCTTCTGTTAAGTTTTCTGCGTTAGGGATATGCATAATGTCTGCGTTACCGCTTGTGACATTGCCGTCGGTAACATTTCCGTTTGTTGCAAGTTCTTTTATGAAGCAGTATTCTTCGTGAGTATGCTCAGAAAGGTCGCATATAAGTTCGTTACCGTCACTGTAACAGGAAACAACGTGGCTGTGCTCCGTCATTCCGCAGTAACTTTCGTTATCCATTGTTATGGCAGGAAGAATAAGCATATATGTTGTGCAGAACACCACAACAACTGCAAGTGCTCTTGCAACTTTCTGCCAACGCTTTTCAAGTTTTGATAAAAGTATGATATCGGCAATTTTCTGCCAGAACTCCTGCATATGCTTTTCCCTCCTTCCTGCTTTTTTCAGTAGTTTGTTGTGTCAGGTTGACAAATAAGGTTTAATGGGTCATATTTTCTCTCCGACTGCTGTCGCCTTAACCGAGTGCTCCGAATTTTTCCATAGGCCACACTCTGAAAACAATTTTTCCGACTATCTGTTCTTCCGATATGCAGCCGATAACACTGCTTCGTGAATCAACAGACACACTTCTGTGGTCGCCCATAACAAAAATTTTGTTTTCGGGCACCTGATAAGGTAATGTGATGTCACAATCACCGAAAGATTTTTCGGAAATATAGTTTTCATTCAGTTCAGTGCCGTCAACATAAACTGTTCCGTCTGCGGTTATGTTCACCCACTGTCCTGAGGTGGCAATTACTCTTTTAATGAGAACATTGTTGTTGTAGTAAAAGGCGATTATTTCTCCTGATTTGAAATCTTTGCCTTTTGTTGAAACAACTATTTCACCGTCTTCAAGTGACGGTGTCATTGAACTGCCGTAAATTTCAAGAACAGGCATCCACAGTGTTGCAACAAGAACTGCAATTGCAGCAACAGCAACAAGGGTGAATATTGTGCTTCTGAGTGATATTTTATATTTTTTCTTGTATCTTTCTCTTTTAAGTTCCTTTTCAACATCTTTCGATGATGGGAACTCTGTTTTTATTTCTGTCATTTCTTACCTCACAGGCACATTGAACGAAGTGCCGAAAGTCCCGATTTTCCTTGAATTTTTGCTCATTCGGAAAAGTCGGACACAAATAAGCATAATTACCCACTATTCCACATTTTATAGTACCACAAGATTGTTCTTTTTGCAATGAATTTTATGAAATAATATGGCTTTTATTGTAAAATTATATTGAAATTATATATATATGGACAAAGAAACACAGATACCGTTGTTTTAACGGCATCTGTGCGTTGCTTAAATTATGGTATTCTTTATATTTTTCAAGATATGTTCCGGTGTTTTCAGGCACTGTAACATAGAAGCAGGCTTTAGATATTAAATAATTCTGAAGTGAAACAAGAAAGTATTTTCAGTTGCCATTTGTGCCTGAAATATTATTCTTAAGCACTGTTTTTTCTGCCGCCATAACCAGCACCGGCACAAGAATCACCTGCAGAACAAGTCCCGGCAGAGCGTGAACAAATGCACCCGACCAGAAAGCCGCAAATGTGAACTGCTGAGTGTCAAACCCTGCAAAGCCCAACTGTATAAGCCCCCAGGTGAGTCTGCCGAGAAGCATTGAAATAAGAAGAGAAAGATAGATGCTCCCTTTATTTTTCGGCAGAATCCGATAGAAAAAGCCTGAGAAAAAGCCGTAAACTGCAAGTTCAAAAGACATTGCACAGGCAGTAGGTATCAGCGGAGGCATTCCAAGGGTCAGAGAACGGAAAACGGGTGCAATAAAACCGATCATAAAGCCGTAAGGTGCACCGCAAATAAAACCGCAAAGAATAATGGGTATATACATCGGGCAGAACATTGAGCCTAACTGCTGCACCTGACCTGTTAAAAAAGGTGTTACAAAACTCAATGCAAGAAACATGGCTGACAAAGCAAGGCTCTGTATTTTTCTTCTGTTGTTCATGCCGATTCCCCTTTCCTCAAAAAATCCGCAACCGAAATATAGCGTTATTCTATCATTTACTAAACTGTGTGTCAACAAGGATTTATTCTTTTTTTACTATTTAAGTCTGCAACGCAGGTTTTACCGTGGCGGACAAAGGTTATTCTTGTTTGAGGACTTCTCCTTTCATAAGTTTTGCTTATTATTACACTCCTAAGAACAAAAATTGAGTATTTAAAGTTCAAAAAATATGTTACGGTTTGATAAAGCCTTACAAAAAAGTTTTCTGCAGTCAAACCGTATGATTCAAACGGCTTAAGTTATAAAAATAAAATTAATTATTGATTTTTCATCTCTGTGACCGGATAATTTATCTGATCCGGTCAGAAACTTCGTCCCTTTCTTTTATGGACACCGCCCATTATTGCCGTTATTGTTCTTCTGATGATTATATACTTCGGTCTTACGCAAAGTCAGACAATGCTCTTAACCCTTATACTGTTTCTGCTTTATGACACCTTCTTTTCACTTCAGGATATCTCAATATGGGGTATGGCGGCACTGTCAAGCCCTGATTCAATGGAACGCGGACGAGTCAAACAGTGGATTTCTATTCTCGCAGGTGCAGGTCGGTGCTCTCGGCGTAGTTATTCTTCTTCTGAGTATTCCTCAGATATTCACAAGTATGAAGGATATCGCTCACCGTGCACTTCTCTCAAACTCAATTGATGAGACAGAACTGAAAACCGGAAAGCGAACCGAGGGTATAGTGTTCTCAATGCAGAACTTCGTTTCAAAACTCATTGCAGCCGTACCCAGATTCATTCAGGGCTATACTCTTAAGTTCCCGGGCTTCGATCAGAACATCAAGACAGCACCCAACCAGACAGTATATTATCCGGCTGAAATAAAATAAACACCTCTCTCAAATGAACTAAGCGTTCAAAGGAGAGAGGTTTTCTCTTGTATGAAATTATGTGGAAAAGCCGGATACAGTATCATTTTCGTATCACAAGGCTTTCTGAAAGTCCTGAAACCCTTTATTTTACTGGGCTCACGGGCTTTCGTTTACTTATTCCCACTCTTCCAAGCCACTGGGATTTATTCCCCAAGAATAAGGAAAATAAGGGTAATAGTTGCAAAAAAGGGTAGAAAAAAGCAGTTGTTCCAAGCATTTTCGAGTGCTTGTATCAACTGTTGTATCAATTAGCGTGTATCAAATTATTAACGAGTGTTCTCTGCTGTTTCAGTAAAATCATTATAACACAAGTTAAAGAAAAAATCAAGTGTTCCTTTAATAATTTCATCACTCATTTATCAATACTTGTGAGCGATGAAATGAGTGATGAAAACAAATATTATTAACTTTCCCCGTATTGTTATAGAATACATTCCTTTTCTATCCAAGCCATAAGCAAATTCACTATTCTTTCTTGCTGGCTTTCAGTTAGTTCCACGCCCAAAGAAACCTTGTACCATTTGTTCAGACAACCTCGACAACAACAAGCACAAGCATGTTGAGCTATAAACACCGGATGTCCACGCATCGGAGTCTGCTTGCCGTCATTATCGGGAAAGGCAGGAGAAAGTCGTTTAGCTACAAAGTCTGCTGCATGCTTTCGTATTTCATCCATGCCCTTTTCTTCAATGTATTTCTTATCTTTGGCTGTAAGGCGAAATCTGGCTCTAAAATTTGACTTTTTAAGTCGGATGAGGGTTTGTTCTATAGTTGCCATAGTATCACTTCTTACTTATGTAATTGAGTCCTTTTGTTGCATTTATCTCTTGTTGAGAATTTCAATTGCTTTTTCAATGTGTTCTTCTTCAAGCCCCTCTTTATCAGATGTTCTGACAAAATGACCCACAAGAAAGCCGGAAGTTAAAAAGCCGTCGTCAATAGCCACATAGTTCTTTGTTGCAGGATTATCAACAAACCACTGAAAAATTTCATCTTCACGCTTTTCATTTTCTAAAACGGGAGTTTTGCTATAAATTTTAAGACCGAATTTAGAAAATTCGTCATTGATAACCTGACCGTAGTAATCACATTTATCGGGATTTTCATCCCAAAATGTTCTCAAAGATGTAGTCATAACAATCTTCGCATCTGTGGCATCAACCAACTTTTTAAGTAAAGGCAGTTTTGTTCTGTCTATACCTGCACCGATGTTTCCATAAGTGCTTCTGTGTTCAGCGTTATTAAGTACACCGTCAAAGTCAAGGAATATTATCTTCATTTTATTTTCTCCTATTATTCATTCTTTACCATAATGTTATAGCATTAGATAACAGTTGTCAAGACAATATTGTTTTCATTTTTTTACTTCTTATCTTTCATATTTATATTAAATACCTGAAAGGATGTTATAAATATGGATATTAAAAAATCAAAAGTTGTAAGCATAATACTTATGAATATGTTGTGTGAAGAACTCTCAAATATTATTGAATCAGAACTTGATAAAGGCGATGACAAGAATTGCTCTTTGGTTGATCGGTTTGTTGAGCTGAACGAAGTTCTTTCACTATCTTGTGAAATGCTGGATAAAAATATTACC
>JAZOAX010000160.1:0-4622 GCA_045595685.1 Acutalibacteraceae bacterium
ACAAGGCAATGAGCGACTTTAATTCTTGAATTGCCCGGCTGACACTGGAAAATGTTGATTTAAAGAAGTCAGTAATCAGGAGTCAGGCACTCTTGTCCCTCTCTTGAGCAATGCCGCTAACTTTAAAAAGTTTGAGTCAGGGTTTTAAAGAGATTGTGTTGCATTGCTGTTTGTGAAAAACATAAAAAAAATAAAGTCGGTCTATGCCGACTTTATTTTTTTATGTTTTAGTTTTTCTTGAACTGTTTTTTCATTCTCAGTTCTTTTGAAAGAATGGTTTTTCTGAGCCTGAGAGAAGAGGGAGTAACTTCAAGAAGTTCATCGTCTTTAATGAATTCCATACACTGTTCAAGGGAAAGTGTTGTGGGAGGTACAAGACGAAGTGCATCGTCGGAGCCTGATGCACGGGTGTTTGTGAGGTGCTTCTGCTTACAAACATTACATACAACATCCTCGCTTTTTGCACATTCACCAACAATCATACCCTCGTAAACGGGTACGCCTGCCCCGATGAAAAGTCTGCCTCTGTCCTGAGTGTTGAAAAGACCGTAGGCTGAACTTTCACCTGTTTCGTGAACAACGATGGAGCCTCTTTCTCTTGATACGATATCACCCTTATAAGGCTCGTAGCCTGCGAAAAGTTGGTTCATAATACCGTTACCGTTGGTATCGGTCATAAATTCACTGCGGTAGCCGATAAGACCTCTTGCAGGAATTCTGAATTCAAGGTGGGTGCTGCCGCCGTCTCTTGTGCCCATATTTTCAAGTTCGCCCTTTCTTGAGCATACTTTTTCAATAACTGCACCTGCGTACTGGTCGGGCACTTCAACAATAAGAAGTTCCATAGGCTCAAGTGTTACGCCGTTTTCTTCTTTGAGAATTACTTTCGGGCGTGATACCTGGAACTCATAACCCTGGCGGCGCATGGTCTCAATGAGGATTGAAAGATGAAGTTCACCTCTGCCGCTAACCTTGAATGAGTCGGTGGTATCAGTTTCTTCAACACGCATACTTACGTTGGTTTCAACCTCTTTGAAAAGGCGGTCACGGATGTTTCTGGAAGTAACAAACTTACCTTCTTTGCCTGCAAAAGGACTATTATTGACAATAAAGTTCATTGAAATTGTGGGCTCGTCTATTTTTACAAAGGGTAAGGGCTCAACACAGTCGGGGTCACAGGCGGTTTCACCGATGTTGAGTTCGGCAATACCTGATACACAGATAAGGTCACCGAGGGTGGCACTCTGCACTTCAACTCTTCTGAGGCCTTCAAACTGATAAAGACGGGAGATACGCACATTTTTTCTTTCTCCGTCGTTGTTGCAAAGCACAACGGACTGACCCTGTTTTACACTGCCTCTTTCAACTCTGCCTATACCGATTCTGCCGATATAGTCATCGTAGTCAAGGGAGGAGAAAAGAATCTGTGTGGGGCCGTTAATATCACCCTTGGGCGCTTCGATATGTTCTACAATAGCATCGAGAAGGGGGCGCATATCACCTTCACGCACGGAGTCGTCAAGGGAAGCGTATCCGTCTCTTGCGGAAGCGTATACAACGGGGAATTCAAGCTGGTCATCGTCGGCACCGAGTTCGATGAAAAGGTCAAGAACCTCGTCGATAACCTCGGCAGGTCTTGCACCGGGTCTGTCAATTTTGTTAACCACAACAAGAACCTTCTTTTTGAGTCCGAGAGCCTTTTTAAGAACGAATCTTGTCTGAGGCATACAGCCTTCAAAGGCGTCAACAAGCAGAAGTACGCCGTCAACCATCATAAGAATACGTTCAACCTCGCCGCCGAAGTCTGCGTGTCCCGGAGTGTCAACGATGTTTATTTTGATGTCACCGTAATGAATTGCGGTGTTTTTGGAAAGGATTGTGATACCTCTTTCTCTTTCAAGATCATTTGAGTCCATAACTCTGTCTGCGACCTGTTCGTTTTCTCTGAAGGTACCTGCCTGCTTGAGCATTTCGTCAACCATAGTTGTTTTACCGTGGTCAACGTGAGCAATAATTGCAACATTTCTGACTTCGTTTCTGATGTCCATTATTTCACCTGATTTTTATAAATTTTGACAGTATTTTTATAACCAACATATTTTATCACTAATTGTAGTATTTGGCAAGTTGAAATTGCACATACAAAGAAGTTAAATTTTGTGTAAAATGCATATCATAAAGGGGTCTTGAGGTGTGTAACAAGACGTTTTTTCAGCAACGAAACAAACTGATTGACAAGCCGCAGATACTGTGTTATATTGATAAAAACGAAATTGAAGGGCAGGCGGACAAAATGATGATGAATTTTAAATCCGGGAACAGGAGTGCCTTTTTGTCCGTTTGCGATTGATTTGAAACATCGTTCTGAACTTGCAGGCATCTTCGTAAATTCCGGAGGTGCTTTTAGTTTTTTGTGAAGGAGAAAATGATGAATAAAGTAATTGTAATAGGCTGTCCGGGCTCAGGTAAAACAACTTTTGCCGAAAAACTTAATAAATGCACGGATTTGCCTCTTTATTATCTTGATGCAATATGGCATAAGCCTGACAAAACACATATTTCAAGAGATGAGTTTGATGAAAGAATAAAAGAAATTTTTTCACTTCCGCAGTGGATAATTGACGGAAACTATAAAAGAACAATAGAAATGAGACTGAAACAGTGCGACACAGTTTTTCTTTTTGATTTACCGACGGAGGTTTGTCTGCAAGGGGCAATTCAGCGAATAGGTAAAGGCCGTTATGATTTGCCGTGGACGGAAACAGAGTTGGATCCTGAATTTAAAATGTTTATTGAAGAATTTTCTGAAAAAACATTGCCGTATATTTATGAATTGATTAACAAATATAGAGATGAAAAACAAGTTGTGATTTTTAAATCGAGAGCAGAAGCCGATGAATTTATAAACAGAATGAGGTGAGAATAAGTATGATTAAATATCCCGATTATGACCGGAGTATACTGTCTGTCGCTTCGTCTGTGCTTAAATATTTCGGTGTCACTGACTGTGAGCATAAGACTATGACTGAACTTGATGAATTGTTAAAGAAGAACTATAAAAATGTGATTGTTATGCTTTTTGACGGAATGGGAACATCGGTGTTGAATCATCATCTTAAAGAAGACTCTTTTCTCAGACAGCACCATTCAGCCGATATTTCATCTGTATACCCGTCAACTACCGTTGCAGCAGTTACTGCCATAGAAAGCGGGTATTCTCCTGCACAAACAGGTTGGATCGGATGGGATTTATATTTTGACGAAATAGGAGAAAGTGTTACCGTGTTCAAAAATACCTTGCAACGAAACGGAGACCCTGCCGCAAAATATAATGTTCCGCAGAAATATATACCGTACAAAAGAATATTTCAAAGAATTGAAGAAGTAAGGGGTAAAAGGACGGCATATTATGTATCAGCATTTTCAAAATATCGCTCAAAAAGTGTTCATCATATCTGCAAAACGGTTTACAGGCTATCTAAAAAGAGAAAGCAGAAGTACATATACACTTATTGGTATCAACCCGACAACATAATGCATATTCACGGTGTGGACAGTGTTCAGGCAAAAGCCGAAGTTGAGCAGATAGACAAAGAGGTTCAGAAACTGTGCAGTAAACTGAAAAACTCCCTTGTGATTATTACTGCTGACCACGGTCAGATAAACTGCAAAACTGAATATCTGGAAGATTATCCCGAATTGACGGATATGTTAAAAATACCGCCATCTGTTGAGCCGAGAGCATTAAGTTTTTTTATCAAAGATGGAAGAAAAGAAGATTTTAAAAGGGAATTCAATAAAATATTCGGGGACACTTTCAGACTTATGTCAAAGGAAGATGTTTTTTCTGAAAATCTTCTGGGTTACGGCACCGTACATCCTAAAACTAAAGATTTTATCGGTGATTATTTAGCCGTAGCCACGGATAATACGGTTATTTACACAAAGCGTTCAGATTTTGAAGCAATAGGCGGTCACGCAGGACTTACGCAAGAGGAAATGACCGTCCCTTTCATTGCAATTGAGGTGAAGTGAAATGCGAATAATCAAATTCGAGCCCAAATACCGCGACGACCTCATATTTATGATACTTGAGGCAAAAAATGCCCTTGGCAGAGTGCCGGGGCTTAACGAGGATTTGCTTGATGTTCAGAAGAACTATTTTGACAAGGGTGATATGTTCTGGATTGCTCTTGATGATAATGACAGAGTTATAGGCAGTGTTGGATATAATTCTGTTCCAAACAGTGAAGATGTTGTTCTTCACAGGCTTTTTGTAAAGCATAGTCTTAAACATCAGGGTATCGGTACTGCACTTTTAAAAACCGCCGAAGAGTATCTTAAATCGGTTGGCAAAAAGGCTGTTATTGTGCACCTCGGTAACAAGGAACAGTTTTATGAATCCTGGCAGTTTTATCCCAAACACGGTTATGCAGAATATGAGCCGGGTTATATGAGAAAAATACTTGTTCAAAACTGAGAAATAAAAAACAAAAGCAGTCTGAAGGGCGGCACTCCGTAAGGAATTTAAGCCTTAAAATTCGCTGTTTTGCAGCATAACAGCGTTAAAAATGCTCGAAATCCGCAAGGATTTCTGTGCTTTTTGCCTTGTTCTGCAAACA
>JAZOAX010000161.1:0-2973 GCA_045595685.1 Acutalibacteraceae bacterium
AAGACCTGAATGTATATCTGCAAAACGGTGTTCGGGGTGCTTTTTCTGCTGATGCTTGAGACGGTTATCAATCATATAGTCTGTGAAAATCGGCTCAGATGTTTTTGCAAGTGAATCGTACCAATACTGTTTGTCAATTTCGTGCTGCTGTGATGTTTCATACTCGAGTTCCTTTTCAAGAACAGGAATATATGGTCGCATAGGCTTCGGGTACGGTGTACCTCTGGTTTTGTGAAGATAGAGTTCAATAATATCGTTTACAAAAACCTTGAGGGAATAGGCATCCATTGCAAGATGCTGTATTCTCATAAAAATACCTTTATACCCTTCGGCAAAATCAACGAGGGCAATTTTATGTATTTCACAGTTGAACATCGGTATATTGCTTCTTGAAAAAGCAGTAAGTTTTTCCTCGGCTTCGTCAACTGTAAGGTCGCTGTAGTCCCACTCTTCAATTCTGAGTTCACTTCTTTCAGTAACATACTGATGAAGGCTGAGTTTTTTTCCCATTACAAAACGAAGGCGCATTGTATCACATCTTCTGATGGCTTCATAAATGGATTCTTTCATTATTTTTTTATCCATTTCACCCTTCCAGTAATATCCGAAACCGATGTTGTTTACGGGATATCCTGAGCCGTATTTCAAAGACATAAGATACATCATTTTCTGAGAGTTGCTTATGGGATAGGCTTTGACTGTTCTGCCGTCAGGCAGTTTCTTTTCTATCATCTTTTGTTCTCCTTAAAATAAAATTCTGTTCTTTTTATTTTACCCGAGGATGTTCTTGTGAAAGGCTTATTTCTGATTCTGAAAGAACTGATTTGTCTGTCCGGATTGAGACTTATGTTTACACGGTCAACAATCTTTTCGAGTTCACCTTCAACATCAACAATATCAAGAGAAGAAATAAGAAGTTCATCGGGGAATATTTCAGCAATGATGCTGTCTTTTTCTGCATAAACAACAATTTCTTTGATAATGCCGTCATCAACAAAGCAGTTTTCAATTTCTTCCGGAGATATATTTTCTCCGTTAGAAAGAATAATGAGGTTCTTTTTTCTGCCCACAAGATAAACGTGGTCATCTTCAATGTATCCGAGGTCTCCTGTGTGAAGAAAGCCATCTTCCGTGAAGGCTTCTTTTGTTCTGAGATGCTTTTTGTAGTAACCGAGCATAACAGACGGACCTTTTATCTGAATTTCTCCGTCAACGACTCTCACTTCATCAACACCGATGAGTTTGCCGTTGGAGTATTTGCATTTTTCCGAAAAGTCTGATGTGGTAATTCTTGGGCTGCACTCGCTCATTCCGTAGCCTTGTCTTGCAATAATACCGTACTTTTCAAATTCATCAATCAGAGCACTGCTCAGAAATGCGCTGCCCGCAATCATTCTTCTGAAATTTTTACCCACAATAAGTTCAGCCGCTTCCCTTTTAGTAAGTTCGGGATGTTTTCTTTCGGCAACCTTGATTTTTGTGAGAACAGATTTACACATTGAGGGAACTATTCTCATAATTGTTGGTTCGTATCTGAGAAGGTTTTTATAAAGATTTGCAAGTTTACCGTTAAGGCAAAGTGTTCCGCCGTCATAAAGTGTTTTCAGCACATCGCAGGCATAACAGAAAACATGGTGCATAGGAAGTACGGAAAGACTCACATCATCGTCGTCCATACTGTAGGCTTCATAACTTGAGTTGGCGGCAAGGTTACGGTTGGAAAGCATTACGCCTTTTCTCTCCCCCGTTGTGCCGGAAGTGTAAATTATAAGAGAACACTCATCGGGATTTTCTTCCACATCGGAAAGCGATGCGTATTCAGAATCTGATGAATATTCGTTAAAAATATCCTGGAACCAGTGCCAGTCACCGAGAGATATGATTTTTTTGATTCCGCCGTATGTTTCGTTGATTACTTCTGCTTTTTTAAGAAACTCCTCTTCACAGAAAAGCATTTCAATATCGGCATTTTCAAAAAGTTCATTTGCTTCATCAACAGTGATATCCGGAGCAAAAGGAACAACAACATTTCCGCTGAAAATCATACCTGAGAGGCAGGCAATATATTCGTAGTTTGTTCTGCCTATGAATCCTATATGAATACGCTTTTTCTCAATGTTTCTTATATATCGGCACACTGCAAGACAGTCCTGCAGAAATTCGTTATATGATTTTATGTATAAATCGTTTTTTCTGTAAAAACGGCAAAAATCCTTGTCACCATAAGACTCTGCCGCGTATTCTGCCAACTGCCTTACTGTTGAAAGAGTTTTTTCCAAATTAAATCACACTCCTTTTTTTGCGTGCCGTTGAATATTGTTTTTTGGGATCAGCAATTGATTATTTTCTTATTTTTTTCATATCCAAGTGTTAATTATACAGTATTTCTTTCCTTAATTTTTATTAAATTATGAATATTTTGTAACTTTTGCAACACAAGTGTGCAAAATTAACTTTATGATTTATTTTTAACTTGCCGTTTGATAATAAACTTCGTGATGAGAAAAATTAATATAATTTCAGCGAAAAAATCCCCGATATGCACAAGTCATATCGGGAAAAACTGATGTTTTAATTATTCAAATCCTTCAAAGGTTACATTATTTCTTTTCATAACATCTTCATTTGAAAGGATAGCACCCGCGGAAGGCAAATTCTTTGATTTATAGCGTGCGGGTTTCACAAATTCACCCTCAACATATTCACGCACCAAAGCAAGCTTCTGATTTTTCTTGATTGTGATGCAGGCAACACCCTGAGTATCTTTCATTGCTTTCACTGCGATAAGTGCTGTGTCAACAAGAAGACATCTGCCGCCTGTGGTTTCAAGAACAATCTGCTTATCTTCACGAAGATACAGCATAGAAACAAGGGGTGATTTATCAGAATATGCTTTGATAAGTTTCTTTCTGTTGGTTTTGGTTGCATAAGACGAAAGAGATACCTTGGCAGTTTTACCGTTTTCAAAGAAGA
>JAZOAX010000162.1:0-9062 GCA_045595685.1 Acutalibacteraceae bacterium
TGTTACTGTGGGGCATACGCTCTTAGCACCAAGATAGAATGATGTGTAACCTGAAATAACTTCAGCGTAGGTGTAAGCACCAACATAACCCATCTTTGCTTCTTCTGCTGTGAACTTGCCTGCTTCGATCATTTCGTTAAGCTTGAGACCTGCAGCAACACCTGCAAGGAAACGGCCTTCGTAAATTGATGCGAATGCATTGTGGAAGTTCTTGAGGCCTTCTGTGTGAGCCTTTGTACCTGTTGCATGGCAGAATTCAACTTCGGGGAATTCCTTAGCAGCCTGAATCATAAAGTCTTCGTGACCGAATGAGTTAGCAAAAACGATTTTGCAGCCTGCATCAACAAGGTCTTTTGCAGCAACATAACATTCGTTGCCTTCGGGGATGTTAACCTTAACGATAACCTGTTCGTCAGTGAGCTTAAGAGCTTCCTGAATCTTGTCAACAGCGTTGAGGAAGTTAAGGTCGTAAGTTGAGTTTTCATCGTGAAGACAGATGAAACCGATTTTGAAGTCTTCGGGAACTTCATAGTCAGTTGCGAGAGCAACTTCAGCGATGGGTGATTCGCTCATGCCGAGTTTCTCATCTGTGTTGCCGTCTGTTGTCTTGTCGCCACCGCATGCTGCAAGTGTGAAGAGCATGAGAGCGGCAAGCACAATTGCAAGGATTTTTTTCATTGTGGTTTGCCTCCGTTAAAAATATTTTTTATTTAACCGATTTTATATCGGCTATTTACTGTGTAATTACTGCTGTTTGAAAACAACAGTGCCTTCGGACATTGATTCAACAATGGCAAGGGATTCCACGCGGACACCTTTTTCTTCAACCTTTTTTCTTCCGTCCTGAAAACCTTTTTCAACTGCAATGGCACAGCCAACAACTTCGGCGCCTGCCTGCTTGCACAAATCAATAAGCCCCAAAAGCGCATTTCCTTCTGCAAGGAAATCGTCAATGATAAGTATTCTGTCATTTTCACCGATAAAGTCTTTGGATACGATTACATCGTACTGTACACCGTGGGTGAAAGACATTACCTGTGTTTTATAAACAGATGATGCTATATTCTTTGTTTTTGTCTTTTTGGCAAAAAGTACCGGACAATCAAAAAACTGCGCCGTTACACAAGCAATTCCGATTCCGGACGCTTCAATAGTGAGAATTTTGTTAACTCCGCAGTCATTGTATAATCTTTTAATTTCTTCGCCCATCTTGTTAAGAAAAGCAACATCAATCTGGTGGTTGAGAAATGAATCCACTTTCAGAATATTTCCGGGAAATACCTTTCCGTCTTTAAGAATCTTTTCTTCGAGAAGTTTCATCTTAGCCAACCACCTAACTTAGTTTTGTAAATACATCAGTATTCTATCAAAATCTGTTCTTTTTTGCAATACATACTTTTAAAAAAATTGTAATATTTTGTAATTTCTATGTTTTAAACAATTATACAAAGCAAAAAAGCCACAGTATACGTCAGGTATACTGTGGCTTTCAGTTTTTTACCGTTTTCGGTTCAGTTTTTATCAGTCAGCCTTATAGAATTCATAGCAGGCTCTGTATGTGCTGTAAACATCAAACTTTGAAACAATTTCAAAGGGAGCGTGCATTGAAAGCACGGGCACGCCGAGGTCAACAACATCAACACCGAGGTTTGCAATATACATTGCAACGGTTCCTCCGCCGCCTTCGTCAACTTTGCCGAGTTCACCTATCTGCCAAGATACATCTGCACTGTCAAGAACTCTGCGGATTTTACCCATAAACTCTGCAGAAGCATCGGATGTGCCTGACTTACCTCTTGCACCTGTGTATTTTGTGATTACTGCACCGTGGTTAAGAGTGCAGCAGTTGTATCTGTCGTGAACTGAGGGGAAGTTGGGGTCAAAGCCTGCATTAACGTCTGCTGAAAGACATTCTGACTTTGAAAGCACATCTCTGCCCTTTACGCCTTCCATATCGGCAAGGTCGTGGATGAAATACTTGAGATATGATGAGTTGAGACCTGTGTTACCGTCACTGCCCACTTCTTCCTTGTCGGAAAGTACGGTTACGGTTGTTCTTTCGGGGTTCTCACAGTCGAAAACTGCTTCCATCGCAGGATAAGCACATACTCTGTCGTCGTGTCCGTAAGCACCGATGAGGCTTCTGTCAAAGCCGATATCTGATACGGGGAATGCGGGAACGAGTTCAAGTTCTGCTGAAATGAAATCCTTTTCTGTCACGCCGTATTTTTCGTGAAGGATATTGAGGATGTTGAGTTTAACAAGTTCACTGCCTTCATCTGCCTTGAAGGGTCTTGAACCGATGAGAATATTGAGTTCTTCACCCTTGATACCTTCAAGCAACGGGCGTTTGCTCTGTTCTTTGTCAAGGTGGGGAAGAAGGTCTGTTACAACAAACTTGGGCTCGCCTTCTTTTTCACCGATGCTGATTTTAACACTTGTGCCGTCGGCTTTGATCATAACACCGTGGAGTGAAAGAGGAATTGCAACCCACTGATACTTTTTGATACCGCCATAGTAGTGTGTTTTGAAGTATGCAAGTTCACTGTCTTCATAAAGAGGTGTGGGTTTAAGGTCAAGACGGGGTGAGTCAATGTGTGAAGCAACAATCTTCACACCTTCTTTTGCACCCTTTTTACCCATAACGGCAAGAATTACCGACTTACCTCTGTTGTTGACATATACTTTGTCGCCTGCTTTGTAGGTTTTTGTCTTGTCAAATTCGGTAAAGCCCTTTGCAGCGGCTTTTTCGAGAACATATTCAACACATTCTCTTTCAGTTTTGCCTTCCTGAAGGAAATCCTTGTAACCTTCGCAGAATTCGTCTGCTCTGAGGATTTCTTCATCACTCATCGCTTTGCTGAAATGCTCCTTTTTGAATGTGAGTTTTTCAGAAAGAAGTTCAGCTGCACTTTTTTCTTTTTCCATAATTAAGCATCCTTTCTATCAATAGAGTTTATTATATATTTCTTTGGTTTTAATAACCTTACGGACATAATTTTCAGTTGACGGAAAAGGTATTTTATAAAGTGTTTTTCCGTCTTGGGAATATTTTTCATCTTTAAGCCACTTGTGCACATTACCTATGCCTGCGTGATAAGCGGCAACGGCTGATTCTTCGTTTTCAAACTCCCTTAAAAGTATACTATATAAATAGCAGCCGTATTTTATGTTCACCTCAGGGGTGAAAAGTTCCTCCTCGGAAAGTTCTTCACCTGTTTTTTCCTGCAGCCAGAAAAATGTTTCGGGCATAATCTGCATAAGGCCCCTTGCTCCGACAGAAGATACTGCTTTTCTGTCAAAACCGCTCTCACATTCAACCACTGCATAAACAAATGAAGGCTCAAGGTTGTATTCTTCTGAATATATTTCGACAAAATCAGAGTAGTGTGTGGGATATAATACCTTAAGTATTGACACCGCACCGATAAAAATTACGGATATTGCCAGAAACAGACTCACAAGAGCACGAAGTATTTTTTTGCTGTCAGTCATTCAGTAACTCCTCAACGGGCAGAATTTCGTTTTGTAAATTATACGGGTCGTAATTTCTTATAATTACATCAGATTGCGAAAAATAGTATTCATCGTTTTTCTGTGCTTTTATGCGCATCATTGCCCTTTCCTCAGAAATTCCGTCGCGAAGAAGAATTCTCTGAAGCCTGATTTCTTCAGGTGCGGTGACAACAACAATTTTTTGGCAAAGGTTTTTGCAGTCACTTTCCAGAAGTGCCGCCGCATCAATCACCGCCGCTTTATATCCGCCTTTTTCCGCCGCGGAAATCTCACGGGTGAATGTTTCTGTTATATGGGGATGCGTGATTCTGTTAAGGGCATCGGTATTTTCAGGGGAAGAAAAGGCCCTTTCGGCAACTTTTGAGCGGTCAATATTTCCGTCAGGCAGAACTATGTCTTCACCGAAATATGAAGCGAGTTCTTTCACTGCAGGTCTGCCGGGCAGAAGTATGTCCCTTGCAATTTTGTCACCGTCAATAATATAGCAGCCCTTTTTCTCAAGATATCGGGATACGGTGCTTTTGCCTGCACCTGTTTTTCCCGTAAGACCGATTACCAGCACTTTCATCACCTATAATTCAATAACATTAAAACCTGCGGCTCTTATAAGTCGGTTGAAAACCGCAAGTCCCACACCGTTTTGTTCGGGTAAGCGGGCAAAAACTGTTTTTGCCTTCATCTCGTCAAGTTGCCTGAGGGCATCGAAAATATGCTTTGCCTGAGAAGACGGATCATCTTTTTCACCGTAGGTAAGTGTGGGAACACTGATGCCCTTTTCTTCGCCCTCAAAACACAGTGCCACTGTTCCGTCTTCTTTGTTCTTTTCAACATAGTTTCTGAAATCAGCAAGACTGCTCTTTATAAGAACAACCTGTGCTTCGGGTGCGTAATGTTTATACTTCATACCCGGTGAAGCGGCTTCGGCTCCTTCGGGCAGTTTATTGTATACGGCATCATCAATTTCAATTTCACCAAGCACCGACACAAGCATTTCGGGAGTAACTCCCCCCGGTCTTAAAAGTCTCGGCGGTGTGACTGCAAGAGAAATCACCGTGGACTCAACACCCACAGAGCACTCGCCCGCATCAACAATTGCATCAATTCTGCCTGTCATATCGTCAATTACATGTTTTGCCGAAGTGGGACTGGGCTTTCCCGAAAGGTTTGCCGACGGTGCCGCAAGAGGAACTCCCGCCGCAGTGATAATCGCCCTTGCAATTTCGTCTGACGGCATTCTCACTGCAACAGTGGAAAGATTTCCGCTGACTTCATCGGGTACTTTTTCACTTTTGGGAAGAATTATTGTAAGCGGTCCCGGCCAGAAGGCATCGGCAAGCGCCTTTGCTTGTTCGGGAATTTCCGTAACAAGCGGTTTCCACTGGCTGAACTCTGAAATATGAACAATCAGAGGGTTATCGGAAGGTCTGCCCTTGGCTTCGAATATTTTTTTTGCACATTCACCGTCAAAGGCATTTCCCGCAAGGCCGTACACCGTTTCGGTGGGTATTGCCGCAAGTCCGCCTTCTCTGAGAATACTTCCCACAAGGGAAATATCCTCACTGTTCGGTGAATTTATTTTAAAAATCCTTGTTTCCATAATAATTATATCACTGCTTTATCCGTTACTGCTTTTGAGTTTTTCTGCGGTGAAGAAAGTGACTATGGAATCAATCACTTCGTCAAGGTCACCGTTGAGAATCTGCTCAAGTTTATACAATGTAAGTCCTATTCTGTGGTCAGAAAGTCTGCCCTGAGGATAGTTGTATGTTCTGATTCTTTCGCTTCTGTCACCTGTGCCGACCTGACTTTTTCTTTCGTCGGCAATGGAGGACATCTGCTTTTGCATTTCTGCTTCAAGAATTTTTGAACGGAGAATTTTCATCGCTTTGTCTTTATTCTTGTGCTGACTTCTTTCATCCTGACATTCAACTATTGTGCCTGTGGGAATGTGAATTATACGGATTGCAGATTCGGTTTTGTTAACGTGCTGACCGCCTGCACCTGAAGCGCGGAAGGTGTCAATCTGCAAATCTGCAGGGTTAATTTCAACATCCACTTCCTGTGCTTCGGGAAGCACGGCAACGGTTGCCGTTGAAGTGTGGATTCTGCCCTGTGTCTCCGTTTCGGGCACACGCTGAACACGGTGAACTCCGCTTTCATATTTAAAACGGGAATATGCGCCTTCACCGCTTATCATAAATGATACTTCTTTGAAGCCGCCAAGTTCTGTGGGGTTGGAAGAAAGAATTTCCGTTTTCCATCTTTTGGTTTCGGCATACATTGTATACATTCTGTAAAGCACACCTGCAAAAAGTGCCGATTCTTCACCGCCTGCGCCGCCTCTGATTTCAACAATAACATTTTTATCGTCGTTGGGGTCTTTGGGCAGAAGAAGGATTTTCAGTTCTTCAAAAATCTTTTCTCTTTCTTCCCCTGCACTCTGATATTCTTCGAAAACCATTTCTCTGAAGTCTTTGTCAAGGCCGCCTTCGTCAAGCATCTCCTTTGCTGAACGGTAATCACTGTCAACTTTTTTGTATTCCCTGAATTTTTCAACAACAGGAGTGAGGGTTTTGTGTTCTTTCATAAGAGAAGAATATCTTGCCATATCGGATATAACATCCGGGTCATACAAAAGGGCATTGATTTCTTCAAAGCGTTCTTCAACGGAATTTAATTTATCAAGCATAAAGTGTCTCCTTTTTTTCAATAATCATAAATGTAAGAGGAAACAACCTAAAGCACTTCTCCGTCTCTTATAACTTTTTTGATATTCTTTTCGGCTTTGAGTCTGGGAGTCATAACAAGATGACCGCATTTTCTGCATTCGAGTTTAAAATCCATACCTGAACGGATAACGGTGAATTCGTTGTTTCCGCAGGGATGATTCTTTTTCATAACAAGCACATCGCCCACACGAATATCCATAATCAAAGCCTCCTTGATAATTTATTGACTGCAAAAAGCCAATTATTAATAAAGTATAGCATATAAAGAGGGTGAATATCAATCATAAAGTCAAAATAAAATAAATAAATTATAAAAAATAAACATATAAATGAAAACATAATGTTTGTTTAACTTTATAGTCCGTAAGACAGAAAGGGTTTTAAAATGAAAAAGTATTTTCCTGAAAATTATCTGATCCTCACAGAAGAAAACAGAAACATTCTCTCATCAAAGGCCGCAATCAAAGAGGCTTTTTACAGCGGGAGAATTCTTGAAGTGAGAGCCACCGTATGCGACAAAGAGCATAATCTTCACGTTGACCTGGGCGTTATGAAAGGTATTATCCCCCGCAACGAAGGTGCCATAGGCATTGATGACGGCTCAGTGAGAGATATTGCAATCATATCTAGGGTAAACAAACCCGTTATGTGCAAAATAATTGACCTTCAGACTGATGAAAACGGCGAAACCGTTGCAATTCTCAGCCGTAAAGCCGTACAGACCGACTGTATGAGAGAATATATAAGCAATCTGACACCCGGCTGCGTTATTGATGCAGTTGTTACCCATATGGAATCCTTCGGAGTTTTTGCCGATATCGGCGCAGGCATTTCCGCACTGATGCCAATTGACTCCATATCCGTTTCGAGAATTCCCCACCCCAGTGCAAGATTCACACCGGGGCAGAAAATCAAAGCCGTTGTGAAAAGCATTGACGAAAACGGCAGAATAACTCTGAGTTACAAAGAACTTCTCGGCACCTGGGAAGAAAATGCCGCTTTGTTCAAAGCAGGTGAAACGGTACCGGGCATTGTGCGCTCCGTTGAACGCTACGGAATTTTTGTGGAACTGAAGCCCAACCTTGCAGGTCTTGCCGAATATGTACCCGGTGTGGTACCCGGTCAGCACGCAAGTGTATATATCAAAAACCTCATTCCCGAAAGAATGAAGATAAAACTCATAATTGTGGATTCTTTTGATGCCGAATATCCCAACGACCCTGTCACTTATTATAACGAAAGCGACTTTATTGACCGCTGGGTTTATTCCCCCGAAAACTGCGAAAAAACAGTTGAAACAGTTTTTTGCGACGATGAGTTGACTAAAGAAGCAATTTGATATAAAATAGAAAGGTATTAAAATTTTACAAGGAAGGCGAAAATATGGAAATTAAAAAGATCTTCAGAAAACGCAATTCATCAATCAAATTTGCCGCTGCAAAGACCGTTGTGTCTGCCGCAACCGTTGCAGATGATCTTCTTTGCTCTCCCCCTGATCTTAGCAAGGCAAAAAGAGTACTTTTTGTTCAGCCCCACCCCGACGACAACCAGATCGGTGCAGGCGGTACAATTGCATGGCTTCGTTCTCTCGGTGTTGAGGTTTACGAACTCACCGTTACCGACGACAGATACGCAGTGCCCGAATACATCGGCAAGGAAAACGATATTCAGACTCTCAGACAGACAGAGGCTCTTGAAGCACAGAAATGTCTTGGTATGAAAAACGCAGGTTTCCTCGGTTTTGCCGATAAGAACGACAACTCCGTAAGAGAAATTTCTCTTAAAATTGTTGAAGTTATCAGAAAAGTAAAGCCCGATTATGTGCTCACCGTTGACCCTCAGCTTGAAACAGAATGTCACAGCGACCACATCAAAGTAGGCGAGGCTGTTAAGTTCGCCGCAATGGACGCTCTTTGCGATTTCTATCCCGATTTTGTTGACGGCAAGCTCCGCACAGATGCCTGGAGAGTAAAAGGTGTTGGTTTCTATTACACAGATAAGCCCAACACTCTTGTTGACATTACAGAATTTGAAGAACTCAAGATGAAATCCATCAAGTGCCACAAATCACAGGCAGAGCCCACACTTCTTGCAGCAATTATGCTTCAGAACAAGATGTTTGCAGAGGGTACCGAATTTGAAGCAGCAGAACCCCTCAGACTTCTTACAAGTCTTCAGATGCACTGCTTCAACCTCCCCGTAAGATAAGAAAAGGATAATAAAACAAATGACAGCGATAGTATATGTTACAAACACCGGCTCTGCAAAGCAGTATGCAGAAATGTTAGGTGAAAAAACAGGTTATCCCGTTTTTGATTTTGCAAATGCAAGTGAAATTCCCGCCGAAGCGGAAATTATCTTCATCGGCTGGGTAATGGCAGGTACCGTTCAGGGACTGAAAGAGGCAAGAGACCTTTTCAACATTAAGGCAGTGTGCCCCGTCGGTATGATGAAAAGCGAAAAGCAGGATGCAGAACTGAAAGCTAAAAACGCCATAACCGAGCCTATGTTCTCACTTCTCGGCAATTTTCACATCAACAACCTCAGCGGAATGTATAAAATGATGATGAATATGATGCTGAAAATGATGAAATCAAAACTCAAGGATAACGATGTCCCCGACGGACAAAAGGCTGTTGAAGCCCTTGAAAAAGGTGTTGACTGCGTAAGCGAAGAACACCTCAGTGAGATTTTAAACTGGATTAATTCATAATAAAAAATGACAGGCAAGGGCGGCACTCCGTAAGGAATTTAAGCCTTAAAATTCGCTGTTTTGCAGCATAACAGCGTTAAAAATGCTCGAAATCCGCAAGGATT
>JAZOAX010000163.1:0-5065 GCA_045595685.1 Acutalibacteraceae bacterium
ATCTTACCAGTTACATTATGGAAAAACTTTTTGCAGCAAGATGGTGGGATTACACCTATGAATTTTTGAATATCGGCGGCAGAATCTGCCTCAAACATTCTTTATATTGGGGTGTTATTTCTGTTGTATTTGTGAATGTTATTCATCCTGGTATTGATAATTTATACAGTAAGATTGAGGGCGAATATGTAAAGTATATTCTGGTTGTTGTTCTTGCAATTTTTATTCTTGATTTAATCAACGCTGTAAGAAAAGCTTTGGATATAAGAAAACTTCAGATGAAACTTAACGGATTTATTAAAACTTTTACATCTGAACTCAGTGAAATCAAAGGAACGATTGAAGATAAGTATTCATATGTAAAAAATAAACTTGAAACACAAGCTGATAAAATTATTGAAATCAAATATCAGATTGAGGATTTATATGCTGAGCTTGAAAATATGTTGTCTGTAAAAACTACAAAGAAAAATAATGATAAAGAAAAAAAGCATCTTTCTAACAGGATTTTTAACAATAATCCTGATTTTGAAAGACGCACAAGAAAGCAAATGGAAAAACTCAGAAATCTTATAGACGATATCAAAGCAAATGTTTACGAAGGCGAAGATATGCATTAAGGAGAGATATTATGAACAAGACAGATGTCAGAATTGTAAAAACATATTCAAGGCTTATTGAGGCTTTTCTTGAATTACTCAGAAATAAATCCTTTGACGATATATCTGTGTCTGAAATCTGCATTGCTGCTGATGTGCACAGAGCAACCTTTTATAAACACTTCAACGATAAAGTTGAATTTTTGAATTTTTGCCTTGAAACATTGCTGGCTGATATAGAATATAATGATGTGGTTGCGGACCCCACTCCTGATAATATCAGACTTTGCTGCTCATCATTTATTAAAATAGTTTTCAGTTTTATTCATAAGTACAGATTCGTTTTTGAGGCGGTTTTTTCAGGAAAACAATCCCTGCAGTTGAATTTATATCTTTCCGAAATGATAACATCTTTCTGTATAGACAAAATTGAGCAGGTTTTGCAAGGAACTCCGCGTTACAAAATTGAATTGCTCTCGAATTTTTATTCCGGATCAGTTATTGGTGTTGCCAAGTGGTATGTTACACATTATACCGAGTGTCCGATAGAAGATGTTTACACATTTTTTGATCACCGTATTGATGAGGTTTGTGATTACTATGAAAGATATCTTATGCCAAAGGATTAATCTCTTTCATCGTAATCATCAAGAAAATTGTACTTCTTCTCCCTTTTTCTGTAACCGATTACAGTTTCAAGGTTAACATTATGAACACTTCTGAATATATTCATTTCAATATTGGAGTTGATTTTTCTGAATGATGAAATCAACTCCTTCATTTCTTTTCTTTTGGATTTCATTTCATTTTCAGATTGTTCTTCTGTTTCTTTTGTGAATTTACAGGCACACTGAAGAAATTGCAGACCGTTATATCTGGCCCATGCAATAATATCCGCTTCACGAACCATATAAAGCGGTCTTATCAGTTCCATACCCTCAAAATTGGTGCTATGAAGTTTAGGCATCATAGTTTTAATTTCTGCCCCGTAAATCATGCTCAGAAGAATGGTTTCAATTACATCGTCAAAGTGATGCCCCAGAGCGATTTTGTTGCAGCCTAATTTCTGCGCATTTTTATATAGGTGTCCCCTTCTCATACGCGCACAAAGATAACACGGAGACTCCTCAACATCAACAACATAGTCAAAAATTTTTGCATCAAAAATTTCTATCGGTACATTGAGCAGTTTAGCGTTATCTATTATTCTGTTCAGATTTTCAGGTGAATATCCGGGATCAAGAACAAGATACTTTGCTTCAAAAGGAAAATCGCTGTGTTTTTGCAAATGCTGAATACATTTAGCAAGAAGCATTGAATCTTTGCCACCGGAAATGCATACTGCTATTTTGTCTCCCGGTTTAATCATTTCATATTCATTAATACCTGCAATAAATCTTTTCCAGATATCTTTTCTGTACTTTTTAATTATGCTTCTTTCAACTTCAATGTGTTTTTCCATAATCTACTCCTAAAGAAAGCAGATGGAGATAAATCCATCTGCTTTCTTTATTTAAAGGGATTTAACTCTCTTTATCTTTTATTTTAAATATCGCTTTGAGAATGCCTCTCAATGCTTTGGGACTTTTGACAACAACAACTTTCAAGCGGATACCTCCCTCATCGTTTCTGACATGAAATGATGCCAAGAATGACAAGCATAAGCGCCATAACGAAAAGCATAAACTTATCGGGAAAACACAATGACAGAAGAAATCCTGCGCCGAAGGCTGTGAAAACAAGTCCCTTTGAGTTGCCTCTTGGATTCGCCATGCTATCACCCTAATTTTTAGTTGGTCTGATTATTCAGAGCACATTAACATTATACGAATAAAGAGGAAAAACGTGATTAGATATTCAGAGTTGCCATTTTTTTATGTTTTTCATTTCATTATATATAAGTTTGTAACTTTCGTGTCTGCTTTTACTGATAACGCCTTTTGCAACCATTTCACAGATTTTGCAGCCTTTATCATTGATATGGGCACATCCTGTAAAACGGCATTGACCGATGTATTCATTAAACTCTTTGAAATAGTATTGAAGGTCTTCGGCAAGAAAAACGTCATTATCAACAAACTCTACACTTGAAAAACCTGCAGTGTCAATAACAAGACCGTCAGCAACTTTGAAAATTTCAGCTTGTCTGGTGGTGTGTCTTCCTCTGCCGAGTTTATCACTGATTTCACCTGTCTCAAGTTCAAGATTGCCGTTTAAAGCGTTTATCAGTGTTGATTTACCAACGCCTGAATTACCTGTGAATGCAGTAAGGTTCCCCTTTAACTCACTTTTGATAAGTTCAGTTTCTCCACCGTTTCTGTTAGAAAACAAATATACATTGTATCCTGCTTTCTGATAAGTTTCATAAATCTCTTTAAACTCATCAAGGTCTGTTTTCGTAATTACTATGAATGGGATTATACCGTTTTTTTCCGCAAGTACAGTCATTTTGTCAATTATAAGACTGTTGGGCAGCGGTTGTGCCACAGAAACTGCAATGAGTAACTTGTCAATATTGGCCACCGGAGGTCGCGTCATTTTGTTTTTGCGTTCAGAAATAGAATCGATAGTATTTTCTTCAGAATTCCTGACGGTTATAGTTACTCTGTCACCTGCTACGGGAGAAACTCTGTTTTTTCTGAATTTCCCTTTGGCTTTGCATTCAAACACACCGTCATCAGTCTGTACATAATAGAATCCGCCGATTCCTTTTAAAACAAGACCTTCTTTTGTCATGAGTTCTGATCTGCTGAAGGTGCAGGTGCTTCAGTTGAAGGAGCTGCAGTTGTCGGTGCGGTTGTTTGTGTTGTAGGTTGAGTTGTTGGTTGTGTAGTAGGCTGAGTTGTTGGTTTAGTTGTCGGTTTTGTAGTCGGCTCAGTGGTAGATGTAGGTTCCGTTGTAACCCTCTTTGTAGTTGTCGGCTTAGTAGTAGTCGGTTTGGTTGTAGTCGGTTTAGTTGTTTTTTCAGTTGTTTCCGCCGTAGTTTCAGCAGTGGTTTCTTCTGTTGTCTCTTCGGTTGTTTCTTCTTCCGCTTCCTTACCTGTACTTACATAAACAATAATTGCCGTGCCGGGTAGAGCCTCTTCACCAACACCTTCATAACCTATAATTGTTCCTTTGGGTTTTGAAGATGAACGGTAAGTGATGTTGTCAACATCAAGAACTAGACCTACTGCTTCAAGTGCTTCTTTTGCCTGGGCAACAGTCATACCAAGAAGGTCGGGTATGTTTACCGGTTCAACATCTTCGTTTGTTGCAACATAAATTGTTATAAGCGCACCTTCTTCTGCCTGTTCGCCAGCCTTCGGAAGTGTTCTGATTACTTTACCTATTTCAACTTTTTCACTTTTTTCTTTAACTATGGTAACTTCAAATCCTGCTGCTTTTAATTTATTCTCAGCAACATTGTACAGCATTCCGGAAACATCGGGAACTTCTGTTTTGGTGTGAGGACCTGCAATATACACAGTGATTTTTTCGTCTCTGCCGATTTTGCCGCTTCTGGGCTTCTGGTCAACTATTGTGCCTTCGTCTTCGTTGCTTTCTTCGTCAATAACAGGCTCGAAATTATAACTTGCATAAGCAGAATTGTTATCTACGTCTGAATAGAAATTAAGACCGATAAGATCAGGAACAGCAAGTTTGTTTGATCCCGATGAGAAAAGGAACAGAAGTGCACCTGCAAAAACAATCAGAGCACTTAAAACGCCTGCAAGAACTGCAATTGTTTTCTTTTTGCTTCTTTCGTCAAGGTCACTGTCATATTCATCATCATAATCGTCATCTTCAACAGGGTCTACTGTTTCGGGCTCTCTTTCGATATGTGTTTCGTATGCAGGAGCAGTCAGCATTGGTTCGTCGTCTGAGTAATATGCATAGTCAAATTTGATGTTGGGGTTTTTCTTGTATGCTTCAATATCCATAAGAATTTCTGAAGCAGACTGATATCTGTCATTTTGATTCTTCTGCATTGCTCTGATGATAATCTGTTCAAGACCAACAGGAATGTCGGGATTGATTTTTCTGGGCATTACAGGCTCATTCTGAAGTTGCATAAGAGCAACAGATACTGCATTGTCAGACTGGAAAGGAAGCGTTCCGGTGAGCATTTCGTAAAGGACAACACCAACTGAATACAAATCGGTTTTAGCATCTGTAACACTGCCCTTTGCCTGTTCGGGGCTGATGTAGTGAACTGAACCGATAGCACCATCAGTCATAGTTCTTGTTTCACTTCTGCTGAATCTTGCAATACCGAAGTCTGTAACTTTAATTGTACCGTCAGACTGAAGCATAATATTCTGTGGCTTAATATCACGGTGAACAATACCTTTGTCGTGAGCGTGCTGAAGAGCACGGAGAATCTGTGTTACAAAGTAGATTGCCTCTCTGGGATCAACTTTACCCTGCTGCTGCATATATTCTTTAAGAGGAATTCCGTCGACATATTCCATAACAATATACTG
>JAZOAX010000164.1:0-23342 GCA_045595685.1 Acutalibacteraceae bacterium
AGATATGTGCAAATAACGGGCGGATTCAGGTGTCAGTCAAGGCAAATTCAGGTGAAATATGGCTTCCCGAAGAACTCTGCAGTGAAAGTTTCGCCCCGATTAAAACTTTTGAAATCAAAAATACAACTGCACCTGTGAAAAAAGATTCGGCAGAACAGGCTTCGGTAAAAACTAAGCCTATAAATGAACAACAAAGCGAACCCGCAGAAAATGCCACCGTAATACCGGACAAACGGTATGAAGATATGACTGTGGAAGAACTTCAGGCAGCAATTCTTGAAAAAATGAGAAAAAACGGTTCCGTTACCGATTATATGCTGGGCACCGTGCGTGAAAATGTGTACCACGATTCACTGGTCAACTGGGTTAAGAGTTTCAGGTGAGGGGGCGAAAATCCGCCTCAAATCTTGAAATCCGCTGTTTATTATGATATTATGTCAATAGTAAGTATTGTGCTTATTACATCCGTAAGGGAGTTAAATGTTTAAATGACAGAAAAAGAATTGAAAAAACTCAGCAGGCTTGAACTTCTTGAACTTCTGCTGGAAGAAAGCAAGGAAAACGAGAGGCTCAAGGCTGAACTTGAAAAGATTAATGCAGAAAACAGTGTTGCAAAAAGTATGGAAGCCCTTTCTGCAGTAACGGAGCAGATGAACTCGGCACTGGAATATGCCAATGCGCTTACGGGAGATCTGCAGAAAATTGCAAGGGACGGTATAACCGTAAAAACAGAAAAAGCCCCTGCAAATGTTGCTGTCGTCGGGCAGAATTATCCCAATATACCGAAAAAACAAGGTGCACCGACAAGTGAAGAAGCAACGCAGGTAATTATTTCCGACAGAAAACTTTATTGGCGTATTATGTATTTCTATTCGCAGAATGAAATGGCGCTGGCCTTTCTTCCGCCTGATATCAGAAATGATGTCAGGACCCGTATAAAAGGCATACTCGAAAACAGGAAGTGATTTTTAAACAATTTAATAACGTAAAACAGACCGATAATTTCTTGGAATATCGGTCTGTTTTTTTGTTGATGTGCTTGACTCAGCAAACAATATTATTTTTTTCGGGTTTCCCCTGCATAAAGTCGCGGGCGTTCTGCAGCGTGGTTTCGCAGATTGCTTCAAGGGCTTCTTTTGTAAGAAATCCCTGGTGTGATGTTACAATAACATTGGGGAAAGAGAGGAGTCTTGCAGTGACGGAAGATTCAAGAATGTCGTCTTCACGGTTTTCAAAAACATTTTCCATTTCTTCTTCGTAAACATCAAGTCCGACGCCGGAGAATTTGTACTGTCTTATACCTTTGATAAGATCTTCTGTGCTGATGAGCGCACCTCTTGAGGTGTTGACAAGAATAACACCGTCTTTCATTTTTTCAATGGCTTCAATGTCAATAATGTGATAGGTGTCGCGGGTGAGGGGGCAGTGCAGTGAAATAAGGTCGCTGCGCCTGAACAGTTCGTCAAGTTCAACATATTCCACAAAAGGGAGGTCGGGATTCGGGTATCTGTCATAAGCAATAACATTCATACCGATACCGTGACAGTTTTTTGCCATCATTGCACCGATTTTACCCGTGCCGATGATACCCGCAGTTTTTCCGCGGAAATTGAAACCCGTGAGACCGATAAGACTGAAATTGTTTTCACGCACCTTGATATATGCTTTGTGTATGTGTCTGTTTGCCGCAAAAGCAAGTGCAAGGGCGTGTTCTGCAACGGCTTCCGGTGAGTATGCGGGAACATGCATTACGGTGATACCCTGATTTTTAGCCTCTGTAAGATTCACATTGTTGTATCCTGCGCAGCGCAGAAGAATAAGTTTCACTCCGTACTCAGCAAGTTTTTTAATGATGTTCTCATTAACATCGGAAGCCACAAAAACACAAACTGCATCATATCCTTTTGCAAGGTCAACGGTTCTGTGAGAAATATCCGTTTTAAGAAAATCAACGGTTATGTCACTGTATTGCGGCATTATTTTTTCAAAAGATTCTCTGTCATAGGGCTTGGTATCATAAAAAAGAATTTTCATTATCTTCCCTCCGTAGTTCTATATGAAATAGTATGGTAATAAATTTTGGAAAAATACAAGGAGCAACAGATACTCCTTGTATTTAAATAAGTTTGTTTTATGACTCTCAGTCCCATTCGGTACCCGTTACGGTGTCCAGGTCGATGCCCTTGGTGTCGTGGGTGTTTTTAATAAGTGCAATAAGAGTGATTACAAAACTGGGAACGAGAAGACAAAGTGCAACCGTACCGATTATACCGTCGCCGAAGATAAATGCCAGAATCATATTTGAAAGGTAGGCAACGGCATATCCCGCAAAGCCGACAACAGTTTGTGCAGCGGTGGTTGAGGAGCGGAGATTGGTAGGCGCGGATTCACTTGCCATCATAATAAGGACATCGTTTGTTGAATAGTAACTGCCGACGAAAGTACCGCAGAAGAAGCCTACAATTTCAGGTGTGAGATAATTTCCTCTTGCACCTAAAGAGAATACAATAAAGGACACAACACAGTTTGCCGCAACGGTTATTGCTGCTGCTTTTCTGCCTTTTTTGTCGGAGATAAAGCCCATAATGACCTGGGATAAGGCCATACCGATGGGGTAAAGGGTAACGGCTCTGCTGACCTGGTCGATGCTGACGAGATCCAGAAACTCCTTTGCATTTGAGCCGTGAATACTCATGGCATAGCCGTGGGTAAGAATTGCCTGATAGTTCATACTGCCTATAACGCCGATACCTGCAAGGGCAAAGCAGATGAATATCCAACGAAGTTGCTTGTGGCTGAAGCCGAATTTAATTGCATCTATAACGCCTCCCTGAGAATCCTGAGCGGACTTCTTTGCTTTTTCAGCCTTCAGTTCGTCTTCCGTCATACTGAGATAGCGTATACGGGAATCAATAAATGCGTCGGTTTCTCTTGCGCAAACAAGAGCAATAAGAGAAACAGCAATACCGACAATGGCGGGGATAAAGTAAACCTTGCGCCACTCGGCGGCAGATTCCATTAACCAACGGCGAAGCAAGGGTACAAGAAGAACTGCCATATTAGCGAAGAATTTAACAACTGAATAGGTTATGGCTCGACTTTTGCTGGGAGCCGATTCCATAATATACACAACGTGCATATCGTGGGGAATGAAGAACATTATAAGGCAGGCACCCAGGAAATACATAATAACATTCTGTGAAAGGAAAATGGTGAAAAGGGCAACAGACATACCGAATGTGTTGATTATAAGGAAGGTCTTTCTTCCGAAACGGTCGGCAAGGGGTCTGTAAAGAATACCTATAATCTGGAAGGGGATTGCGATAATCTGTAAAAGATTAAGGATAGTAACTGCACTGTCACTCCGGAAAAAGTCGTTGGCAATTTCTGTCTGCATAAGTGTGCTTATCTGAGAAGCAATTTCGTCAACTGCATAGATAAGAGCAATAATCAGAACAAGGTACCAGAAGTAGAAGTTACCCTTAGGTCTTGCCTGCTGCTTTTTCCAATAACTGAGTTCTTTTTCCCTTCTGCGCTGCAGTTTCTGCAGTTTTTCGGGAGCCACTGATTTTGTTTTCATTGATGTATTCTCCTTAATTTTATTTTTCAAAAGGATATCTCAGGTTCATCTGCTTGCGGCACTCATCCATAATTTTCATGCACCGGAGGGTGCTTTCAAAGGGAATATATGCCGATTCGGTTCTGCCTTCGCGGATTTCTTTTGCCACTCTGTCAAATTCGTTAAGATAAGTTGTTTTGCCGAAAAAGAGTTTGTTGCCCTTTTGGCTTCTGAGCACGGCAACGGGAGCCACATGGAAAAGGGGAAGAATGATTTTTCCCTGTGTACCCGTAATTTCGAAGGTTTCTTTCAGATATTCAAAAGAAATATAATTATCGCATCTGAAACCGCCGTAGTGCAAAGAAATATGTTCATATATGTCAATGCCGTTTTCAATTTTGCCTTCGCATATTATTTTATCGGGCACACCGAAGATATTGTAGCAGTATGTTATGGGATAAATGCCGATATCAAGAAGTGCACCGCCTGCGGTTTCGGGATTTCTCACGCGGGAATCCGCATTCTTTTTCATTCCGGGGTAAGCGTGGATAATTTTCACTTTCTGCACTTTGCCGATTTTTCCCGAATGTACCCATTCTTTAACAGTCAGGGAAACATCGGAAAACCAACTCCACATAGCCTCTGCAAAATAGGTGTTGTTTTCTTTTGCTGCAGAAATCAGAAGGTGCACATCTTCTTCACATATACCCACAGGCTTTTCACAAAGAACGGGCTTGTGTGATTTAAGCGCCATAAGAGCATATTCAACGTGGGAGGTGTGAGGGGTGGCAATATAAACTCCGTCAACGCCTTCAAAGTTGATTGCTTCTTGGGCAGTTTTTGTTGCCTCGGCACCGAATTTTGAAGCGAATACCTTGGCTTTTTCAAAGTTTCTTGAATAAACGGAAACAATTTCGTGTTCCCCTTTGAGAATGCTTCTGGCTGTTTTGTCGGCGATGCTTCCGCTGCCGATGTAAGCCCATCTGAATTTTGACATATACAGTTCTCCTCAGGTGATGATTAAATCTTTTTCGGCTCTGTTTTTTCACTTTTGATTTTATCCCAGATAAAGTGTGATGTCAATATAAAAATGATTTAAAAACAGTATTGACTTTACAGTGATAAAGTGCTAATATATTAAAGCATTAAATTGTGAGGTGTAAAATAATGAAAAAATTACATTGTGAATCAGTTGACAGACTTTTTAAAACAATACTTAATCTTGAAACAATAGAAGAATGCTACGATTATTTTGAAGACCTTTGCACGATCAAGGAAATTGAGGATATGTCCCAGCGTCTTGATACGGCAATTCTTTTAAGTGAAGGACTCAGTTATCAGAAAATCACAGAGAAGGTTGCAGTAAGTACTGCAACAATCGGCAGAGTGAGCAAGTGCCTCAATTACGGCAGCGGCGGTTACCGCACTGCAATTGATAAACTCAAAGAGGGGGAGGAAAAATGATGAATGTTGATGAACTTTCTTTTTCCTTTGGTGAAAAGGTAGTTTTTTCTCTCAGGTCTCTTTACGGCAGGTACGGCTACTCACAGTATAAAATGAGTAAGTTTGAAGAATATGACCTTTATGCAAGAAACAAAGCCTTTCTCATTTCGGACGGTGTAATCACTTTTACCGACACCAACGGAAAACTTATGGCGCTGAAGCCCGACGTTACTCTTTCAATTATAAAAAACAGCAAGGACGAAGAAAACACCGTTCAGAAAGTTTATTATAATGAAAACGTATACCGTACCGACAAGGGCACTGCATCTTTTAAAGAGATTATGCAGGTAGGCCTTGAATGTATCGGCAGAATTGACAATTACAACATCAGTGAAGTAATTACCCTTGCAGGCAGAAGCCTTAAAAAAATTTCGGAAAACTCCGTTCTTGATGTGTCACATTCGGGTTTTGTTTCGGGAGTTATCGACGCTTTCGGCATATCGGAAGAAAAAAAGGCAGATGTGCTCAAATGCATTTCGGAAAAGAATATACACGAACTTCAGAAAATCTGCAGTGAAGAAAATATATCCGAAAAAAAGATAAACGCCCTCAGAAGTCTTATCACAACCTGCGGTGCACCTGACAAGGTACTCCCCGTGATTAAAGAGACTTTCGGAGGACTTGCTGATACAACGGCACTTTATCAGCTTTCAGATGTAATTGAATCTTCCGGTGAAAAAAGTATGATCCGTATTGACTTTTCAGTGGTTGATGATGTAAATTACTATAACGGCATTGTGTTCAAAGGCTTCGTTGAGGGTATTCCCACCGTTGTTCTTTCAGGCGGTCAGTACGATAAACTTATGCAAAGAATGAACAGAAAATCCGGTGCCATCGGCTTTGCCGTTTATCTTGATACCCTTGAACGTTTTGCTGCAGGAGAAAAGCAGTATGATGTGGACGAAGTTGTGCTTTATGATGAAAACACAGATTTTACACTTCTCGGAAAATACATTTCCTCGGCAGTAAAACAGGGAAAAAGCGTTTCTGCCCAAAGAGAGATTCCCAACGGTGTGAGATACAGAGAACTTATAAAATTCAGTGAGGTGACAGAAGGTGAAAACAATGCTTAATGTGGCTCTCCCGAAAGGCAGACTCGGGGAAAAAGTGTATGCAATGTTTGAAAAAGCAGGTTTTGAGTGTCCCTCAATAAAAGAGAATAACCGCAAACTGATTTTTGAAAATGAACAAGCAGGTGTGCGCTATTTCTGGGTGAAGCCCTCTGATGTTGCAATTTATGTTGAAAGAGGTGCCGCCGATGTGGGCGTTGCAGGCAAAGATATTCTTCTTGAATATGAGCCTGATGTTTATGAACTTCTTGACCTTGATATTGGCAAATGCAGAATGGCAGTTGCAGCAAAATCGGACTTCCACGACGACACAAGACAAACTCTGAGAGTTGCAACAAAATTCACAAACATTGCCCGTCAGTATTACCTTTCAAAAGGCAGGGATATTGACATAATTCACCTTAACGGCTCAATAGAAATTGCACCTATTCTGGGGCTTTCCGATGTTATTGTTGACATTGTTGAAACGGGTACAACACTGAAAGAAAACAGCCTGGAGGTTTTTGAAACGATTGTACCTATCAGTGCAAGACTCATTGCAAACAAAGCGAACTACAAATTCAAAAGCGAACAGATAGACAGAATTGTGGCAGAAATTGCCGCACAGGGAAAGGCATAAAATATGATTAAGATTTTACAGTACGGCGAAGTTGCCAACAAAGATATTTTTGCAAGGGTTGTTCCCGCAGTCAATGTGGAACAGATTGTTTCAGACATAATTGAAAATGTTAAAATAAACGGTGACAAAGCACTTTTTGAATATACGGAAAAATTCGATAAAGCAGTGCTTTCATCACTTCAGGTAACAGCCGAAGAAATTGAAGAGGCAGTAAACTCAGTTGAACCTGAGTTCCTTGAAATTCTCACAAAGGCTGCCGCAAATATCCGCAAATTCCACGAAAAGCAGGTGAGAAACAGTTTCATCATCAACGATGAAAACGGCATAGTCACAGGTCAGAAGGTAATTCCCGTTGACAGAGCAGGCCTTTATGTGCCCGGCGGTACTGCCGCATATCCTTCAACGGTGCTTATGGATTCCATTCCCGCAAAAATTGCAGGTGTTAAAGAGGTTGTTATTGTAACCCCTCCGGGAAAAGACGGAAAAATAAATCCTGTTATTCTTGCTGCCGCAAAAATTGCAGGTGTGGACAAAGTTTTCAAAGTGGGCGGTGCTCAGGCTGTTGCGGCTCTTGCTTTCGGAACTGAAAGTATTCCCAAAGTTGATAAAATCGTTGGCCCGGGCAATGCTTTTGTTGCAGAAGCAAAAAAGCAGGTTTACGGTACAGTTTCCATTGATATGATTGCAGGTCCAAGCGAAATTCTTATTGTGGCTGACGGCAGAACAAATCCTGCCCATGCTGCCGCTGACCTTCTTTCGCAGGCAGAACACGATAAACTTGCTTCGGCAGTTCTCGTTACTGATTCTATGGAACTTGCACTCTCAGTTCAGGCTGAACTCGAAAAACAGATTCCCGCACTTCTGAGAAAAGAAATTGCAAGAGAATCCATTGATAATAACGGCAAGATTATTGTTGCCGATACTCTCAAAAAGGCCATTGAAATTGCCAACGAAATTGCTCCCGAGCATCTTGAACTTCTTGTTGACAATCCCTTTGATTATCTTGATTCAATCCGTCACGCAGGTTCAATCTTTATGGGCAGAAACTGTCCCGAAGCCCTGGGAGACTATTTTGCAGGACCCAATCACACACTCCCCACAAGCGGAACTGCAAAGTTTTCAAGCCCTCTTTCCGTTGACGATTTTGTTAAAAAGACACAGTATACCTATTACACTTACGATGCACTGAAAAAAGTTGCCGCAGATGTTGCCTTCTTTGCCGAAAAGGAAGGTCTCACCGCTCACGCAAAAAGTGCAGTTATTCGCACGGAGGATGAAACAAAGTGAGCAGATTTTTCTCTTCAAAATATGATAAACTGATTCCCTATACCCCCGGTGAACAGCCCAAGGATATGGAATATGTAAAACTCAACACAAACGAGTCACCTTTTCCGCCTTCACCCAAGGCTGTGGAAAAGGCAAAAGCAATGGCGGAAAGTCTGCAACTTTATTCAGACCCCGAACTCCGTGACCTTGTGGGTGTTGCCGCAGAGCACTTCGGTGTTGAAAAAGACGAGATACTTTTCACAAACGGCTCAGACGAAATTCTGAACTTTGCTTTTATGGCATTCTGCGACGCTGAACATCCTGTTGCTTTTCCCGATATCTCTTACGGTTTTTATCCCGTTTTTGCCGATATCAATAACATACCTTATGAGAAAATTCCTCTGAGGGAAGATTTCACTATAAACCCCGAGGATTATATCGGTATAAACAAAACTATTGTTATAGCAAACCCCAACGCACCCACGGGAATTACCCTCAGCACTGAAGACATTGAAAGAATAGTCCGCGGCAATCCTGATAATGTGGTTGTGATTGATGAAGCCTATGTTGAATTCGGTGCCGAGAGTGTAATACCGCTCATTCATAAATACGGTAATCTTCTTGTTACCCGTACCTTTTCAAAGTCCTGCTCAATGGCGGGTGCCCGCTTGGGCTTCGGCATCGGCTGCAAGGCATTGATACAGGACCTTAACACCATTAAATATTCCACAAACCCCTATAATGTTAACCGTATGACCATGGCGGCGGGTATCGGTACCATAGAGGATTACGGGTATGTTAAAGAAAACTGCGAAGAAATTGCCCGCATAAGAAAATGGGCATCAGAAGAACTTTCTTCTCTCGGATTTTCTATGACGGAATCGTATGCTAACTTTATTTTCGCAAAGCATTCCGAGGCGGAAGGCAGGAAACTTTATCTCGCGCTTAAAGAAAAGGGTGTGCTTGTAAGGCATTTCGACACACCGAAACTTACGGATTATCTCAGAATCACTGTGGGCAGCAGGGCACAGATGGAAATTCTTGTAAAGACACTTAAAAATATATTGGAGGAAATTTTATGAGAACAGCAGAAATTTCACGCAAAACTGCAGAAACAGATATTTCTCTTAAACTTAACATAGACGGAAAAGGCGAAAGCAACGTAAGCACGGGCTGCGGTTTTCTTGACCATATGCTCACCCTTTTTTCCAAGCACGGCAGATTTGACCTTTCCGTCACCTGCAAGGGAGACACTCAGGTGGATTTCCACCACACTGCCGAAGATATAGGTATTGTTCTCGGTCAGGCTTTCAAAGATGCACTCGGGGATAAGAAAGGCATTATCCGTTACGGTAATATGATTCTGCCAATGGACGAAGCACTGATTCTTTCTGCCATAGATTTTTCAGGCAGAAGTTATCTCGGTTATGATTTACAGATACCTACAGAAAAAGTGGGTGTTTTCGATACTGAACTTGTGGAAGAATTCTTCCTCGGTTTTGTGCGTAACGCTCAGGTAACACTTCACATAAAGCAGTTGGCAGGAAGCAATTCCCACCACATTATTGAGGGTGCGTTCAAGTCTGTTGCAAGAAGCATTGCTCAGGCTGTGAAGGTTGACGAAAACTTCAAAGACGAAATTATGTCCACGAAAGGTGTTTTATAATGGTAGCAATTGTTGATTACGGTGTGGGAAATCTTTTTTCGCTAAGAAGTTCCCTTTCCGCCGTTGGCGCCGAAGTGGTTGTGACTTCCGATATTGAAGTGCTCAAAGGTGCAGACCAGGTTATTCTTCCCGGTGTTGGTGCTTTTGAAGATGCCGCAAGAAAACTCCGTGAAAGCGGACTTTCGGAAGAACTCATATCCCTTGCGGAAAGCGGCAAACCCTTTCTCGGTATCTGCCTTGGTATGCAGATGCTTTTCCGGAAAAGTTTTGAATACGGTGAGCATCCGGGACTTGCACTCATAAAGGGTAATATAAGACCTATTGAAGATGTTATTCCGAAGGAATATAAAATTCCGCACATCGGCTGGAATGCCCTTAATATGAAAGGCGAAAAGAGTCCTCTTTTCAAATACATAAACGACGGTGATTTTGTATATTTTGTTCATTCGTACTATGCCGCAGAATGTGATGAAGCCGTAATTGCAACTTCAGAGTACGGCGCAGAACTCACTGCCGCAGTGGCAAAAGGAAATGTGTTCGGCTGTCAGTTCCATCCCGAAAAAAGCGGAAAAGCGGGGCTTGCAATTTTAAAAGCATTCACAGAAATGAAAGGGGAGTAAAATATGATTATTTATCCTGCAATAGATTTGTTTGAAGGCAAAGCCGTCAGGCTTTTCAAGGGTGATTATAATCAGATGACTGTTTACAGTGAAAATCCCCTTGAAATTGCTCTTGATTTTGAAAAGTGCGGTGCCACGCATATTCATATGGTTGACCTTGAAGGTGCAAAAAGCGGCACTACTCCGAATTTTGAAACTGTTGTAAAAATAAAGAAAAATACAAACCTTTTTTGTGAAATCGGCGGCGGAATACGCAGTATGGAAGTTATAGAGCGCTATGTTTCTGCAGGTGTTGACAGAGTTATTCTCGGCACTGCCGCAGTAACGAGCGAAGGCTTTGTTAAAACTGCCGTTGAGAAATACGGTGATAAAATCGCAGTTGGCATTGATATAAAAGACGGTTTTGTTGCCATAAAGGGCTGGACCGAAAAATCAGAACTTGAGGCAATGGCTTTTGCCGAAGAAATGGAAAAAATAGGTGTGAAAACCCTTATCTGCACAGACATTTCCAAAGACGGTGCAATGGAAGGCACCAACCATTCTCTTTATAAAGAACTTTCGGAAAAACTCGGTATGCAGATTATTGCTTCGGGCGGTGTTTCTTCAATTGAAGATGTTGAAAAACTTGCCGCAAGAAATATGTACGGTGCAATTATCGGCAAGGCATATTACACAGGAGCCGTTGACCTGAAAAAAGCAATCGAGGTGGCAGAATGATTACAAAAAGAATTATACCCTGCCTTGATGTAAGAGACGGTAGAGTTGTTAAAGGCGTGAATTTTGAAGGCCTTCGTGATGTCAACTCCCCCGTTGAACTTGCAAAGTATTACAGTGAATGCGGTGCAGATGAACTCGTTTTCTATGACATTACCGCTTCCTCTGACGGACGGAAACTTTTCACCGATATTCTGTGTGAAACGGCAAAAAGTGTTTTCATACCCTTAACCGTAGGGGGCGGAATCAACACAGTGGCGGATTTTGACCGTGTGCTCAAATGCGGTGCAGATAAAGTAAGTGTGAATTCCGGTGCCATAAGAAATCCCGACCTTATATATGAAGCCGCAAAACTTTACGGTGACCAGTGCGTTGTAATTTCTGCCGATGTCAAGCGTGTTGACGGTGTTTTCCGTGTGTTTGCAAAAGGCGGCAGAGAGAACACGGGTATGGAAGCAATAGAGTGGATAAAACGCTGTGTAGGAAACGGCGCAGGTGAAGTTGTGCTCAATTCCATTGACACCGACGGAGTTAAAAAAGGCTTTGACCTTGAAATGCTTGATGCAGTATGCAATGCGGTTAATGTTCCCGTTATCGCTTCAGGCGGTGCAGGCTGCATAAACGATTTCATAAAACTTTTCAACACCCTGCCGAAAGTTGATGCAGGTCTTGCCGCATCAATATTCCATTTCGGTGAAGTGAAAATATCTGACCTTAAGGCCGAAATGGCAAAAGCAGATATTCCAACCCGATTATAATTAAAAGGTGATACAGATGATAAATATTGACGAACTTAAATTTGACGAAAAAGGGCTTATCCCTGCAATAGTTGTTGACGCAAAAACCAAAAAGGTGCTCACTCTTGCTTATATGAACAAGGAGAGCCTCAGTATTTCAATTGAAAAGGAACTCACTTGTTTCTTCAGCCGTTCCCGTCAGGAACTGTGGCTTAAGGGTGAAACAAGCGGCAACTATCAGCACATTGTTTCCATTACGGCAGACTGCGACAAGGATGCTCTGGTGGTTATGGTTGAGCCCGACGGACCTGCCTGCCACAAGGGAACAACATCCTGCTTCTGCGATGAAGTTTTTCAGAGTGAAGACCGTCAGGAATTTTCTTATGAGGGACTTATGAAACTTATTGAGGGCAGAAAGACCGATAAAAAAGAAGGCTCATATACAACCTATCTTTTTGAAAAGGGACTCGACAAGATTCTTAAGAAAATAGGCGAAGAAACAACAGAGGTTATTATCGCTGCAAAAGCAGAGGATAAAAAAGAAACAGTATACGAAATTGCAGACCTTGCATATCACGTTATGGTGCTTATGGTGGAGCAGGGAATATCTCTCTCCGACATTCACAACGAACTTGCTTCACGCCATGTAATAGACCACAAGGTTAAACAAGAAAAAATGACTTAAGCGACAGCTTAAGTCATTTTTTCTTATGATATCATCAACTTGCATAAAATTTTCACTCAAGGCAATAATTATTTCTGTCAACATTTAATTCATACCTACTTGCTATGAATTTAAAATGGTGATATACTACTGATATAGTAGGAATTCTCATAAGGAAGGAGTGTTAAAAAGATGAAAATATCAACAAAGGGCAGGTACGGTTTGCGTATTATGACAGACCTTGCTGTTTACGGAAAAGACGGCTGTGTTTCCCTTAAGGATATTGCCGAAAGAGAGCATCTTTCAGAAAAGTATCTTGAACAGATAATCAACAGGCTTACAAAAGCAAATCTTGTTGAATCGGTACGCGGTGCAAAGGGCGGTTATCATCTTACAAAAACTCCCGATGAAATCACTGTGGAAGATATTCTCAAAGCAACGGAAGGCTCTCTTGCCCCTGTTGCCTGTGCTGAGGATAAGGGTAGGTGCGAGAATTACTGTGACTGTGTAACATCGTTTATATGGACAGAGATATACAAAGCAACAATTTCGGTGGTCAGCAGAATTACCCTCAGCGACCTTGCTGAAAGAAGTTGTAAGATTGAAAAAACAGAATTGGAGTGTTTGAAATGAGATTTGTTTATGCAGATAACGGCGCAACAACTCCCGTGTCAAAAAATGTTGTTGAAGCCATACTTCCCTATATGACAGAGCATTACGGCAACCCCTCAAGCCTTTACGGCATCGGACAGACTGCCCATCAGGCTGTTGAAAAGGCAAGACAGCAGGTTGCGGTTGCACTCAATGCAAAGACCGATGAGATTTATTTCACTTCAGGCGGTTCAGAGGCAGATAACTGGGCAATCAGAGGTGCAGCGCTTCTCGGTGCAAAGAAAGGTAAGAAACATCTTATCACAACAAAAATTGAGCATCATGCAGTGCTTCACACAATGGATAAACTTGAAAAGGAAGGTTTCACCGTAACATATCTTGATGTTTACGATAACGGCATTGTAAAACTTGAAGATGTTGAAAAGGCTATCACCGACGAAACCTGCCTTGTAACAGTTATGTTTGCAAATAACGAAATCGGTACAATCCAGCCCATTAAGGAAATAGGCGCACTTTGCCGCAGCAAAGGTGTACTTTTCCATACTGATGCAGTTCAGGCTGTGGGACATGTCAAGGTTGATGTGGAAGATATGAACATTGATATGCTTTCACTTTCAGGTCACAAATTCCACGCAACAAAAGGTATCGGTGCTCTTTACTGCAAAAAGGGTATCCGTCTTCCCAATCTTATCGAGGGCGGTGCACAGGAAAAAGGCAGACGCGCAGGTACAGAGAATGTTCCCGGTATTGTCGGACTCGGTGTTGCAATAACAGAAATGTGCGAACATCTGGAAGAAAATGCAAAGAAAGTATCTGCCCTTCGTGACAGACTTTTTGAAGGCGCAAGTAAGATAAGCCATTCAAGAATCAATGGTGACAGAGAACACAGACTCCCCGGCAACTTCAGTATGTGCTTTGAAGGTGTTGAGGGTGAAAGCCTTCTTCTTATGCTTGACTTCAAGGGCGTTTGTGCATCAAGCGGTTCAGCCTGCACTTCAGGCTCCCTCGACCCCAGTCACGTACTTCTTGCAATCGGTCTGAAACACGAAGTCGCTCACGGCTCTCTCAGACTTTCACTCAGCGAATATAATACCGAAGAGGATGTTGACTATATTCTTGAAGTTCTGCCCCCGATTATTGACAGACTTCGCTCAATGTCACCCCTCTGGGATCACATAATGGAACAGGAAAAGGAGAATAAGTAATTATGGAATACAGCAAAAAAGTAATGGAACATTTCGCAGAGCCCCACAATGTCGGTGAAATCCCCGACGCAAACGGTATTGGTGAAATCGGTAACGCAAAATGCGGTGATATTATGAAGATGTTCCTCAAAATTGAAAATGATATCATCGTTGATGTTAAGTTCAAGACCTACGGCTGTGCAAGTGCAATTGCCACCTCATCAATCGCAACAGATATGATTAAGGGTCAGCCCATCAGCGAAGCGCTTAAACTCACAAACAAGGCAGTTGTTGAAGCCCTTGACGGACTTCCCGCAGTTAAGATTCACTGCTCCGTACTTGCTGAGCAGGCAATCAAGGCGGCTCTTGCCGACTACTACAGAAGACAGGGTATTGACCCCGAGCCAATCGTCGGCAAAATTGAAGAACACGACCACGACGCGTGTCACATATAAAGTAGTCAGTAGTCAGTATCTAGTGGTCAGATAAAACGGTCGCATTGCGACCGTTTTTATTCTATATGGCAAAAAAGCCTCCTCTGAAGAAGAGAGGGACCGCTTCAGTGGTGGAGGAGTTGTCAATTTCTCCAAAAAAACAGACAAAAATTTTCAAATTGCAACAGAAAAATATATCTGATTTTCATTGACTACTTGACAATAAAATGATATTATTATATCGACTATAATTGGCTTCGTATGCCAAGAAAAAGCAGCCTTTTGGTGATTAAAAAAAGCCGGTTTCCGTGTCAGCATCAGGTCAGGGATGTACGGAAGTGAGTTTTTGAAATTTCACAAAAAGGCAGATAAAAAAGGAGGAAACTTCGAAATGAAAAAATTGTATTTCAAAAAAGCAATGTCCTTATTCATGGCAGTTATGATGATTTTGTCGTGCTGGGTATGGGTACCCGGTGAGCATGCTCATGCTGCAGATGGCACGGTAACGCCCGATGGTATTGCTGTTGTCAGTGACGGTACTTCTTCCAGAGCAGACAATTCAAAAATTGTAATTTGCAGTGACGGTGGTTCCGGTAATACAACTATAGGATTTCTCAAGTTTAATATATCGTCTTTTCCACAGCGTGTGTCAAATGCTACCCTCACGGTTAATGTTGGCAATCATAACGGTACACTTGTGAATTCAACTGCAGATGTTTTTTCTGTTGATCCGTCTATGTATCCTACCACAAGCACCGGAATACAGAATGTAAGTAATATTACTCCCATATATAACGGCAACTATGCGACACCGGATAATGCATACAGTTATTACGGAATCTCTTCCGGTGATTCTTTAGGCAGTTTGTATCAGTCACCGACAGGTTTACAAGATGTTAATGTAACTTCTGCTGTTAATACCGCAAAAGCAAAAGGGCAGACATATCTTTGCCTCGCATTCATTATGCCTAGATCTTTTAACGGTAGTAACAGTAATGGCTGGTCAGATTTGCATATCAATTCTGAAAACACATCACTCTCATACACTGCTGCAACTTCAACAGCATCTAACACAGGTGTGCCTATTGTTGACATCAATACAGATGCAATAAACTCAGTTGATGACATTAATACAGATGTTACAACAATCTACGGTTCTTTTGAAAGTGATGCAGACTATACTTCAACACAACATTACGATGCAATTTATCACAATGTTCTTTACACTGACGGTCCTACAACCATTGCAGCATCTGCAACATCAGCAAAAACAGAATACGGTAGTTCATGGACGGGCTCTAACGGTGTAACTGTTTATTGGTATCATCCTACAGCAACACTTCTTTATGACGGCGACTCAACAAATCTTCCCCGTCTCGGTGTGGCTGTTAATACTGTTATGTACTATACCGGTTCATGGAGTCGTAAAACCGTAAACAGACTGTCGTATGTGTCTTCCGGCGGTAACGGCTTTAACTTTACCCAGAACTGGCGCGGCTCTGACGGCAGACTTAATTTCCAGTATATGTGGCACGGCCAAGGCGAAATGATGGGTTATACATCAACAGTTGTAAACGATGGTATGCGCCAGACTCTCAGCGGTAACAGTGATAACCATTTTTACGCTAATCTTCTTAAGTTTACCGATTCAATGGGTGCTGACGAATACTGGCGTTCTGCACAGCCTACTTTCGGTTTCTACGGAGATAACGGAGACAGTGAAAAAACAATAACCGCAACAACAAGCGATACTTTATACATCATAAACTATGTTCCCTTGCGAACAGCAATCGAAGAGGCAATGGAACTTTATGCGGATATTTCAGCAACTCCGGGTAAATACACGGTTGCATCGGTAGCAAAGTTCACCGAACTTGCCAATGCTCTTGTTGCTGCCAAACCCAATAATTATATTAACAGTTCTGCTAACGATGTTTCAGGTTGGGCAAGTGCAGCAAAAACAGCAGTTGATAACTGGAATAACTGGTCAGGTCTCGAACTTGCAACATATGATGTAATGTATGAAAACCTGTTCTCACTTTCATCATGGATAAACTCAGCATCTTCGACAATCAGTGGTGGTACTCTCGATTACAGCGTAAATACCGGCACTATTACCGTAACCGATAATGCAAGTGTATCAGGCCACGATACTTTCACTGCTCATGACGGAAATAACATATACACTGTCAGGGTTAAGGCAGGAACACCCTATATTTTTGAATACGACGTAACAACTTCGGGCACAAATACAGCAAGGCCGCTTATTTTTGACACAAACAGTGCTCTTAACGGTTTTGATGCTGTAATCAAAGATTACAGTTCAGGCAGCGGTAACCAGAAAATTGCTTTCACGACACCTTCCGATTCATCAGGTTATACATATATACACTTCCGCTTTGGTACGGTTAATACAGAAGGTGCAACTGCAACATATTCAAATATCAGACTTTACGAACAATCCAGAGTCGCCGCAGTTGACCTCAACAACTGGACAACCCGTCCCACAAGAAAGTTTTATACCTATGGTGCACAACTTAATTCTCTTGATATTCCTGTAAGAAAAGGCTATACCTTCAACGGTTGGTATCTTGACAAGGATGCTGATGCTGTAATGGACAGCGGTGAAACTGTTACCGATGGTAATGGCGTCGGTGCAACAGATGAACTCAGAACATTTCCTATAACTCAGGATTGGACACTTCTTTCAGATTGGACTGAAAATACTTATAAAATCCGCTTTGATTCTAACGGAGCAACCGGCTCAATGAATGACATTACCGGTGTTAAATACACCCAGTCAGTGTCTCTTACTCAGAATGCTTTCACAAAAGAAGGACATACTTTTGTAGGCTGGAACACAGCTGCAAACGGCTCAGGTACATCCTATTCAAACGGACAGACTGTAAGCAAACTTTCTGAAACTAACAACGCGGAAGTAATACTTTATGCTCAGTGGGCTGTTAATTCCTATAATGTTACATGGAAAAACTATGACGGTACAGTTCTTAAAACTGATACTGTGGAATACGGAAAAACACCGTCATATACAGGCTCAACACCTACAAAACCTGCAACGGCAGAATACACCTTTACTCACAGTGGATGGACACCTTCTGTCTCGGCTGTAACAGGTGATGTTACATATACTGCTACTTTCACCCAAACAGTTAACTCCTTCACTGTTACCTTCAAAGATTGGGACGGCACAGTTCTTTCCACTCAGACAGTTAAATATAACAATGCAGCAACAGCACCTGCCGACCCCACAAGAAATTATGATGCAACAAACCACTATACTTTTGCAGGCTGGGATACTGCTTTTGCTGATGTTACAGCCAATATAACCGTAACTGCAACTTACACAACAACTCCTCATAACAAGCAGTATACAACTGCAACAGCAGGCGCAGAAGACAGTAACGGCAATATTATCGGTACACACACAATTTCCTGCTCAGGTTGTGCATGGACAGACAGTGCAAACTGTGTTATGACAGAAGATGCCGCACAGTATGTTGCTCCCAACTGCGCAACAAACGGTAAGAGAGTATATGTATGTTCCGATTGCGGAAACACCTATACAAAGGTACTTGCTGCAACAGGTGTTCACCACTATGCCGATGACGGCTGGTACTGTGTTGACGGAACTAATCACAGACGTGACTGTACAAACGGTGATGCCAACTGTACCGCTTATGAAATTTCAGGTCACGAATATTCAGATACAGACTGGACAGACGACGGCGAAACAAACCACGCTCACCTTTGCACAGTTTGTAACGGCGATGAATCCAAAAAGACAGAAGTTCACTCTTTCAGTGAATGGACAGAAACAAAGGCAGCAAATTGTGTAACTGCCGGTGAAGAATCCCGCACCTGCTCAAAATGCGGAAGAACAGAAACACAGGCAATCCCTGCAACAGGCGTGCATGCTTACGGCGACTGGGCTCAGTATAATAACGGCACAACACACAGACGCACTTGTGCAAACTGCTCTGCTTATGAAGAAGGCGACCACGAATTCGGCGGCGATGCTGTAAGATATAATGATTCATATCACTGGTATGCTTGCCTTGCTTGTAAAACTGCATTTGGTGTTAACGAGACAATGAACTCCAAAGAAGCCTGCTACGGTAACGGCGTAACTTACACCGAAATTGCAGGTGACCTTAATAACCACACTGCAGAATGTGTCTGCGGCAACACAAAAACAGTTGCACACAACTGGGTGGAAGATACAGCTAAGCGCGTTGATGCAACCTGCACACAGGCCGGTACAGCATATTATAACTGCCCCGATTGCTCCGCAGCAAAAGAAGAAACACTTCCCAAGGCAGCGCACAATTATGAATATGTATCAGACGAAAACGCAACCTGTCTTCAGGACGGCACAAAAACAGGCACCTGTACCGAATGCGGTGCAACAGAAACCGTAACCGATGAAGGCTCTCAGCTTGAACACAACTATACTAACCCCACTATTGTCCGTCCCACTAAGAATGACGACGGCACATGGACAGAGGGTCAGTATATCTACACCTGTTCAAACGGCTGTAACGGCACAAAAACAGAGCCGGCTCCAAGAGCAAACTATTCTGAACTTGAAACAGTAGTTGACGAACTTAAAACACTTAAAGAAAACGATAAACTCAGTGAAGACGCTCTTCATGAAATTGCAGATGCACTTGCAAAAGCAGATGCACTTGCCGATAATCTTGTAACAAGCGAACAGCCTCAGATTGATGCAGTTGTTGATGATCTTCTCAAGGCAAAGGCTCTGGTTGAAGATTTCCTTGCAAATGTCGGCTTACCTCAGCACATCACAGAACCCATATCAGGTCTTAAGGTGCAGTTCCTCAAAAAGACCGGTGTTGACCAGATAGACAGTGTTCAGCTCAATTCGGCAGGCGGCTTTGACACTGCAAGAATCAAACTCACCAACAATAACAAGGACCTTCCCATCACTGTTACAAGAATTGAGTCAGATAAGAGCACAACATATATTGACACATCTTCTTCACCGTCATCAACAAGCATCACAACAGCAACAGAGATTGCAGTTGACGGTTCAAAGGATATTTATATCGGTGCTCCCGCAAGTTTCAAAGAAAGCGGAATTATCACTTATACAATTACATATAACATCGGTAGTGAAGCCACAGGCTACCTTATGAACGCAGACGGCACTCCCGTTGAACTTCAGACAAAGGCATACCTTTATGTAAAGGCAGCCGCATATCAGCCGTATCATATTATGGATGAAAAGACAGGTGCAGGCGGAAGTGCAACCAGTAAATGGAATCATTATATAGAAGCATTGAACTATGGTGATTTTAAAGAGATCCATTATAACAAAGCTCCTTTATCAGATTTTGGTAATTCTAATCTCTTGAAAGATGATAATGGTTGGCTTGATTATTCAAATGATAATTATGACTACGAAGATAACAAGTGTTATGCTGGTTGTGTTGATGGTGATTACGCAACCGGTGATGCTCACGCAGCTACGTACGGTTTTTATGTAGATACCAGTCTTGCTCCGACATGGGAAGCAGCAGGGTTCAGGGTAAGATTCACTGAAAGTTCAACATCTGTTTATGAGCATGGTCAACTTAATTATGTAAGAATGGCGGTTAATCAGGCCTACCTTAATGGTATTTCGGATAGTAATAAGAAATTTACTGTAACATTTGTTCCTTCATCAACATCAAATACTCCTGATAAGACATGGACAATGTCTTCAACGGGTACACTTGATGTATCTAAGTATACTAACAGTAATCGTGGAGAGTATCTCTTTGGCGAACATAAGAATAAAGACGGTTTTGATGAAACATCGGCTTATGCAAACTTCTCAGGCACAATTCCCACAGGCGTAACAGAAGCAAAACTTATGTTCTCACCCAGATTAGAGTTCAATGGTACAGTATATTCTGAGTCCGTTACCATGACAACTCACCTTTATATCACTTCCTACGATAAGGGTGCTCTCAGAACAGCAGTTAGTGCTGCTGAACAGGCTGCTTATAACAGAGATTATTACAATTCAGCAAAATGGGATGCTTATAACACAGCACTCAAAAATGCAAAGGAAATTCTCGGCAAAGCAGAAACAACACAGGCTGAAGTTGATTCAGTTCTTGCAGCACTCAACACTGCAGTAAGCGAACTTACCGACAGCGCTAACAGAGCAAAATATGTTCTCACTGTAACAGACAGCATCCACGAAAGCGCTGACAAAGTAAGCGATGCAACATCAACATTAACAAGATATTATCTTATTGCAAAGGGAACAGAATTCACTGCTCCTCACAACAGTAAGGCAACTTCACTCACAACAATCAATAAGTATGATGATACTTCTGCCGTAACAGTTAACGGCACATCAACCAAGGAATATCATTACTGGTATATTGATTATACAAAGGTACAGCCTGCTATTGATGCTGCAAATGCAGTTCTCAGCGACAAAACCAAGACTTATTCGGAAAAATATCTGACTGAGGTTGAAACTGCAAGGGATGCACTTCAGACAATCCTTGACGGCGAAGGTGTGAAAGCAACTCCCGAAAAGCAGTTCACCGTTGAAGAAGCAATCAAGGCTGTAACAGACCTTATTGAACACACCTGTGAATATGACAGTGTTGTAACCGATCCCACCTGTACTACAGACGGATTCACCACTTACACCTGTAAACTTTGCGGTAACGGCTATACAACAAAGGGCGAAGGCAAACTCGGACATAATTTCACACAGGAAACAGCAACAGAAAAGTATCTCAAAACAGAAGCAACCTGTACTGATGCTGCAGTATACTATAAGTCCTGTACACGCTGCGGTCTCACTTCAAAAGACACAGAATATGAAGCAACATTCTCACACGGGGTTGCTCTCGGTCACTCCTTCGTAAATTATGTTTCAAACAACGATGCAACATGTACCGAAGACGGCACAGAAACTGCAACATGTATCCGTTGTACAGAAACTGATACAAGAACTGATGCAGATTCAAAACTCGGTCATAATATGGATAAGACCGAGAAAAAAGATCCGACTTGTACCGAAGACGGTAATATTGAATACTACACCTGTAAGCGTTGCGGTAAACTTTACCTTGATGAAAAAGGTGCAACAGAAACAAACGCAAAAGACATTGTTGTATCAAAAACAGGACATACCTATAAGTACGCTTCAACCAATAACGGCAGTCACATTGTTTCTTGTGAAAAATGTAGCTACTCTGCAACAGAAACCTGCTATGATACTGACGGTGACGGCAACTGCAACTGTGACAAGTGCGGTTATGAGATGGCACACAAATGGAGTGCCTGGAGTGAGGTTGATTCAATCAATCACACAAGAACCTGTTCAGAATGTTTAAAGGTTGAAACATTGGCTCACACCTCATTCACATTAAAAGTAACTGCTCCCACCTGCACCGAACAGGGTTACACAACACACACCTGTGACGATTGCGGATACAGTTATAAAGACACTTACAAAGATGCTCTCGGACACAGTGTTGAAACCTGGAGCAAGGCTGACGAATCCAACCACAGCGGTGAATGTACTGTCTGCCACGAAACAATCACAGAAGAACATAAGGGCGGCACAGCAACATGTACCGAAGCCAAGAAGTGTACTGTTTGTAATGATTACTACGGTGATGCTCTCGGTCACATAACAACCCACACAGAAGCAAATCCTGCAACTTGCGAAGAAGCCGGTAATCATGAATACTGGTACTGCTCAAGATGCGATAAGTATTTCGCAGATGAAGATTGTACCGTTGAAAAGACACTCGAAGAACTTACAATTGCTAAACTCGGACATAATTTTGAAACATATGTTTCAGACGGCAATGCAACCTGTACTACTGACGGAACAAAGACTGCAAAGTGTACAAGATGCGATGCAACAGATACAGTTACCGATGAAGGCTCAGCCCTCGGCCACAACTTCACAGGCGATCCCGTTCCGGCAACCACAAAAACTCACTCATTCAAGTGTGTGAATAAGGATTGCACTGCAGTAGGTACAATGGATGACGGCACTGCAAAACTCAACGGTGCTGTGGAATGTGTATTCACCAATAAGTACGAAAAACTCAATGCAGATAATCACACAGCATTCTGTGTCTGCGGCAACACCGTAACAGAATCACACGCATGGAATGAAGGTACCCTTAATCCTGATTCAACCTGTATAACAGAAGGTAACAAAGACTTTGTATGTACAGAATGCGGTGAAACAAAGCAAGAAACCGTTGAAAAGAAAGCACATAAACTTACTGAAACACCTGCAGAAAAAGAAACCTGTCTCACAGACGGTAATATTCAGTACTGGACCTGTTCAGAATGCGGCAAAATCTTTAAGGATAAAGACGCAGAAACAGAAATCAATGCAGCCGACACAGTAATTGCTAAAATCGGTCATAAGAATAAGGAATATCACGAAAAAGTTGATGCAACCTGTACTTTAAACGGTACAATCGAATATTGGTACTGTCCCGACTGTGATAAGTACTTCACAAATGAAGAATGCACTGCAGAAGCAGAAACTATTGTCATTACAGCACCCGGTCACACCGAAGGAGAAGCAGTAATCGAAAACAATGTTGCTCCCGATTGTGAAAATGCAGGCTCATACGACACAGTAGTCTACTGTACAGTATGTAATGCTGAACTCAG
>JAZOAX010000165.1:0-4337 GCA_045595685.1 Acutalibacteraceae bacterium
AAAGGATTTCACCGAAGAAAAGGCAGTGAACGGTGCGGCGCTTATGCCCACTTATCTGTGACTTCCTCAGGCAGAGCGGGAACTGAGAGCGAAGCAGGGGCTTCGCTGAATATAGAAATAATTTCGTAGGGGCGACCGTTGGTCGCCCTTTTAAAATTTCCATAGTCAATGCTGTGCCCGGCGTGGAGATTTTCCGTATCTTCTATTAAACTTTTGAATATAGTTTTACCTCTGTATCCCTTCACTCGAACCGCGGAGGCTCTTACTTTTACCTCTATATTTCATCAACCTTTAGTCGGCTACGCTGCGCTTGATGACTAAAAGTTTTATTGAAACGGATATAAAACAGTTCATATAGCCGACATGTTTATCTTTACAAAAAAATATTTTTATGCTATGATATTTTCTGTAATTTATTAAACAAACTATAGTGAAAGGAGATATTACAATGATAGCATTAGGAGCAGACCACGGAGGATACTACCTCAAGGAAGAAATCAAAAAGCATCTGGAAGAAAGAGGCATTGAATATAAGGATTTCGGCACTTATTCCCCTGAATCCATTGACTACGCCGCAATTGCATACAGAACCTGCAATTCGGTTATCAGCGGTGAATGTGAAAAGGCAATTCTTTGTTGCGGAACAGGTATCGGCATTTCAATGGCTGCAAACAAGGTCAAGGGTATCAGAGCCGCTTGTTGCAGCGATTATTTCAGTGCAAAGTTCACACGCCTTCACAACGATGCAAACGCACTTTGCCTCGGCGGCAGAGTTGTTGGTGCAGGTCTTGCAATTGAAATGGTTGATGTTTTCCTTGATACGGAATTTGAGGGCGGAAGACATCAGAGAAGAGTTGATCAGATTATGGCAATTCAGGACGGAATATTTGAAGAATAATATAAAAGGAGAAAAATTATGTTGTATTTAAAAAGTCTTATCGCAGTTTTAACAGCAATTGCTTCGCTTATCGCAGGCTTCCTCGGTTTGGAAACCAAACCTGAAGTTAACACAGACGAAAGTTTCAGAGTCAAGAGTTATGTAATCTGTGACAGAATCCAGGATCCGTCAAGCCTTTGCAGTGAAGACTTTGACATCATCACTGACGTTATTCTTTTCGGCGTTGCAACCTTTGATGCAAAGGGCAAGGTCAGTGTTAACAGGGAGGTGCTTGAAACCGCCCTTAAAAACCTTAAAGAGGTTGTAGGTGAAAGAGAAATCAAGTATACTCTCAACTTCCTCGGTCCGGGCAGCAAGAGCAATTCATCAGACTGGTATGAGCAGATGAAATCCGTGGGTAATGAGCACAACAAGGCTTTTCTTTGTCCCGGACTTCAGACTGACATTATAGAAGTTTTAGAGGAATACGACTTAGACGGTGTACACTTCGATTATGAATACCCCACAACAGACATTGCATGGTTCGGATATAATAACTTCCTTGTCTCTCTCGGCTCAAAGCTCGGTGACGATTACACACTGAATGTTGCCGCTTCGGACTGGTGCTTGCAGTATACAGACCTTGCCGTCAAATTTGTTGATTCATTTGAGCTTATGATGTACGATGTATACGATGAAGAAGGCAAGCATGCAACCTATGAAACCGTTACCACCCGTTCACAGTGGATAAAGGATTCAAACATCCCTCTTGAAAAGATAACCTTCGGTCTTCCCTTCTATGCAAGACCGACAGACAATGATGCCTACTGGTATGATTATTCTTCTTATGCCGATAAGCTTGATGAAAACGGCTTTTATACCGACAGCAGCATCGGCAAGACCTTCTGGTTCAACACCTCCGATGTGATTGCAAAGAAGACAGAATTTGCAATTGAAGAAGGATACAGCGGTGTTATGATCTGGCATTACAGCTGCGACCTTCCTTCAACTCACGAGGATTCCCTTTTAAGAGCGATCGGTACTGCGATTGATAAGGCTGCGTAAGTGATGCCAAAGCGGCAGAATTTGCATAGCAAAAAAGGAATAAATCGAAAGGGCGGAAAAATCCGCCCTTTTCGTATAAAATTTCATACTTTTTGTGCCCGTAAAGTATGCATTTCGGTATTGTTTTATAATAATATGTAAGGTATAATTGAGTTAAAGAAAGTTAAGAGGAGTGTGTTACAATGAAAAAAACAGTAAAGCCCTTGCTCTGGCCGACGGTATTTTTCGGCGTTGCCGCAGGTCTTTGCCTGATTATATCTGTTATAGATTTTATAAAATATACGGATTTTTCAATAATGAATGTAATACTGAATTTACTTGTAATCGGTGTTTTTGTATGGTTTCTTCTTAAGTACCTTTCTCAGGAAAAAATCCTTTATGACGAAAACAGCTTTACAGTAGGTGAAAAAACCTACAGCTATTCCGATATTACAAACGTTACCGTGGACTCTGAGCAGATTATAAGAAATGTTTCAACTCTGAGAATTAATATTTATATAGGTGAAGAGGAAATCTGCACTTTCACAAAAGACGATAAAGGCGGCAAAGACTTTATTGCAGTTCTCAGGCGGAATAATGTTACGGTAAATATTGATGTTTAATGATTTTTACTTGACAAACCTATTTCACAGTGATAGAATATCTTTTAATAAAAGAAAAACTTAATCCCTTTAAATCGTTGAGGGAGAAGGCTTGTTTTAACGGATTATCCAGAGAGTCGCATATTTGCTGTGAGTGCGATATATTCCAAAACAAAGTCCACCACTCCTGAGAGTATGCCGAAATAAGGTGTGCCGCAATGACTGCGTTAAAGTCAGAAGAGTGCCGTTTAAAAAAAACGGAATACGGGTGGAACCGTGGAGCATTACCGCTTCATCCCAAGTTGATTGGGATGAAGCGTTTTCTTTTTTATTGATTTTATTGAAAGGAAGAAAAAACAATGATTAATGTAACACTCAAAGGCGGAGTTGTCCGCGAGTATGAAGAGGGCGCAAGTGTTATCACTGTTGCAAAAAGCCTGGGCGCAGGTCTTTATAAGGCTGCCTGCCTTGCAAAAATTGACGGTGAAATCTGCGACCTGAGAACAGTTCTCAAAAAAGACTGTGAGGTTGAAATTCTCACTTTTGACGACGAAGAAGCAAAGAAAACCTTCTGGCACACCTGCTCACACATTCTGGCTCAGGCTGTGAAAAGACTTTATCCCGAAGCAAAACTTGCTATAGGTCCTGCTGTTGATAACGGATTTTACTATGATTTTGACAGTGAAGTTAACTTCACACCGGAAATTCTTGAAAAAATTGAAGGTGAAATGAAGAAGATTGTCAAAGAAGGTCTTTTTCTTGAAAAAGTTGAAATGGAAGCCGACGAAGCAATCGCTCTTATGGAAGAAAAGGGTGAAATTTATAAGGTTGAACTTATCAAAGAACACGCCGACAAAGGTGAGCCCATTTCATTCTACCGTCAGGGTGAATTCCTTGAACTTTGCGCAGGTCCCCACATTCCCGATACATCAAGAGTAAAGGCATTCAAACTCACCTCCTGCACAGGCGCATACTGGAGAGGTGACAGCAAAAACAAGATGCTTCAGAGAATTTACGGCACAGCCTTCACAAAGGCAGCAGACCTTGAAGCACATCTGGCACAGATTGAAGAAGCAAAGAAGCGCGACCATAATAAACTCGGCAGAGAACTTGAAATCTTCACCACAGTTGACTATATCGGTCAGGGACTTCCCATTATGCTTCCCAAGGGCACACACATTGTGCAGACACTTCAGCGCTTTGTTGAAGACGAAGAAAAGAAGCGCGGCTGGCTCAGAACAAAAACTCCCCTTATGGCAAAGAGCGACCTTTACAAAATCTCAGGCCACTGGGACCATTATAAAGACGGTATGTTCGTTCTCGGCGATGAGGAAAAGGATGATGAAGTGTTCGCACTTCGTCCCATGACCTGTCCGTTCCAGTATCAGGCATACCTTAACAGAGCCCGTTCCTACCGTGACCTTCCCATGAGACTCGGTGAAACCTCAACCCTTTTCAGAAACGAAGCATCAGGCGAAATGCACGGACTTATCCGTGTAAGACAGTTCACAATTTCCGAAGGTCACCTTATGTGCACACCCGAACAACTTGAAGACGAATTCAAGGGTTGTCTTGACCTTTGCGTTTATATGCTTAAAACACTCGGCCTTTATGAAGATGTTTCATATCGTTTCTCACAGTGGGACCCTTCTGATCGCGAAAAATATATAGGAACAGATGAGCAGTGGGACGAAGCACAGGGAATGATGAAAAAAATTCTTGACCATCTGGAAATTCCTTATGCTATCGGAATCGGTGAAGCAGCATTTTATGGTCCTAAGCTTGATATTCAGATTAAGAATGTTCACGGCAAG
>JAZOAX010000166.1:0-44788 GCA_045595685.1 Acutalibacteraceae bacterium
CAACGAGCGAAGCGCGGCGATAGCGCGGTAGCGCGGGACAAAATCCCTTACAGCGCGCCATAGGAAAACGAGGTTCTACGAAAGTAGGACCCTTTTCTTTTTATTTGTAAATATAAAGAAGGGATTCGAACAAGGAGGGAGAAATCCGCTGCTTTATCTTGACAAACGGGAGTATCCGTGTATAAAATTGTATCAGATAAAAGGCGAGGTGAAACTATGAAATTCCGTGTGCCGTCATATTACAGTGATTTTCACTGCATAGCCGATAAATGCACAGATAACTGCTGCGTCGGTTGGGAAATTGAAACAGACAGCGACACTCTTGCGTATTATAAATCCGTTGGTGGTGATTTCGGCAAAAGGCTGAAAGAAAATATATCTGCCGAAAACACTTTTATTCTCAGAAACGAAAGGTGCCCCTTTCTTAACGGCAAAAACCTTTGCGATATTATAATAAACTGCGGTGAAGAGCACCTTTGTCAGATATGCCGTGACCATCCCAGATATTTTGAGTGGTACGGTGATATCAAAGAGGGCGGAGTGGGCCTTTCCTGCGAAGAAGCGGCAAGACTTGTTCTTAACAACAGTGATTTCGGTTTTTGCGAAAGTGAAGTTAACGAAGAGAAGGAAGAAGTTGATGAAGAACTCTTTTCTTTGCTTTATTCGGTCCGTGAAGACATTTTTTTGCTTCTGAGCGAAAACATCTCACTCGGAGAAAAACTTTGCCTGCTTCTTGATTTTGCAGAAAAACTGCAATTCAGAATTGACAATCCTCACATTGAAAATGATTGTCGGTACTCCGAAATACCTGAGGGTCAGAAGTCGGATATAAAAGAAATAGTCAATCTGTTTGCAGATTTTGAGTCCATTGACAGTGTCTGGACTTCTGAATTTAAAACACTTGCCGCAAGAGAAGGTAAGAATATAAAAAGACTTTCGGAAAAATCGGAAAAGTTTATGTTGAATCTGTGCAGATATTTTATCTGGCGGTATTTTATGAAAGGCGTTTTCGATGAAGAAATACTTTCAAAAGTGAAGTTTGCAATAGTATCCGTTCTGTTTATCTTTTTTATGTGTGGCGGCGGAGATGCCTTGGATTTGTGGCAGGAAAAAAGCAAACTGTATTCCAAAGAAATGGAATACAGCGACGAAAACAGAGAGATGTTTTATGATTACTGCTATGAAAAAGAATGTCTTTCATCTGCAGAAATTAAAAGTATCATCAGAAGTTTATTATAATAAAAAGCCTGAAAATTCTTGGAATTTCAGGCTTTTTTGTTTTAATCGTCAACCACAGTGTTAAGCCATACGCCTTTGTGAACAAAGGCATATCCGAGAATACACTTTATAATATCCGCACTTAAAACGGTGATGTAAAGGGGTACAATGGGAACTTCTGTGAAACGGCTGAGACAGAACGCAAGGGGCACGGATACCATCCACACAAAGCCACTGTCAAAAAGGAAAGTGATGAATGTTTTACCGCCTGAACGCAGTGTGAAATAGCAGGCATTGGTGAAAGCCTGAACAGGCATAAATGACGCAATAACAATTATGATGGTCGAGGCAAGGTCTTTCACTTCCTGCTCAGTGTTATAAATTCCGGGGAACAGACGGGAAAAACACATCATAACAACCGCAAAACCCAGAACAACTGAAGTGGCAAAGAAAATCATTCTCGGGCCGGATTTCGCTGCTTCATCCTTTTTGCCTGCGCCGAGCATCTGGCTTAAAATAATACCGATAGCACTGCCGAAGGCAATGAAAGCAACATTGAAAACATTGTTGAGGGTATTTACAATGTTGATTGCGGCAACAACGGAAAGACCTCTTACACTGTAGCATTGGTTAAGAAATGCCATACCCATTGACCAGAGCCCCTCGTTTATGAGAAGGGGTGTTGATACAATAATAATTTTTTTAATCTGCTCTTTTGTAAGGGTGGTTTTTGAAACAACTCTTTTAAGAAAGGGATATTTCTTTTTGTGGGTGTGTCCCCATACCATCAGAATTCCGCACTCGGCAAAACGGGCAATTACTGTTGCAATGGCTGCACCTTCAATACCCATTTCAGGAGCACCGAAGTGTCCGAAAATGAGAATATAGTTAAGAATAAGGTTAATAAAAACTGCCGTAACAGTGGAAATCATGGGAATGACTCTATCATTGGTTTCACGCATTGTGCTTGCGTAGGCAGAGGCAATTGCAAAGGGGAGATTACCCCAGAGCATAATGTTAAGATAACTTTTACTGTAAGATGCAACAAGGGCAATATCCTGAGGGTCCGAATCGCTTTGTATGTAGGCGGAAATAAGGTTGTCACCGAAGAGTATAAAAACGGCAAGTCCCGCAAGGGTGAGAATAATTGCCGAAACAATTTTGAACTGCAGAGTGTTTTTTACGCCTTCATCATCTTTTTTGCCGTAAAACTGCGCCGTGAAAATACCTGCACCGCTGAGGGCACCGAAAATGCACAGATTAAAAACAAAAATCAACTGGTTGACAATGGAAACACTTGTCATCTGAAGTGTGCCGACCTGACCTACCATTATATTATCCAGCATATTAACAAAGTTTGTAACGCCGTTCTGAATCATAATGGGAAAGGCTATGGTTATCATCCGTTTGTAATAGGGTATACTTGACTTAATATAATTAATCATTGGATTTTCCTTTCGGTTTTTTGCGAGTATAAGAATACAACAAAGGCAGAATAAAGTCAATAGGGCAGAAAAATCCTCCCGATTCTTTCGGGAGGTTGAATTCTTATTGGGCTGCAGTGGTGTCTGCTGCGGTTGTTTCAGCGGGTGCTGTGGGGAACATATCCATAAATCCGCCACCGAGGAATTCACCTGCTTTTGCTGCAAGTTCAATGATTTTGTTGATGATGTCTCTGAATGCTCTGAGAATCTTACCCATGATGCCGCTGACTTCGCGAACTTCATCTTCGGCACCTGCAAGACCACCAAGGTTTTCAGATACCATTGCGTCGATTTCTTCATCTAAACTTGAAGTGGGCTCTAAAGTGGTGGGTACATATGTAAGAGGATGGGTTGTTGATTCTGATGCTGTTGTGTCGGCAGCAGAGCCTGATACCGATGCACCTACCATAAGGGCTGCAAGAAGAATTGCAATTATGGGGATTAGAAATTTGTTACGGATTTTCATTTCGGTTATCTCCTTTGTATTAGTTTATAAAATTACCTGACTTCATTATAGCAAAAACAAAAGCGTTATGCAACACATACTAAAGATTTTTTACTTGTAGGCTGACAGAATTTGACTTATCGAATATTTAAAGCGGCAAAGGCAAAAAGCAGAATCGGCAATTCAGGGGCGTTTCGCCACCGATAACTTATACCGCAAAAGCGTCTTAATACTTCTCTTAATTCATTTTATGCACAATTGCAGTGATTGACATAAAGGGATTTTATGAGATATAATATCAGAGAATATTTTAAAAAAAGAAAGGACTTTACTTATGAATAAAACAGTAGGCTGCATTTTTGCAGATTCAATGGAATACGGACCTTTTCTTCAGTGGGCAAAAGAAAACGGCGGCACAGAAAGTGTAAGAAGAGGCAACGAAAGTGTTGAACTCACACTCACAAATAACGGCAGAACGCTTAAAGTAGTTGGTGTCAAGTGCGGTATAGGCAAAGTGAATGCTGCTTCGGCAACGGCATTTTTAATTGCAGACGACAAGGCAGATTTTATCCTCAATGCAGGTCTTTCAGGTGCAGTGCACGGACTTAAAAGAGAAGATATGGTTGCAGCCACAACATATATCGAGTGTGACTTTGACCTTACTGCAATCGGTTACGGCCTGGGTGTAAAGGCAGACGGACAGAAATACCTTTATAATTCCGACGAAAAACTTCTTGCCCTCGCATTGCAGAGTCCCGGTATCATTGCTGCAAAAACAGGTACCGGTGACATTTTCCTTGCAGACCCCGTTAAAAAAGAACTTTTCAGAAATACTTTTTCCGTTGATTCTTTTGATATGGAAACCGCGGCCATTGCCGGTGTGTGCGACAAAACAGGGGTGCCGATGCTCTCGCTTCGCAAAATAAGTGACGATGCAGACGGTGATGCTTATGAAACCTACCGTGAAATGAATGAGCGTCAGGAGTCCTGCCTTACTGAACTTCTTTGCAACATTATGTTGCGATATCTGGATTCAGACGAGATGTGGATAAGTTGACGGGCATAAAAAAGGTATAAAAAAGGTATAAAAATTCATTTTTTCCTCTTGAAAAAAAGAAAATCGGATAGTATAATTAAAGATGGAATATTAGCATAGAGGAAGTATACCCTTTTTTCTTGAATTTATTGAAAAAGGGCAAAACTTCAGGAAAAGGGGATAAGGATTTTGAAAGCAGATTTACATTGCCACACTAAACTTTCAGACGGCACAATGGGCATTGACGATATTCTCGTTCTTGCCAAAAACAGCGGTGTAACAACTCTTGCAATCACGGACCATGACTGCCTTGCAGGCGTTGTGAGAGCAGAACTTATCGGTCAGAGATACGGCGTAACCGTTATTCCTGCCGTTGAGTTTTCCGCAACTGATTACAAGAGAAATTCAAAAGTACATATTCTTTGCTATCTTCCCGACAAACCGGAAAGACTTGAAGGCCTTTGCAAGAGCAACTCCCTTCTCAGAAAAAGAGCAGGACAGATGATGGTGCTCAAAACAGCAAAGAAATTCCCGGTTACTCCGGAATTTATCACAAAATGTTGTCAGGGCTCAACAAACATCTATAAGCAGCACATTATGCAGGCCCTTATGGAATGCGGCTACACAACCACAATTTTCGGTGACCTTTACAAAATGCTTTTCACAAAAGAATCAAGAATGAATGTTCTTATGGAAACAAAGTATCCCGAGCCCACCGAAATCATCAATGCAATTCACGAAGCAGGCGGTGTCGCAGTTCTTGCTCACCCCGGATTTTACGATAACTTTGAACTTTTTGAAGAACTTATTCCCGAAGGTCTTGACGGCGTTGAAGTATGGCATCCGGAAAACACTCCCGAGCAGCAGGAACACCTCATACAAATTGCAAAAAAACACGGCCTTGTTATGACAGGCGGCAGTGACTTCCACGGTGCATATAACGCTTATCCCATAAGACTCGGCGATTACGGCCCCGATGAAGAAAACCTTAACCGTCTTATGACATATAAAGCAAAAAAACGCAGAAAACAGAAGAAACTTGAAGCGGCAGCGGCGGCAGAAGGTTGATTCTGAATCCGAAAGGAGAATACGATGAGCGAAAACGATGTTAAAATTTATCACAGCAAAAGTGAACTGAACAAAAGCGGCAGTGACCTTTCTTCTGCTTTTGATGCAGTTATTGTTCACCGTACCAACGGAAATCTTGATAAAGCCAGAATTCTCGGCGAAAGCCTTGCAACAATAACACCCTCGGCAAACGGTGACGGAATAATCGTTGACCTGAAAGACCACCTTGCACCCAAATATTTTGCACCTGATATTCTTTATCAGATCAAGGTGCTTCTTGTGTTTGCCTGCGAAACCCTTCTGCAGATTGAAATTCCCGTATCAGTGGTGTCCACAACGGCAATTACTGCTATGCACAACAAAATCAAGGAACTTTCACCGGGCTTTTATGCAAACATTTCAAACGGAGCGGCATTTACTTTTTATTACCTTGCTGTTCAGAAAGGCGGAGACCTTTCCGAAAACATCGGTGAAGCCTTTGCAATGCTTTGCTCTGTAAAGAATAAGGAAGGCTTTGTAAATGCAGGCAAAACTGTGTGGAACATTGCCGTTGACCTTATTGAAAAAGAAATTGAAAAAGCAGATTTCAAGGTTATTATGACTGAATAAAAATAAAAAGAATTAACCCGGTAAAGTCCGGGAAAAGACGGACTGGGAACCTCAGTCCGTTTTGTACTATTGGAGGAATATAAAATGAAAATCAGCGACATTCAGAAAATTCTTGAAGCAGAAGTTATCTGCAAGGCAGATATGCTTGAAAAAGAGGTTAAGGCTGCCTGCGGCAGTGATATGATGAGTGATGTTCTTGCTTTTGTTAAAGAGCAGGCAGCACTTCTAACAGGTCTTGTTAATCCTCAGGTGGTCAGAACTGCCGAAATGATGGATATGCACTGCATAATTTTTGTAAGAGGAAAAAGACCTACCTTGGATATGATTGAAATGGCTGAAGACAGAGATATGGTGATGCTCTGCACAGACCTTGAAATGTTCACAGCCTGCGGAAAACTTTATTCTGAAGGCTTGAGAGGAGGCAGCGGAAAATAATGGACAGCATCAGACTGCATTATGTTGTACCCGGAGATGATTTCACAAGGGCAGGTGCTGCCTCAAGCGATGTTAAACGCACACTGAAAGAACTCGGAATTTCCCCGTCGGTTATAAGAAATGTTTCCATTGCCATGTATGAAGGTGAAATCAATATGGTAATTCACGCAGGCGGCGGAGATATCGATGTGGAAATTACCGAAAATGAAATCATTATGACCCTTTCCGATCAGGGCCCCGGTATTGAAAATCTTGACCTTGCAATGAAGGAAGGTTTCTCCACTGCACCCGATAATATCCGTTGCCTCGGATTCGGTGCGGGTATGGGTCTTCCGAATATCAAAAAGTATACCGATGAATTTGCTATCGACACAAAAGTGGGTGTCGGCACAACTTTGCACCTGAAGGTATACATACAATAAGTTAAAAAGGAGATAGTCATGTCTATATTATTCCATTCGGTGCGTCTGGATGCAGACAAATGTCAGGGCTGTACCAATTGCATCAAACGGTGTCCTACTCAGGCTATCAGAGTAAGAAATAAAAAAGCATACATAATTTCTGACCGTTGCATTGACTGCGGTGAGTGTATCCGAGTGTGTCCTCACCACGCAAAATATGCCATCAGTGAGCATTTCAACGAACTTCTGAAATATAAATACAGAATTGCACTTCCCGCGCCTGCCCTTTACGGACAGTTCAACAACCTTGAAAATGTGGACTATGTTCTCACGGGCCTTAAAAAAATGGGCTTTGATGAAGTTGTTGAAGTTTCAAAGGGCGCAGAACTTCTCAGCAGTGCCACAAGAATGATGATGGAATCGGGTGAACTAAGAAAGCCTGTTATTTCTTCAGCGTGTCCTGCTGCAGTGCGTCTTATAAGAACAAGATTCCCCAATCTTCTGCAGAATCTTCTGCCCACCTGCGCACCCATTGACATTGCGGCAATGATTGCAAGAAAAAATGCGGCAGAAAAAACGGGATACAAAAACGAAGAAATAGGCGTATTCTTCCTTTCTCCCTGCCCTGCGAAAAGAACTGCCATAATGAATCCTCTCTGTCACGAAAACTACGGTATCAACGGCGCAATTGCAATTAAAGATATTTATCCCGTTCTTGTGCAGACAATGGATAAACTTCAGCCCGAAGAAATTGAAAACATAAACGATTCTGGTATTATCGGTGTTGGCTGGGCAAGTAGCGGCGGAGAAGCGGCAGGTATTCTTAAAGAAAGATATCTTGCTGCCGACGGTGTTGAAAATATCATCAATGTTCTTGAAGAACTTGAAGACGAAAAACTCAACGACCTTGACTTTATTGAACTCAACTGCTGCACAGGCGGATGTGTGGGCGGTGTACTTACCGTTGAAAATCCTTATGTGGCAAAAGCAAGAATACAGAGACTTCGCAAGTTTATGCCTGTTTCCTGCAATTCACTTCCCGAGGACAGTGACCTGAGCGTTTTCAGTTGGACAAAAGAACTCACTCCGTCGCCTGCAATGAAACTTGCAGACAATGTTATAAAAGCCATGAAGATGATGACGAGAATGAAAGAAATTGAAGCATCACTTCCGGGACTTGACTGCGGAATATGCGGTGCGCCTTCCTGCAGAGCCCTTGCAGAAGATATTGTGCGCGGCTATGCGGAAGAAAATGACTGCGTGCTTCATCACATTCAGGTTGGCGGAAACGGAAAGGGCGAAGACTGGCTTCCCGCACCTTTCAGAGTAAAAGTAATGAATGAAGAAATAAACGAGGAAAAATCCGATGAATGTTAAACAACTTGCAGAAAAACTGAATTTAGAAATTCTCTCACAAGGCAACCTTGAAGCAGAATGTACAGGCTGTTACAGCGGTGACCTGCTTTCATGGGTTATGTCCAAGGCTGAGGCAGGGGATATATGGCTCACGGTTATGGGTAACATCAATGCCGTTGCAGTGAGTGTTCTTTGCGACTGTGCCTGCATAATCCTCACAGAAAAAGCCGCCCTGGACGATGCGGCTAAAATGAAAGCCGAAATGCAGGGCGTTAATATTCTCACAAGCGAAAAGAATGCCTATGAACTCAGCGTGGCAATTTCAGAACTGATATGAAATTATATTACGATTTACATCTGCATTCCTGCCTTTCGCCTTGCGGTGACAATGAAATGACACCCTATAACCTTGTGAATATGGCAAAAATTTTCGGCTATGACATAATTGCCCTCACAGACCATAACAGTTGCCTTAACTGTGAAAGTGCAATGAAAATAGGCGAACAGATCGGAATAACCGTTGTGCCGGGTATGGAACTTTGCACTTCGGAAGAAATTCACTGTGTCTGCCTTTTTCCTTGCCTTGAGAATGCAAAGAAGTTCAGCGATTTTGTGAAAACCCTTATGCCTCCCGTAAAAAACAAAGAGCATATTTTCGGTGAGCAGCTTATAATGGACACAGAAGACGGAATTCTCGGAAAAGAAGAAATTCTTCTCACAACGGCAGCAAACATCAGCATTGACCATCTGCCCGATGTAATTGACAGTTACGGCGGAGTATGTTTCCCTGCCCACATTGACAGAAGTTCTTACAGCATTATTTCCGCCTTGGGTGACTTCAGTAAATATCTGCGGGTCAACTGCTTTGAACTCACTCCCGATGCCGACGAAAAGGAGTACCTTACGAAATATGAAGGCACAAGGGACAAGATAATTCTCAGAAGTTCCGATGCCCATTATCTCACAAGTATGCGTGAACCTCAGTTTACGGTTAATCTTCCCGAAAATTCACCCGAGGCCCTTATCGGTTACCTGAAAGGAGAACTTCAATGACGGAAAAAGAAAAGGCCAGAGAACTGTTTCTGGAAGGATATAACTGTTCACAGTCTGTGTTCGTGGCTTTCAGCAGCCGCTTCGGTATTGACGAAAGCACTGCAAAAAAAATCAGTGCAGGTCTTGGCGGCGGACTCGGAAGACAAAGAGAGGTCTGCGGTGCAGTTTCTGCGGCAAGTATGGTGCTTGGAAGCATTGTTGCCGCTCAGGAAGGTGCAGACCGGGAAAGCAAAAAGAAGAACTACGAACTTGTGCGGGAATTCTGCAGAAGGTTTCGGGAAAAACATCCGAGTATTATCTGCCGTGAAATGCTTGGAAGCCTTGCAAAAAACAATACCGCCGTTCCCGATGAGAGAACAGCGGAGTATTATCGCAAACGACCATGTGTAAGAGTTGTTGAAGATGCGGCTGAAATACTTGCGCAGATGCTGAGTGAAAACGAATAAAGAAAGAACTGATGATTAAATAGTCATCAGTTCTGTTTTTTTACCGTCAGATTTATAAATATGTATCAGTACCCGTCCATCTGATTTTTCCCTTTGCGTTTTCATCGTCCATAATAATTTCTTCTGCCGAGGGAACGGTTATTTCGCCTTCAAGGGGATTTTTAATGCTCACAATGGGGACAAGAAGATTTGCATAAACTTCGGACTTTTCAAAAGCAAGGTCTGCGTCAATCATTTTGCAATCAATAAGTTTCAGGTTTTTGCAGTAGCAAAGAGGCTGAGTGCCAACAAGTGTGCAGTTTATGAAAGTCACATTTTCACAGTACCAGCCAAGGTATTCACCCGTAACTGTGCAGTTTTTCAAAGTGACATTTTTTGCGTGCCAGAGCGAGTCCTTCGTGTTCAGTGTGCAATCGGTGAAATCCGAATCTTCAATATACTGAAAAGAGTATTTTCCTTTGAGGTGAAGTCCGTTTGCAGAGATGTTTTTACCTCTTAGCATAAAATACTCACCTTCGGCAGTGCAGTTATTGAAAACAATGTCTTTAGTTGACCAGCCGAACTCAGAAGAAGAAACACTGCATTCTGCCATGCTGACATTAGTGCACTCTCTGAGGGCTTTGATGCCGTGCAAAGAAGAATTCTTTATTGTAACACCGTCTGAATACCACAGAGCCGCCCTGCAGTTTTCTGTGAAACGGCAGTTAAGTATTTTCACAAAAGAGTCGTGCCAGAAAGGGTAGCGGAGATTAAAATAACATTCGTCAACGGTAATCCGCTTACATTCCTTGAGAGCGCTTTCTCCGTCTGCTTCGCCGTCAAAACTGCATCGGCGAAGTTCAACATCACGTTCACCGTAAAATGCACGTTCTTCATCAAAGGTTTGGTTTTCTGTTACGGTTGCAATCATTTTAATTCCTCCCTATCCTGCTTTTTGTTTTTCATAATGTAATACACCATAAACATAATAAAGAGAAGTACATTATGACCTATCATACATCCCCAGGCACTGATAAGACCCATTGAAAGAAGTTTTGTGCAGATGAATGTGCCGACAATTCTTATTCCCCACATACCGACAATGTTGAAAACAAAGGGTGTTTTTGTGTTACCTTCACCCTGAAGCATACCTTCTATAATTATCGATACGCCATAGATTGGCTCTGAAAGGGCTACCATCTGAAGCACAGCGGCACCGATGCGGATAACCTCACTGTCTTTTGAAAAAATACCCATCATATCGGGTGCAAAGACGAAAAGTAAGCTTCCTGAAAGCACCATAAGAAGAACTTCCACAAGAATGAGGAGTTTTGCAAGGTCTTTCATTCTTTGTCTGTCTTTTGCGCCAAGGGCGTTGCCCGTAAGGGTTGCAGCCGCTGCCTGCATACCGTAGCCGGGAATATAAAAGGCAGACTCAACGGTGTTTGCAATGGTGTGTGCCGCTGTTGCCACTTCGCCAAGGGCGTTTATCATTGAAGCAAAAGCAACATATCCCAGAGAAGTTCCGAAACGCTGGAACATATTGGGAATTGCAATTTTAAGGCAGGGTTTAAGCACTTCCCAGTCGGGCTTCAGGCTCATTCTGCCGGGAGAAATCTCTTTGTGCCGCCATAATGCCACTGTGATTATAACACCGCCCACTGCATAAGCAAGGGCACTTGCACCTGCGGCTCCGATAACGCCGTAACCTGCACCCCAAATTGTAAAGGAAGTGCCGAAAAGGGTGATTTGCCTTGTGGGATAAATCCACAGAAAATTGAAAACAACATTTATAAGGTTAACAATAACACCCACACGCATAGGAGTTTTACTGTCGCCTGCTCCGCGCAGAAGTGAGCCGAAAATTATACTCGCAGTACGGGGGAGCATGGGCAGATACAAAACGAAAAAGTAGTCTGCCGCGGTTTTTCTTATGTCTTCGTCAACCTGCATCCACACGGGCACAAAACTGCTCAGAGACAAGGTGATAACGGTGAATAAAATGCCCGTAACCACTGTTACAAGCACTGCCTGAGAGGCGGCTTTAACGGCAAGGGTTTTATTCTTTGCACCGAAAGCCTGAGAAATGATTGCAAGAAATCCCACGCCGAGAGCGGAAACAGAACTGCCGATAAGCCAGTTAACCGTTGTTGTGGCACCGACTGCGGCAGTGGCCTGAGTGCCGAGAGAGCCGACCATTGCAGTGTCGATATACTGAACTGCCGTCTGCAACAGTTGTTCAAGCATAGTCGGCCATGCGAGAGCGATAATTGCAGGCAGCATACTCCATCTGAATTTTTTTAGCATATTAATTTCCTTTTCTTTATGTTATGTGAAACTGAAAGCCTGAGTATTATACAATATTTATCTTCGGTAATCAATAGTGAAAAAAGCCGGAAAGTTCAAAATTGTTTTTTCTGCAATTTATAATACCTTCCTTTTTCATTTTACCGATTTCGGCAGAAAGTCCGCTTCTGTCAACCTGAAGAAAATCTGCAAGTTCCTGACGGTCAAAGGGTATGGAAAACTTTGCTTTGCCGTTTTTCTTGGCTTCACTCATAAGGTAAGCCATCAGTTTTTCCCTTGTGGTGCGTTTTGATGTAATCTGAGCCTTTTGCTGCAGAATAAGATTCTTTTCTGCAACGGTTTTCATCAGGTTAAATATAATTCTGCTGTGAAAACTGCACACATTACTGCAAGGCTCGGCAATGCGGTGGCGGTCAATGAAAAGTATCTCACTTTCTTTGACGGCAACGGCACAAACGGGTATTTTTTGAACATCGGCACAGGCAAAAGTTTCTGCAAAAAGTTCCGACTCAGATGCAGTGCCGAGAATACTTCTGTTACCGTAAAAATCGTTCATTTCAATCTGAACTGCGCCTGAAAGCACAATGCAGATATACTTCGCTTCACTGCCTTCGGCAAGGACTGTATCTTTTTTGTTGAAATGCTCCACTTTTGTGCCAAGGCAACTGAGGGTGTGAAGAAGATTTTCTTCCTCTATGCCGTAAAACAGAGGACATTTTTTGAGAATTTCAGAATATTTTTTCATTTTTTCTCCTTTTTTGTTGAAAATTCAACATACTTTCTTCTGCAATTATACTATAATGAAACCACAATAATCAAGGAGGATTCAGAAAATGATAAGAAAAATTATAAAAATAGATGAAGAAAAATGTAATGGCTGCGGTCTTTGTGCAGCAGCCTGCCACGAAGGCGCCATTGAAATGGTGAACGGCAAAGCAAAACTTACAAGGGAAGATTACTGCGACGGTCTGGGAGACTGTCTTCCCGCTTGCCCCACCAACGCAATTTCCTTTGAAGAAAGAGAGGCGCCTGCCTATAACGAAGCGGCAGTTCTTGAAGCAAAGGCACAGAAGACGGAGAAGCCTGCCAAACTTCCCTGCGGCTGCCCCGGCACAAATTCAAAATTTATAAAAAGAGAAAGCAGCACCTGTGCAGTGCCCTCTGCGAACATTACAAGCAGACTCAGTCAGTGGCCCGTACAGATTAAACTTGTGCCCGTAAACGCATCTTATTTTGAAAACGCGAACCTGCTTGTTGCGGCAGACTGCACCGCATTTGCCTACGGTAATTTCCACAACGATTTCATAAGAAATCACATCACCCTTATCGGTTGCCCGAAACTTGATGAAGGCGACTACGCAGAAAAACTCACACAGATAATCTGCAACAATAACATTAAAAGTGTTAAGGTTGTGCGTATGGAAGTGCCTTGCTGCGGCGGTATTGAAAATGCAGTTAAAAGAGCACTTATGAACAGCGGAAAATTCATTCCATGGCAGGTTGTAACAGTATCAACCGACGGCAGAATACTTGACTGAACAAAAAATCTCTTCCGATTTTTTTCGGAAGAGATTTTTTTTAGTTAACACCGACAAAACGGGCAATTTCTTTTGAGGTGATATTCATCTGTTCTTCGTTTGTCACAGTGGCAGAGCCGTCACCTTCCTGCTCTCCGTACATACCGAAATATGCGTGGCACCCTCCGTCTATAATCCTTTCGCAAAAATCCTGGGGCAGATTGCTTTTGCATTCATCGTATTTTTCTTTATTAAGTACAGTGTCTTCACTGCCGTAAACTGACAGCACATCAACATCAGCAGCACTGAGGTCAGAGGTGGAATATGCCGCAAGAAGAATAAGACCGTCAAAATCGTCGGGATTTTCTGCAAGGTGTGCTGCTGCCATTGAGCCGCCCAGAGAATGTCCGCCGATATACCAGTTTTTGATTTGAGGATATTTTTCACATATACCATTTGCGGCATTGATGTCGAAAACCGCAAGGTTAAAAGGCATCCTGAGAAGAATGCACATCACGCCTTTCTGTGCGCACAGTTTCATCAAAGGCTCATATGCAGTGTACTCAACCTTTCCGCCGGGATAAAAAATCAGGGCAGTGTCGGTTTCTTCGGGCTCATAAACAATCATACCTTCAATGTCAGTATTAACGGAATAATCTCCCTTGACAGAAAAGGAAAGTACAGCGGCGGTATCGGTTTTATAGTAGTCACCGACATAGGCGAAAAAGAATGCAACCAAAGATACCGTGACCACTGCAGCAATAATTATTAAAATTTTTCTTTTCATTGTGTCACTCCAAAAAATACTATTAATTACAGCACTTCTATTTCGTCGCCCTCAAACACCTTGCCGCCTTTTACAACTTCAGCAAAGATGCCTTCTCTGGGCATAACGCACTGTCCCACAAGTTTTTTAATGGCGCAGCCGTCGTGACACTCTTTCCCTATCTGTGAAATTCTGATTACACATTCGCCAACCTGAAGAAGTGTACCCACGGGAATAGTATAAAGTTCAATTCCCTCGGTTGTGATGTTTTCGGCAAACACGCCGTGGCAAAGTCCGTCGGTGGGAAGACCCTTTGCCTTGTCAATGCTTTCTTTTGCAAGAAGGCTTACCTGTCTGTGCCATTTGCCTGCGTGGGCGTCGCCCTCAAAACCGAAATTTTCAATAAGTACACCGGGATTGATTTTAGTTTTCGGTGTACCTTTCTTTTCGCTTATGTTAATTGATATAACTTTACCTTTCATAGTCAGCCTCCTATTTTGTTGAGCCCGTGAGATGCACCGTAACCGCAGGAAAATTTATGCTCCATAGGCTTTGAAAGAATGGCTTTTCTCACTTTTTCTTCAAGTAATTTTTCATCGTTGAGATAAGGTTTCAGGTCAATAACCTCGTCAGAGCCGAGGCAAACCTTGACCTTTCCGTCACAGAGAAGTCTTATGCGGTTGCATTCACTGCAGAATTTATCGCTGATGGGTGTTATGAAACCTATCCTGCCTTTGAAGGATTCGCCTTCGTAATATTTTGCCACACTTTTTTCAAAGGGAGTGCCTTTGGTGTCAACGGGTCTGAGAAAGGGGAATTTTTTCAGTATCTCATCGCTTTTTATCACAAGATTTTCGTTGTCGCCGTCATCGGAAAAGGGCATAAGTTCAATGAAACGGACATCGATTTTTCTGTTTTTTGCAATGTTTATAAGGCTTTCAGCGTCACCTTCGTTCTGCCCTCTTATAAGAACGGCATTGATTCTCAGAGGGTGAAGACCGACTCTTTCACATTCGTCAATGCCCTCAAAAACCTTGTGCAGTCCGTCATATCCCGTTATGGATTTAAAACGTTCCCTGTCCACTGTGTCAAGGCTTATGTTAACTGCCGTAACACCTGCCATTTTAAGTTTTTCGGCGTACTGTTTAAGATTCATTCCGTTGGTGGTAACGGCAAGTTTTTTCACGCCGTCAATTCGGCTTATTCTTCGGGCAATGTCACAGATGTCTTTTCTTACCAAAGGCTCACCGCCCGTAAGACGCACCTTGTTTATGCCGCACTGAACAAAGGCTCTCACAATCTTTTCAAACTCTTCAGGCTTCAGTTCAGTGTTATCTTTTTCATTCTGCGCACCGCAATAAGTGCAGTTGAGATTGCACCTTTTTGTGACGGAGACACGCAGATAGTTAATTTCTCTGCCGTAACTGTCAATCATTTTTAAAATCGCTCTTTCCGCCTGTTTTTTCTAAAAGTTTAACTTCTCTTATTTCCATTTTTCTGTCTATTGCTTTGCACATATCGTAAACCGTAAGTGCCGCAACGGAAACTGCCGTAAGGGCTTCCATTTCTATGCCCGTTTTATATGAGCACTTTGCAACAGAATAGATATAAAGTTCGTCTTCACTGTTATTGTCAAAAGTGATTTCAACACTGTCTATGGGAATATTATGGCAAAGGGGAACGAGTTCCCAGGTGCGTTTTGCCGCCATGATTCCCGCAATTCTTGCCGCTGCAAGTCCGTCCCCTTTTTTGAGGTCGGAAGAAAGAAGTTTTTGGAGTGTTTCTGTTTCCATTTTCACTTTGGCAAAGGCTGAGGCTGTTCTTCGGGTGACATTTTTTTCTCCCACATCAACCATTACCGCTTCACCGTTTTTGTTAAGATGAGTAAAATCAGCCAACTGTATAGCCTCCCATCTGTGAAAGTCTGTTTCTGAATTCTTCACTTTTCAGCATTCTCAGAAAACTCTGCACCTTGTCTTCTTCAAAAACCTTTTCGTCAATAAGAACATCATATTCTTCAATGCAGATTTCTATAAAATCAAGGTCATACATTTTTGCCGCCGAATAAATTCCAAGACCGCAGTCGGCATTACCTGCGGCAATAAGTGCTGCAACGCCTGTGTGGGTGAATTCTTCGTTGCGGTAACCGTCAAGGGCTGTTTTGTCTATACCGTATTTTCCCAGAAGGTAATCGCAGAGGATTCTTGTGCCTGAGCCTGCCTGTCGGTTGACATATCTGCCTTTGACTATGTCTTTGAAAGATTCAATTTTCAGGGGGTTGCCTTTCTGCACCATAAGGCCCTGAACTCTGCCAACACCTTTAACGAGTTTCACATTGCCGTCGGGGAAGTATTTTTTAACATAACTTTCGTTATATCTGCCCGTTTCTGTGTCCAGCAGATGTATGCAGCCAAGGTGTGCCTGACCGTTTTTTATGGCGGTTATTGCACCCATACTGCCCACGTGGCTGGAAGTAATGCTGAAAGATGAATCCTCTTTTTTCAGCATATCGGAAAGTTCGTCAATAAGGGGGTCATGGCTTCCCGTTACAATAAGGGAAGAATTAATCTGCCTGAGAGGTCTGAGAAGCCTTATTTCAACTTCCTGCCCTGCGTCAAAGCCCTCAGTGTTCTGGGGTACAACAAGTATGCCGTCTGCCTTGGTGAAACTTGTGATTACGCCTGCACCTCTGCTCAGGGGTACTGCGGTGAGGGTGTCTCCCGACTTGCCGAGAGTAACCCTGACATATTCCTGATATTTAAGAGATGAGACCACTCTTTTGCCGAGAACCGCCTTTACTGTATTACGGTTTTCTTCATTTTCCTTATACCACATTGATACAATCTTTTTCACAATCTCATCCATTATCACTATTGCCGAAACGGGATAACCGGGCAGTCCCACAACGGGCACATTTCCCACGGCACCTAAAACTGCAGGCTTGCCGGGTTTTACGGCAATGCCGTGAAAAACCACCTTGCCGAGAGAGGATATAATTGTGCTTGTGTAATCGTCTCTGCCTGCGGAAGACCCTGCAAGAACAAGAAGAATGTCACATTCCTCTGTGCCTTTTTTCACTGCCGCTTCAAGCAGATCTTTTTTGTCTTTGACAATATCGTAAATTCTGGTTTCTGCACCCCACTGATGAAGCATAGAGGAAAAAACTGCCGAATTGAATTCGATTATTTCACCTTTTTCGGGGTTCTTTTTCGGTGATACGATTTCGTCACCTGTGGGAATAATTCCCACAAGAGGCTTTTTTATAACTTCAACCTCGAGCACTCCTCCTGCAAGAAAAGCACCGCAGAGAGACGGCGTTATCTTTGTGTATGAGGGCGCAATCATATCGCCCATACATATATCTTCGCCCACCTGACGAACATTCTGCCAGGGGTGATTGGCTGAAAGGATACTCACGTTTCCGTTTTCGAGTTCCGTTACATCTTCAACCATTATAACGGAGTCTGCGCCTTCGGGAATCGGGTCACCCGTATCTACTACGGTGTACTGCTCCGGTGAAAGTATAACGGAGGAGGCTTCACTTGCTCCGTAGGTGTCTGTTGCCTTTACGGCAATACCGTCCATAGCGCTGGCGTTATAGTGGGGAGAACATATTGAAGCATAAACTGCTTTGGCAAGGATTCTTCCCGAACTTTCAAAGGATGGTATTTTTTCTATGCAGTGGGAAAATGAACTTTCTTTGAGGAAAGAAAAGTATTCCGTCAGCACTTTATTCAAAGGTGCGTTATCAAGATAGTTGTGTCGCATATTTTCACCTCTTAAAACAGATGTACTTTCACTTTTTCGCCGCTTCTGAGCCCTTCACGGTTACGGTCAATGATGATGTAACCGTCGCTTTGTGAAAGAACAGATATTACACCGCTTTTGCTGAAAATGGGCTCTGCGCCTTTCGGGGTAAGTTTCACGCATATAATTTCTTCTCTGCCGTGGTTGGAAGATATGTTCTGCGTAATTACAGATTCCGTATATTTTTCTTTACTCTTGCGGCAAAGCAGAGAATCGGCAAGGGGTACAATAAAACGAAGGCAGACAAAATAACTTGCAAGGGGATGGCCGGGAAGACCGAATACAGCCTTATTGTCAATTTTGCCTATAATGGTGGGTTTGCCCGGCTTTAATGCAATGCCGTGAACATAAACTTCGCCAAGGGAAGAAATGATGTCCGCCGTCATATCTCTTGCTCCTGCAGAGGAGCCGCCTGAAATAAGTATTATATCGTTTTCTTTCACTGCCTTCACAACGGCGCTGTGTATGTCTTCATATATGTCTTTAACAATGCCGTATTCTTTTGTGATGCAGCCGTGTTCTGTCATTAAAGATGAGAGAATGTGACTGTTTATATCTCTGATTTTTCCGAAAGTTATTTCACTGTCTACGGGTACTATTTCGTCACCCGTTGAGATAATACCGACACGCAGTTTTTCTCTTACGGGGATTTCGGTAATTCCCAGTGAAGCAAGAATACCTGTTTCACGGGATGTGATTTCGGTGCCTTTACTAAGAACGGTCTGCCCTTCGGTTATATCGTCACCTTTTTTTGTAACATTTTCAAAGGGGCTCACTGTTTTGTATACAAGGCACAGAGAATCAAAACTGTTGTCGGTGTGCTCCACCATTACCACACTGTCTGAGCCCTGAGGAAGCATACCGCCTGTGGAAATTTTAATGCACTGACCCTCTGCTATTTTCTGAGTTGCCTCTTCACCCATAAGAATTTCACCGATAATTTCAAGTTGTGCAGGTATGCTTTCGCTGCAACCGTAGGTGTCGGAGGCTTTGACTGCATAGCCGTCAACTGTGGAACGGTTAAAAGCAGGAATATTTTCTGAAGAAAGAATATCTTGAGAAACAACTCTGCCCAAAGAGTGATAAAGGCTTACTTTTTCCGTTTCTGAATCACTGTGATTAAATTTTTCTTCGATTATCTGAAGCGCCTCTTGGGCTGAAACTACTTTAAGCACTTTGCCACCTCTTATTTTTCAAAATCCCAGAAATCAATGAACTTTTTGCTCCACAGACTTTTGGGTGAAGACAGAAGTTCTTCGGGTGTGCCTTCTTCGGCAATTTCACCTTTATGAAGAATCACAATTCTGTCGGCAAGTCTTCTTGCCTGACCCGGTGAATGAGTTGTCATAACAATTCCGCAACCTGTTTTTTTCTTATACTCTCTGATGGCGTTTTCAATAATTTCCGTACCCTCAATATCGGCAGCGCTTGAGGGCTCGTCAAGAAAGAGAAAATCGCCCTTGTTGATAAGAACCCTGCCGAGAGCCAGCCGCTGACATTCACCGCCTGAAAGACGTGAAGCGTTTTTGTCGGCTAAATCTGTCAGAGAAAGAAGTGAGATTATATCTTCTGCTGCCTTTTCTTTGCCGATTTTATCTTTGGCAGAAAACAGAAGATTTTTTCTCACGGTTTTTCTGAAAGGTATACTTTCCTGAGGCAGATAGTATAATGTTCCGTCAACAGAAAATTCGCCCGAAGTTTTTTCCGCAATGCCCGAAAGAATTTTCAGAAGGGTGCTTTTACCGCTTCCGTTGGGACCTGCAATAACGAGAGTTTCGCCTTTTTTTATTGTGAGAGATTCAATGTTCAGAACTGTTCTCTCACCGTATTTTTTTGTAAGATTCTTAATTTCAATCATTGTTTATCCTCCCTTGTCAAAAATGATGCGAGGATATTTACTATAAGAGAAATTATAAGAAGAACTATACCGAGACTCAGGGCAAAGGTGAAGTTGCCCTTGTTTGTTTCAAGCATAATTGCTGTTGTCATAACCCTTGTTTTCCATTGGATGTTGCCGCCTACAAGGCTTACAGCACCAACCTCTGCAATTGACCTGCCAAAAGCAGTGAGAACAACACTCATAAGAGCGAATCTGTTTTCAGCGAGAAGCAGAAGTGCGGTTTTTCCTGAGGAAAAAGCAAGTCCTTTTGCCGTTTCCGTCAGCGCCCTGACATTGACGGAGATAATGGACTCAGTAAGGTTTATCACAACGGGAATTATGAGCATACACTGTGCAATTACCATAACTTCAACGGTGAAAAGGAGCCCCAGAGAGCCGAAGATGCCGTATTTTGTGAAAAGCATATAGACAATCAGGCCTGCCACCACAGGAGGCAAGCCCATAAACGTACCGGTTAATTTTTTGATTGTCCTTTTGCCTTTGAAGTTGCTTTTTGCCAGAATCACGCCAAGGGGCATACCGACAAGGCATGAAATCAGTGTGCTGAAAAAGGACATACGGAGTGTTACACCGATAATCTGTAACAACTCCTTGTCCATAGTCAGAAGCATTTCAAAAGCTTCAATAATTTTTTCCAAAACTTATTCTTCGATAAGATAGAAGAGTGCTTCGCCGTACTGCTCTTTGCCGTATTCAGCAATAAGTGCAGATGCTTCGTCGCCTGTCATCCATTCAATAAGAGCCTTGGCACCTTCGGTGTTAACACCTTCAAGTTTTTCGGGGTTACATTCAATAAGAGAATATGTATTCTTCATATCTTCGCCTTCAGCAAGAATGATTTCAAGGTTGAGGGACTGCTTGTTTGAAAGGAATGTAGCCTTGTCTGTAAGGCAGTATGCAGCCTTTTCACTTGCCATTGTAAGACATGCGCCCATACCCTGACCTGCACTGATGTACCAGGAAGCAGTCTCGGCATCGGGAACGTTTTCACCCCAGATTTTGAGTTCTGCCTTGTGTGTACCGCTTTCGTCACCGCGTGAAACGAAGGGTGCTTCTGCATCGGCAATTTTACCGAATGCCACAGCAGCGCTTTCACTGTCTTTGATTCCTGCAGGGTCTGCTTCGGGACCTGCAACTACAAAGTAGTTATACATAAAGGGGATTCTTTCAACGCCGTAGCCTTCAGAAATGAATTCTTCTTCTGATGCTTTTGCGTGAACGAGGATAAGGTCTGCGTTTCCGTCTTTTGCTTTCTGGATAGCGGCACCTGTACCTGCTGACTGAACTTCAACGGTGTAACCTGTTGCTTTTTCAAAAGCGGGAAGAAGGTAGGGAAGAAGTCCTGAGTCGTTTACAGATGTGGTGGTTGACATACGGATAACGGGATTTGCGGGAGCATTACCCGGTGTTGCTTCTCCGCCGCCGCAGGCTGAAAGAGCGAAGAGCATAAGTGCTGCAAGTAATACTGCAAGAAGTTTTTTCATAATTCATTCTCCTTTTCAATCACGGAAGGTATAAAAGTTTCCCTTTGTACCCTTTGACCGGTGCCTGTGTTTTTTCTCCGTTTTGCAGGCAGTGTTTTTTCGGTCACGCACGGCTTTTCGTGCATAAATGTTTAGAAAATGCCGCGTCGGAATATGAATTAAAGCGGCAAAGCCGCTGACTTCCCATGGATGCATATAATTTTAATAAATATTTATAAAAAACAGTTAAATTTCTTGTAAATTTTGTATCTTTATGATATTATATATCAATAAAGAAAATATTTCAAGTGGGGGAGTGGTAAAAAGTGAATTTCGCAGTGCTGTGTGTCAGTGACAGATGCTCTCAGGGTCTTTGCGAAGATAAAAGCGGACCTCTTATTAAAGAAATGCTCACTTCCCTTGGAAAAACCAAGGAATATATAATTGTTCCCGATGACCTCAAAGAAATTGAAAAAGCCCTCATTTATCTTTGTGACGATGTTTGTGCCGATGTGGTGTTCACAACGGGCGGCACGGGCTTTGCACCCAGAGATATTACCCCCGAAGCCACAAAGGCGGTTATTGAAAAAGAAGCCCCCGGCATTGCAGAGGGAATCAGAATGAAAAGCATGGAAATTACACCCAAGGCCATGCTTTCAAGGGCAGTATCGGGCATAAGAAAAAACTCTCTTATTATAAATCTGCCGGGAAGTCCCAAGGCCGTGAAGGAGTCACTGGAATTTGTGCTTCCCGTTCTGCCTCACGCAGTGGAAGTTTTAAGCGGTGATACCCTTAACTGCGGCGGCAACTACAAGTGAGGTGAGTTTTCTGAACACAAAAGCAGAAACGCAGGGTTTTGATATTTCAAAAAAAAGCGTGTGCCTCATAGGTTGCGGCGGACTCGGCTGCAATGTTGCCGTGCATCTTGCGGGTGCAGGCGTGGGAAAACTTTACCTTTGCGATTTTGACACGGTAAATGAATCAAACCTTAACAGACAGTTCCTTTACACCAAGGACTCTGTCGGCAAACCGAAATGCAGGGTGGCAGAAGAAAGACTTGCATCGTTTTCTGCGGATACGGAATATATTGCCGCAGAAAAAAAGATCAGCAATGAAGAAGATCTTGATTTTGCAAGGGAATGTGACATTGTTATTCTTGCAGTGGATAATGCCAAAACAAGAGTTGTTCTTCAACAGTTCTGCACGAAGAACAGAATACCCCTTGTCTGCGGCGGAATTGACGGCTTTTACGGTATGTGCTATCTCTACATTCCCGATGTTTCGCCCTGTCCCGACTGTGCGGGAATGAACGAGGGTACACGGGCAAAACACAATGTGTCGGCAACGGCAGGTATAATCGGCTCTGCTGAAAGTGCCCTTGCCATAGAATATCTTGTTACTGAAAACAAAAATCTTTCGGGCAAAATTCTTATGTTTGACGAATCGGATTTTCAGACATTGAAAATCAGTCCCCGTTCAGACTGTCCTCTTTGCAAAAAAAGAGGATAACAATTTATGAGTTAAACAACTAACTGTAATTATTTGAACAAATCACTCGAGAAAGGAGACATAACTGAATTTGAGCTTCAGTTATGCGTGAAGAAAAATGGGCAAATTAAAAGGCTATATGGGAAAGGTTCTTTTTGTTGACCTTACAAAAAAGACATACGAAGAATTTCCCTGGAGCGATGAAGACAGAATCAGAACTATCGGCGGTAAGGTTATGGCGGCCGATATCCTTCTTCAGCACATCAGACCGGGTATGAAAGCCTTTGACGAGGACAACTGGCTTGTTATTACAACAGGTCCTATGACCCGTTGTAAATCACCGTCATCAACCCGATTCAATATTTCCACCGTTTCACCCCTTACGGGTATTCTGACTTCGTCAAATTGCGGCGGCCCCTTCGGCAGAAGACTTAAAAAAGCAGGCTGGGACGCTATGATTATCACAGGCAGAGCAGAAGAACTTACCTGGATTGAAATTGTTGACGACAAAGTAACATTCCACGATGTGCCCGAAATGAAAGGTATGCTCACCGGCGAAGCGCAAAAGAAGTTCCCCGGCGGCACAAGTGCTCTTACAATCGGCCCCGCAGGTGAAAACAAAGTTCTTTATGCAGGTGTTTTCAGCGGCGAAAGAACTGCAGGCAGAGGCGGTGTAGGTGCAGTATTCGGTGACAAAAACTTAAAAGTTGTTACTGCCAAGGGTACACAGAATCCTGAAATTTACGACAAGGAAAGACTGGATTTTCTCAATAAGCAGTGGGAAATGCAACTCAAACGCCATCCCATCACAGGTGCACAGCTTGCAAAACTCGGAACGGCAGGTCTTGTGGCGCCTATGCAGGCTCACAGAATTCTTGCAACAAAGAACTTCAGCAAAGGTCGCTTTGACAACTTTGAAAAGGTTTCAGGTGAAGAACTTGCCGAAAAGCATCTTATCAAAAACGGTAACTGCTATTCCTGCCCTATGAGATGTGAAAGACGAGTTTCATATAACGGTAAGAATGTAAAAGGCCCCGAACTTGAAACTCTCGGTCTTCTGGGTCCCAACATTATGAACGACGATATTGAAAAAATCATCAAGTGGAACTATGAACTCGATGAACTGGGTATTGATACCATTTCCGCTGCAGGCTCCATCGCTTTTGCAATGGAACTTAACGAAAAAGGTATGTGGGACTGCGGTCTCGAATTCGGCAAAACCGACAACCTTAGTGAAGTGTTTGAACTTATTGCAAAAAGAGAAGGTATCGGCGACATTCTTGCAGACGGTACAAGAAAAATGAGTGAACGCTTCGGCGGTAAAGAATTTGCAATCCACGCAAAAGGACTTGAACTTGCCGCCTACGAGCCCAGAGGTGCCGTAGGTCAGGGCCTCGGATATGCAACTTCCAACAGAGGCGGGTGCCACCTCAATGCAGGATATATGGTAGTTCTTGAAGGTCTGGGACTTAATATGGACTCCTACACTCCCAAGGGGAAAGCGGGTCTTGCAATCACTTTCCAGAATGTTATGGAAGGTGCTTCTGCGGCAGGCTTCTGCGTGTTTACTTCTTATGCAATTCTGCCCTGGTTTATTGTTGCAAAGCCTACAAGCGTTATGACAAGAGTTGTTCAGCAGGTGTTCAAATTCACCGCTCCCATTCTCTATATCGCAACACAGTATCCCGAAATTCTTGCAGTCAACATTCCTCTCATTCAGTATCCGAGAGTGCTCAATGCGGCAACAGGCTCAAAGTATACTGCAGGTAAGTTCATCAAAGTAGGCTCTTACGGATATAATGTTGAAAGAATTGCGAACATCATTCTCGGTCTTCCTGTAGGCGATGATACAGATACTCTTCCCAAGCGCCTTACAGATGAAGAACAGGTACCCGGTGACAAAAAGACAAAAGTACCTCTTGGCAAAATGAAAAAGAGTTACTATATAATCCGAGGCTGGAAAAACGGTGCACCCACAATGCACACAATAAAGAGACTCGGAATCACCCTTCCCGAATGTGCAAAGGAGGTATATCCTTATGGTAAAGGTTAAAATTTTCGGCGTTATCAGGTCAACAACAGGCTTCGGAACCATTGATGTTGAAGCTAAAAATCTGAAAGAAGTCTTCGGTGAGATTTCCTCCAGAATGGAAAAGGGCTATTACGACAACCTTGAGAAAAAAGAAAAAATGAAAAATGACCCCGATGTCAAATATATCAAGCCTGTTAACCCTGCCCTTGAGCCTCACAAAAAATTGGAGTTCGGCGATGCCATTGTTTATGTAAACGGTGAACGCTGTATGAAAAAGGGCAAGAAACTTTCTGACGGTGACGAGATATGGCTTCTTTCTCCTGCCGCAGGCGGTTAAGGTGACAGCATAGATAAACTGAAAAAGTAAAAATAAAAAATCAAAGGAGACATCACAATGAAAAAAATTATTTCTCTGATGCTCGCGCTTATTATGACTTTTGGCTGCTTCGGACTTTCCTCAGGTGTAATTGCCGTTGATGACAGTTCTGAAACAGAAAAAGGCGTTCAGGTGCAGATTGCTCCCTTCCTTTACAAGTCAACCCTTTATCAGATGGAATTCCCCAGCCATCAGTCTTATGACATCAAAGAAAAGAGCGTTGCAGGTGACTATGCAATCTCCCGTGAACTCAACGACCTTTCCTACACATTTGTATTCCCCGCAGGCACAACAAAAATAGATTGCTCATTGTCTCTCAACGGCGAGACCGACTGGCGAGGTTTTACAGTTAACTCCACAGAACATCCGTCTTACTGGGAAAAGGACAAAAAAGGCAATATCGACTACACAAAACCTCTTACCTTTGTCCGTAGTGAAATCACTGCAGAACGTGACGAATACGGCGTTCTTTACAGAGATTATCTTAAAGATGCATCTGTAGGCGGTTACAGAGATATTGACAAAATTTACTGGAAACTCAACTACATTTGCGCAGGAGAAGAAATTACAGAATATTTTGACATCAAGGTTTACGATTACGACAAAGCCGAAAAACAAACCGTAAAAGCAGTAAACTTCAATGTTGCAGGTCTTCCCTTTGCTGTATTCCAGGGCACAGATGTTGCCGCTAACCAGAAAGTTGCCGCAAAGTATCTTTCAGAAAATAAATTTGACATTGTTGCTGTTCAGGAAGACTTCGGATATCACAAGCAGCTTGTGGGAAGTATGAGCGGTTTCAACTATATGACCAACCACACAGGCGACATTCCCGGCGGTGACGGACTTAACATTTTCACCCCTGATATGCCCATTTACAACGAAACAAGAGTTGCATGGAAAGACTCATACGGCATTCTTTCTGCCGGCTCTGACGAACTCACCCCCAAAGGTTTCATATACACTGTTATTGATATCGGCAACGGCATTTATGTTGATTTCTATAACTTACACGCAGACGCATACGCCGGAAAAGGCTCTGTTGCCGCAAGAACAAGCCAGTACAAGCAACTTGCAGAATTCATTCAGGCACGCTCCCGGGAAAATGACAGACCCGTTATTGTAACAGGCGACTTCAATAACCATATCCACACCCACGAAGACAACGGTGCTCTTTATAAAACACTTTATCTTCAGTGCGGACTTAAAGATGCATGGATAGAACACCACAACAACGGTGACTATTTCAATATGTATGAATGGCACATAACAGGTCTTCCCGCATGGGGCAACTGGGACTCAGTTGAAAGATTTATGTATAAATCCGGCGGCGGTGTTGACATTGTTGTAAATGACTTCAGATATGTTGAAGTCTGCGACGGAGACGGTGAAGCGATTTCCGACCACTCATCTGCAGAGTGCGACTTCACATTCATCAAAACTGAAGACTTTGTTGAAAACAGTCAGAATCTTCAGGTAAACAAACCCCGGAAGAATGACTTCATTCACCATCTTATGTGGCTTTTGACCGCTCTTATGAAGATTTTTTCAGACATCGGTAACCTTCCCGAATTAATGAAAGAACTCGGCTGATTGAATTAAAAGAATAACGCCATTCCGAAACAGCAGTTCCGGAATGGCGTGTTTTGTTTGTGGCGCGGGAAAAAACAAGCAGCAACCTTTCGGTTACTGCATTTCTTGGTCGAGGCGACAGGACTCGAACCTGCGGCATCTTGCTCCCAAAGCAAGCGCGCTACCAAACTGCGCCACGCCTCGATATTATTTACATTTTGAAAAAGTTAGTGCGGTGCTTTTCTTCTTGCTTTGTCCAAAGCAAGCTTACTCTTGCGGTGCCCAAAATTCATTGCGGCTTGTAGCGCCTATGAATTTTGACCGCTGCGCCATCCTTGCCTTGCTTCATCGTCCGCAGGACGCGCTTCGGCAACGATGCTACCAAACTGCGCCACGCCTCGATAAAACTTATATAATTTTCGCACCGTTTTTTAATGCCCGAACAGTATACACCATAGTGCTTGTTTTGTCAAGATTTTGTTTTGTGCAGATAACTATGTTTTTGGAGTGTATATTCCTATTCAGAAATTTATTATCCTTAAAGGATGTTATATTATAAATCAGCAGGACAAAAAATATAAGGAAGGTAAAAATATGAAGATTTTAATTGTCAACGGCAGTCCGAAAGGTAAGTACAGTATTACTTTGCAGACCTGCAGATATCTTGAACTCCTTCACCCCGAACACGAATTCAAGGTGCTCAACGCAGGTCAGCAGATTAAAAAACTCCAGAGAGATTTCTCCTCTGCCGAAGAAATGCTCAGGGAAGCAGAACTTATTATTTTCTCTTATCCAATCTATACTTTTATTGCACCGTCCCAACTGCATTATTTTATAAACCTTATGAAAAAATGCGATATCGACTGGTCAGAGAAGTATGCAACACAGATTACCACATCAAAGCACTTTTACGATATCACTGCCCATAAGTATGTTGAAGATAACTGCTACGATATGGGGCTCAGGGTTATCAAAGGTCTTTCGGCTGATATGGACGACCTTACAACAGAAAAGGGACAAAAGGAAGCAGAAGAATTTTTCAGACTTGTTGCCTGGTCCTGTGAAAACGCTTTTTACGAAAAAGCAGTACCTGCGGCAAAGCCTAAAAAGGCTGTTAAGGTTTCACCCGCACCCTCTATTGTTGCAAAAGGCTCAGGTGAAGTGGTTATCGTAACAGACTGCGAAAAGGATAACACTCAACTTAAAAATATGATTGAGCGCTTCCGTGCGGTGCTCCCCGTTCAGTCAAAGATTGTCAACATCGGAGAATATCCCATCAAGGGCGGTTGTCTCGGATGTTTCAACTGTGCGGTTTCGGGTAAATGCGTTTATAAGGACGGATTTGACGATATGCTCCGCAACGAAATTCAGTCCGGCTCTGCAATTGTGTATGCATTCACAATAAAAGACCATTCTATGGGTCCCCGTTTCAAGATGTACGATGACAGACAGTTCTGCAACGGACACCGTACCGTTACAATGGGTATGCCCGTGGGATACATTGTCAGCGGTGAATATTCAAAAGAAGCAAACCTTCAGATGATTATTGAAGGCAGAAGCGAAGTGGGAGGCAACTTCCTTTGCGGTGTTGCAACAGATGAAATCAATCCCGACGGTGAGATTGACCGTCTTGCAAAAACTCTTGCCTATGCAATTCAGCACAAATACACAAGACCTGCCAACTTTTACGGTGTTGGCGGTATGAAGATTTTCCGTGACCTTATCTACATTATGCAGGGACTTATGAAAGCAGACCACAAGTTCTATAAGGCACACGGTCAGTACGATTTCCCCCAGAAGCAAAGACCGAGAATGCTGGCAATGTATCTTGTTGGCGGACTTATGCTTCTGCCCAAATCAAAGATGCCTGCCAACGCAATGAACGAAGGTATGCTTATGCCTTACAAGGCAGCAATTACCAAGGCACAGAAAATTGCAGAAAGCAGAAAGAAAGACAAATGATATATTTTAGATTTTACTGTCAAAAATGAAGTGTATTAACATTTGTTTAACAGATTGTTACTACTAATGTATCATATTTGATGTATATATAACTGTGCGTGCCTAAAAGGCACAAGAAATCAACTCGGAAAATCAGGAGGCAATCAAAATGAAAAGACTCACAGCAATCGTTCTTGCAGCACTTATGCTCTTCACACTTGCAGCATGCGCAGGTAACAACGCAACAAACGGCAACGCAGCAACCACTTACGAAGGAACACTTTCTTCTCTTTGCACAAAGATGTATGAAACAAATCCCCTTGAACTTATGGTTATGACTGAAGGCGCTCCCGTTGATCTTGCAGACGCAGACTCACTCAAGTATTACCTTGGTGTTGAAGATGCAGCAGCATTCAAAGAAGTAATCTTCTCAGAAACAATGATGGGCTCACAGGCTTACTCACTTGTTCTTGCAAGAGTTGCAGACACTGCAAAAACAGAAGAACTCAAATCTTCAATCCTCAACGGCATTGACACAAGAAAATGGATCTGTGTTGAAGCAAACCAGGTTCGCGTTGCATCTGCAGCAGACCTTATTATGCTTGTTATGGTTGATTCATCATTCGGTGAAACAATTGCAGACGATATGGTTGAAGCATTCAAGACAAATGTTGGGGAACTTACCGGCGAAACTCTTACAAAAGGCTAATTGAATTATGGTATTTTCGTCCCTTGAATTTTTATATGCGTTTCTTCCTTTGGTTTTAGCGGTATATTTTATCGCACCGAAGAAACTTAAAAACACAGTGCTTCTGGTGTTCTCTTTCGCATTTTATTGGTGGGGAGAGCCGAAGTATGCGGTTCTGATGCTTGTCACCATAACCTTCTGTTATTTTGCGGGACGTGTTATTGAAAGAATTCGTGAAACCCGATGGGCAAAGCCGTTACTGATTATATCAGTGGCAGTGCCCCTTGGGTTTCTTGCCGTTTTTAAATATACGGACTTTCTTATCTCAACCGTCAACGGCATAACAAATGCCGATATCCCGCTTTTAAAACTTGCACTTCCCATCGGTATCAGTTTCTATACTTTTCAGGCACTCAGTTATGTTGTGGATGTTTACAGAAAAGATACCCCTGCACAGAAAAACTGGATAAATCTTGCGGCATATATCGTTCTTTTCCCGCAACTTATTGCGGGCCCCATTGTTCGATACACAACCGTTGCAGAAGACCTTGAGGAAAGAACACACAGCCTTGAAAAAGTGGCAAAAGGTATGCGACGTTTTGTTTTCGGACTCGGCAAAAAAGTTCTTATTGCAAATATTCTCGGCTCACTTGTAACGGCGTACAGAGTCTCGGCAGAGCCGTCGGTTGTTTTCAGTTGGGTTTATGCTGTGGCATACTCACTGCAGATTTATTTCGACTTCTCTGCCTATAGTGATATGGCAATCGGTATGGGTGACATTTTAGGTTTCAGATTCCTCGAAAACTTTAACTATCCCTATATTTCAAAAAGCATTACTGAATTCTGGAGAAGATGGCATATTTCTCTCGGCAGCTGGTTCAGAGATTATGTTTACATTCCCCTTGGCGGCAACAGAACAACAAAGTTCCGCCATATTATAAATATCCTTATCGTCTGGGCACTTACAGGTATCTGGCACGGCGCAGGATGGACATTTATGAGTTGGGGCGTATATTTCGGTATTCTGCTTATTCTTGAAAAGTTTATTTTCGGTAAGGCACTTAAAAAGGCACCGTCATTTGTGCAGCATTTTTATGTTGTTTTTGCCGTCATCATTTCATTCGTACTTTTCAATGCCACCACTTTCACAGAAGCCTGGACAGACCTTAAAAATATGTTCGGCTTCGGCGGACTTCCGTTTATCACTGCTGATACTCTTTATAACATCAGGTCATACATTGTGGTGCTTATAGTTGCAATGTTTGCCGCAACTCCCGTATTCAGAAAAATCGGTGAAAGAATTGAAAGCAAAAAGTTTATGGTTGTAGTTGAGCCTTTGCTTGTTGCATTGGTGCTTGTTGTATGCACGGCATACCTCGTTGACGGCTCATTCAACCCGTTCCTTTATTTCAGATTTTAGGAGGTGCCGAAGATGAAAAAAATGCGATATACAGCAATTATACTTGTTTTCTGTTTTATCATCGGCGGCACAGTGATTTTCAGTGCCTTCAAAGGTGATGAAGAACTCTCCTCCTGGGAAAGAAGAAAACTTCAGCAATTTCCTCAGGTCAGCTGGTCTTCTCTTCAGAGCGGGGATTTTATGAAAGATTTCGCAAGTTATCTTTCAGACCAGTTCCCCATGCGTGATATGTTCAGAAGACTGAAAGCAAAAATTCATTTTGATGTGCTTATGCAGAAAGATAATTCAGGTGTTTATGTAGCCGACGGTCACGCAAGCAAAATTGACGCAAAACTCAATGAAGATCTTGTGGCAGGCTTCACAGAAAAGGTTACAAAACTTTATTCTGACTATATCAAAGATACAGACTGCAAGGTATATTACAGTGTGATACCCGACAAAAACTTTTTCCTCAGCGAAAAGAACGGATACCCCGCTTTCGATTACGCTGAACTTTTCAGTACCGTTGATAAAAATCTTTCATATATGACAAAAATCGACATTACAGATCTGTTGTCAATAGAGGATTACTACACAACGGACACTCACTGGAAGCAGGAAAAGATCACCGATGTTGCATCGGAAATCCGTGAAAAAATGGGTATGAAGGGTGAAGTTAATTACGAGGAAAAGACCGTTGGCGACTTTTACGGAGTTTATTACGGACAGTCTGCCCTTGACCTTGCACCTGATGAAATTAAATATCTCACAAACAAAGAAATTGAGTCCTGCTCCGTTTTTAACCTTGAAACAGGAAAAACCACTGCAGTTTACGATATGAATAAACTTGACAGTATGGACTTATATGATGTTTATCTTTCGGGAGCAGTTTCTTTTATGGAAATCAAAAATCCCACCGCAAAAAGCGGCAAAGAACTTGTTGTTTTCCGTGACTCTTTCGGCAGCAGTCTTACTCCCTTGCTTCTTTCGGGCTATGACAAAGTAACATTGATTGACACAAGATATATTATGCCTCAGATGATAGGCGAGTATATCACCTTCAATAATCAGGATGTACTTTTTATTTATTCTTCAATGATGATAAATGCAAGCAACGCAATGAAATAAAAAAGCAAATAAAAATCCCGTAATACGCGAGTATTACGGGATTTTCTGATGTTAAATCTTAGAAGTTGAAGATTTCTGCGAAGTATTCAAAGAGCATATTGATTCTTTCGAAAATAGACTCAATGAAGTTCCAGAATGACTGGTAACCTGTTGTGTCTTTCTGAGTGTATTCTGCTGTGTAAACAATAGTCTTTGTTGTTTCGCCTTCAGCAAGTGCGGGTGTGGGGAATGTTGATGTGTGATAGAGTTTGCCGTCTTCACCTTTCCAGCCTGCGAAGGTGTAGTCTGTGTCGTCTGTGTCTGCTCTTTCAGGACTTGCGGGAACATAAGAAGTAAGGATAGTGCCAGGGTCAACCATAACTTCCTTGATGATTTTGCCGTCCCAGTCTTTGAATTGAACTGTGATTGCGGGATCTTCTGCTGCAAATGCCATAACTCCTACCATGGAGAAAATAACAAGAACAGAAAGAATAACTGATAATGCTTTTTTCATAGGAATTCCTCCGTTTCAATTGTGTGATAAGTGCTACTGAGGCACTTTAACAATATGATTATAAATCATAAGTGCGTCTTTGTCAATATTTTACGGGATTTTTTACCTTTTGCAAGGCTCGATGGGGGTTATCTGCGGTTTTTCAGTTGGGTGAACACGATGTGTCCGATGGCTCTGGCTCCTTTTGTTATATATTTGCCAAGGTTACCTGAAATTCCCGTCATAATGGGACTTTTCAGGTCTTTTTCGTTTATGCTGTCTGCTTTGCCTTTCTGAACGGATACATTTTCTTTAGTGAAAGCAAGAACATTTTCGTCGTCAGGTCCCGCTGCAACGGCACCGTCAGCAAAAGCGCAGATGTGCTTCTTTTCTTCGTCAGACAGACCTTCTGCACCAAGGGGGAAAAGGGCAGTAAGAGCAGTTTCCGAACTGCCGTTATATGAGGGCGCAATGGATTTTCCCTGAGGTGTAACAAGAGTGTAAACATCAAGAATCTGGTCCTTTGCTCTGCCGTGATGGTGCCTTTGTTTTCCGTAGTAGGTTCCGAAAGGATTCATACGGACAGTGCGGTCTTTTTCAAGCCTCATAGGGCAGTGTGCCATTGAAGAAAGCACCTGTCTTGCATTGGCAATAACAATGCCGCCTTTTTCGTCATAAAGACCTACAAATCCGCCCGTAAGCTGATGGTTGAAAGACGCAAGGCTGTCGTTCTTTTCGTCACATTCAGAAAAACTGCCCGTTCTGAAAGAAGAAACATCGTCCATAAAATTCCTTTTGATAACCCGGATATCACCGTCAAGTTTCGGTGTAATCTGGAATGGTACTGTCTGGGTCCATTTCATATCACTGAATCTTCCCAATGCTGAGTTTTCTGTGGAAATTGAAGTGGTTTCCGCAGTATAGGGGTAGTTGACGGTTGTTTTTACGAAAATGCCGTGTGAAAGGGGAGTTTTGAAAAAGTCAAAAGTGAAAGTACCGCCGCTGATTTCTTCGGGCAGATGTATTTCACCTTTGATCCTCACGCCTTCGCCGTCACCTGCAAGGCAAAGAGGCACAACAGAAGTGCTTGTGAACTCATAGTCTTTTTTGCCGTAGGTGATGAAAGAACGGAGAAACTCATCGTCACCGATTTTTCTGCCGTCACAGATTGCATAAAGAATTCTGCCCGACGGGGTGAACATAAGGGAAAGGCGGTCTGTTTCAAGAAGGTTGCGGAAAGCGGGGACATCTTTGCCTTTTTCCTCAATGTCAATTTTAACTGTATAACTTTTCTGTACTTTGTCAAATTTCATCATCAGGAAAACAGAGTCGTTTTCATCGTCGGTGGGAACTGCCGTGTAGTTAATGAGTCCTCTTGCCGAAACTTTAAGGCGGGAAATATCGGAAAGTTTTTCTCTGAGCTGCAGCTGCACACACTGGAAATCTGAGTTTGTGATGTTGAACACAGTGAGTTTTTCTTTTTTCGGCATAGCGGCAGTTTCATCGGCTATAACCGCTTTGCTGAGGGCGAGGGCAGTTTTCTCTCTTTCAATGTTGAGAACGGGTGTGGCAAGTCCGAAATGGGTTGTTGAAAGAAGCAGAACTCTGTTTCTGAAAGAGGGGGAGTCCATATCTCTTTTTGACGTAACCTTAGCCATAGCCCTTGCTCTTTCAAGGCGTGTCCAGACCTGTCTGTTGAAAGGTTTTTCAGACCAGGAGGCATAACCTGTGAAGTTGCCGTCAGCCGTATCCTGAGTGAAGTCAACGGTGCCGAGAGGCTTATGGGTGTCAAGATATCCGCCGGGAGTGTCAAACACAATATAGGGCAGATCTGCAATTTCTTCAACAAGGCCGTGTATGCCGTCTGTGTTGGCAATTTTTCCCGTTAAAGGACCCAGGTCAATTGTTTCCCAGAACATTGCATCGGCGTCCATATTGATGAAAAGGAAAAGGTCGTGGTTTATAAGTCCCTTTTCCTGCTTTTTTCTCAGGGATTTCACCCAGGCACGAAGTGTGCCCGAGTCGCAGACATCGGAGTTGCTGTAGGTGGGGATAATGGTCATACTTTCGTTTTTGTATGTGTATGTAAGAGGGTTATATGCATAGACATCGGAAAGTTTCGGTACAATTGTTCTGAATGCGTCAAAGGGTACGCAGCTGTAATAAAGGCAAAGAGCGCGTACACCGAGTTTGTTATATAAACTTACCTGAGAGGGTGTGAACATAACTTCCTGAGGGCGCACAATTTTTTCGCATTTGCCGAAAATGTCAACAAGTCCGCTTCCGCTTTCATTGGTGAGGGCAAGATTGATGCTTTCACAGAATTCATCTTCCGTCATTGCGGAAAGGGCACCGTTGTTGTAGCCCATAATAATGTTTTCATCGCCGTATTTTTCAACACGCTCTTTCATTTTTTCAATAATATCAGGGGCGTATTCGGGAAGAATTTTCTGCAGTGAGAAAAAGTTTTCTGTGTCCCAGGTGCCTTTTACGGGGATGCCTTTTTTGTTGAAGTCAGTGAGTATGTCAAGAATTTTTCTGATAATTCTTATATCCGAGCCGAAACCCAGATTGTCGTTACTGTCACCTCTGTAGGAATGGTAGCAGTTTACGTGAAAACCGTATGCCACGTGAATTTTGTTTTCTTTCATTGCCTTTTCACCCTTTCGGAAATATATGAAACCATTGTACCATTAAAAATCCCTTGTGTAAATATAATTATTTTTTGCTTTTATGGTGACAAAGTGCATTTTTTATGTTATACTACTAAATTGTATAAATATTTCAAAAAGGAGTTTATCCTATGAGTAACATGTACGAAACATTCAGAAGTATACTCACTTCGCTTGAAACAGAACTTTCAAAATACGGTTTTGAAGCACAAAAGGCAGAAGACGGCAGTTATGTTTCAGAAACCGACGGCACCATCACTGCATTTTATCAGGGTGATAAAGGCACCGTAAAATTTGAATATGCAAACGGCGTACTCGGTCTTTTTGCAGGTGACGAGGCTGAAACTGCAACAAAGAGACTTTCCGCTTCACTTCTTTCCGAAGAAGCAGATGCAAAAGATGTGAAATATGTTATTGCTGAAATGACAGAAACTCTTCAGGCAAAATTCGGTGTGAAGAACCCCACAGTTTATAAAAAGGCTCAGCAGAAAGCACCGCAGACCGTTTCCAAAAATGCTGTAAGAAACGGCTCATTCTACGATGCAAACACCCTTGCAAGTAAACTTTGCCTTGTTTTCCCCGACCTTCGCCCCATGTATAAAGAAAACCTTGCAAAATACGGCGAATTTTTCGGTGAAGAGTTCTTTGCAGAATACGGAACAAAGGTTGTTATTGATGCAATCAAGGAAAACAATCCTCAGACAATGAAAAAACTTTTCCAGACTCTTAACGAAATTTACGACGACGGCACAACGGCAGTTCAGGGCCTTATTGCAGTTACAATTCTGGGTGAACTCAATAACGACCAGATTCTTCTTGCACGCTGTGTTGACTATATGAGTGAAATGATGACACCTCCCGTAATTGAGGTTAACAGATATCTTGCTTCTTCAGCAGGCAAAAAGGCAAAGAAAAAACTTCTCGATCCTCCCGCATATAAACCCAAGAAAGAAAAGAAACCCGGCATTTTTGCTCAGGCAATGGCTCAGAGCGGCGGCGGTGCAATGCCCCCGATGTAATAAACTGAGAAAAGGTTTACTTTTATAAGGATGTGATTTTATGCTTAATAAAATTTTAGCGGCATTCTGGCAGAACACAAAAAAGCAGGACGATAAGAGAATTGCCACTCTTTCTGTTCCCGAAGGCGTTTTTGAATCAAACGACCACGAATATCTTGCTGACGGACACATCTACCACAAACTTGATGTGTACTATCCCGAAGGTACAATCGGAAAACTCCCCGTTATTGTTGATATTCACGGCGGCGGATTTATGTACGGCGACAAGGAACTCAACAAGATTTACTGCTTATCTCTTGCCCAAAAAGGTTATGTTGTTTTTAATATGAGTTACCGTTTATATCCCGAAGTTACAATGAAAGAGCAACTGTGGGATATTATGGAGTGCCTTAAATGGATAAAAGCGCATCTCGAAGAATATCCTTGCGATACAGATAATCTCTTTGTCACAGGTGACTCTGCAGGCGGTATGCTTTCGTTTATGACTGCCATGCTCACACAAAGCAGTGAACTCAGAGATATTTACGAAGTGTCTGATGCGGGTATCCGCTTCAATGCAGTCGGTCTTACCTGCCCCGTACTTTTTATGGATGACGGCACATATACAAGTTATTACACAAAAATTATGCTTGGCAAGAATTATAAAAATGAACTCTGGGGAAAATATGTGAATATGGATAAGGTTATGCCTCTTGGCAAACTTCCTCCCACATTCCTTCTCACTGCATCGGGTGATACTCTCACAAGGGCACAGACAAGAAAGGGTGCTGCACTTCTTAAAGAAAAGGGACATCCTTATCGCCTTATGGACTTCGAAAAATACGAAGGAACAAATCTTCCTCACGTTTTCCCTGTGCTTCATCCCGAATCGGAAGTTTCCCAAAGGGCAATAGACGGTATGCTCGAATTTTTCGCAAAATATGAAAAGAAAGCAGTTGCCGTAACTGAATAATCCGAACCCGCAGGGGCGCCGTCGGGCGTCTCTGCTTTTTTTATTATTGACTGAAAGGGGTACAAAATGAAAACTCTTTTTGATATGTTTCTGGTTTTTGCCAGAATCGGCGGATTCACATTCGGCGGCGGATACGCAATGCTTCCCATGCTTCAGAGGGAAGTTGTTGAAAACAAAAAATGGGCTACGCAGGAAGAACTTATGGACTATTACGCCATCGGTCAGTGCACTCCGGGCATTATTGCCGTTAATGTGGCAACCTTTGTGGGCTATAAAGAAAAAGGCTTCTGGGGTGCGGTTTTTTCAACTTTAGGTGTTATCACTCCCTCCGTGATTATTGTTGGTACCATTGCAATGTTCATCAGCAATTTTCAGGAGTATGAAGTTGTGCAATACGCCTTTGCAGGCATCAGAGCAGCCGTTGTTGCACTCATAGCGGCATCGGTTATCAAACTTTTCAAAAAAAGCGTTATTGATGCCGTTACGGGCATAATTTTTGCACTCGTAACCCTGCTTTCATTTTTCACCGATATTTCGCCCATTGTTTTTGTTGTTGTCAGCGGAGTTTTAGGTCTCACTGCAAAACTTGTGAAGGCTAAACTTCTGCGTAATAAGGCTCAGGGCTCAAAGGAGGCAGAATAATGGCAGTTGTATCAACTATTTTTGAACTGTTTTTCCGTTTCTTTTTTGTGGGTCTGTTTTCTGTTGGCGGCGGACTTGCAACACTGCCCTTTCTTTCGGATATGGGCGCCGCAACGGGCTGGTTTGACCAGATGGATATATCCAATATGGTTGCAATTTCCGAATCAACTCCCGGCCCTTTGGGAATAAATATGGCAACATATATCGGCTATCAGGTGCTTGAACCTTACGGTATGGGATACGGTGTGCTTGGCTGCATTTTTGCATCTGCGGGACTTACGGCACCTGCCCTTATCACAATTCTGCTGATTATGAAAGTTCTTCAGAAGTTCCGCAATTCAAAAACGGTGGAATATGTGTTTTACGGTCTTCGTGCCGCATCGGTGGGACTTATTACTGCGGCTTGTCTCGGTGTTGCAAAAATTGCCTTTTACAGTGTTGATGCTATGGGCGAAACGGGCAACATCTTTATGGCAATTGATTATAAAAGTATAATTTTGTCGGCAGCGATATTTTTCGCAGTAACAAAATTCAAAAAGATACATCCCATTGTTTTTATCCTTGTTTCTGCAGTTGTGGGTATCGTTTTCAAAATGGGATAATGAATTATCAGGAGTCTGTTTTATTAAAAGCAGACTCTTATTTAGTGTTTGATGCATTTTTTCTTTCTAACGGTTGTTTTTTTCTTTTCTGTTTGATATAATATAAAGAAAGAGAAAAACTCTGAAAACGGCAGAAAGGACGGCACAGGGAAAATGGAAATCGGTGCATCTTCAGCGTGCTTTTATCCCCTTGAAACAGAAAAAGCATTTTTGCACATTGCTGAACTTGGTTTCAAATACAGCGAAATATTTTTTAATTGCCGCAGTGAACTCAAACCGTCTTTTGTCCGCCAGCTCAAAGAGATAAAAGATGCATATTCAATGAATGTTGTGTCTGTTCATCCTTACCGTTCATTTTCAGAGGGATATGACTTTTTTTCAAGTTATGAAAGAAGATACCGTGACGGTATTGACGGATATAAAAGATATTTCGAGGCGGCATCAACACTCGGCGCAGAATACATTGTAATGCACGGTGCCAGAGGAAAAATTGATATCTCCCTTGAAGAATATGCCGAGCGTTTTGCAAAACTCAATGAGGTTGCCCACAGTTTCGGCTGTACCGTTGCCCACGAAAATGTTGTTCGTTTCATGGGGGAATCACCGGAGTTTATGCTGTTTATGAAAAAATACCTAGGTGACGACTTTAAAATGGTGCTTGATGTCAAGCAGGCAAGAAGAGCCGACGTTGACCCTTATGAATTCATCAACATTATGGGACGCAACATTGCCCACGTTCACCTGAGTGACTATGATAAAGACGGTCACGACTGTATTCCTCCCGACGAAAGCGGTGAATTCAGTTTCAGAAAACTCTTCAGGGAACTTCACAAAGTGGGATATAACGGAAAATATATGATTGAACTTTATTCCGATAATTTCCGCGATAAAAATGAGATAATCAGATCGGCAAGATACCTGGAAAATATTTTAAATGAAGTAAGACAAGGAAAATAAAACCGAAAAGGGGTATAATAAAAATGAAATGTCCGTTTTGCAGTTTTGAAGAAAGTAAAGTTATTGACTCAAGACCCACCGACGAGGGTGAAAAAATCCGCCGCCGCCGTGAATGTATTTCCTGCGGCAAACGCTTCACAACTTATGAGATTATTGAAAGCGTTCCCATTATTGTTGTGAAAAAGGATAAATCCCGTCAGGCTTTTGACCGTGTGAAACTTTTCAACGGTATGCTTCGCGCCTGCGAAAAAAGACCTGTTTCAATTGAGCAGATTGATAAGGTTGTAAGCGAAATTGAAGCAGATCTTCAGAACTCTCTTGACAGAGAAGTAACATCAGTCCGCATTGGTGAACTTGTTATGGATAAACTCAAGGAACTTGACGAAGTTGCCTATGTTCGTTTTGCTTCTGTTTACCGTCAGTTCAAGGATATCAATACTTTTATGGATGAACTTGCAAAACTTCTTGGCGAAAAATAATCATAAAAGGTGACATACAATGATATATAAAGGTTTTTCCTCCCTTGTGGGAGGAACTCCTCTTTATGAGGCAGTTTCTTTTGCTGAAAGCCGTAAACTCGGAATCAGACTTCTTACAAAAATTGAATTTTTTAATCCCGCAGGCTCTGTTAAAGACAGAGTTGCAGTTAATATGCTGCAAAAAGCACTGGAGCAGGGGATTATCACAAAAGGTGCAGTTATTATCGAGCCTACAAGCGGTAACACGGGTATCGGTCTTGCGGCAGCGGCAGTTTCAATGGGCTTTAAGGCAATTCTTGTTATGCCCGACACAATGAGCGTTGAAAGGCAGCAACTTTTAAGGGCATACGGTGCTGAAATTGTTCTTACGGAAGGTGCAAAGGGTATGCTCGGCTCTATTGAAAAGGCCAATCAATTGAAAAACAGTATCCCCAACAGTTTTATTCCCTCACAGTTTGAAAATCCCCACAACCCCGAAAGCCATATGCTTTCAACGGGCAAGGAAATCTGGGAGGACACAGAAGGTAAGGTGGATATTCTTGTTGCCTGCATCGGTACGGGCGGCACTGTTTCGGGAACGGGCAGATATCTTAAAGAAAAGAACCCTGCAGTTGAGGTTATCGGCGTTGAGCCTGAGGAATCTCCTCTCATAACAAAGGGTGTTGCAGGCAGTCACGGAATTCAGGGCATCGGGGCGAACTTTATTCCCGAAAATTATGACAGTTCGGTGGTTGACAGAGTTGTTACGGTGAAAACCGCAACGGCAAAAGAAATGTGCCGCATTTTTGCAAAAACAGAAGGTCTTCTCGTCGGTATTTCATCAGGTGCCGCACTGGCAGCGGCAGAGCAGATTGCCAAAGAAAACGTGGGCAAAACCGTTGTTGCAATTCTGCCCGACTCAGGTGAAAGATATATGAGTACGGGACTTTTCGATTCTCAGGATTAAGCCCGTTTTTCAGAAAAATAAAAAGCAAAAAGACCGTCGCTTGTGCGATGGTCTTTTCTCGTCTTCATATTTATTTTCTCTTTTTTAAAAGCAAAACGAATTGCTGAAAGTTCTTTTTGACTGCTTTGATATTCTATCACTTAAAGGCGGATTAATCAATATCAAAACTCAACAAAGTAATACGTAGTTTTTTGTTGTTATTACCATAGGAAAAGACGAATTGTATAAAAAGAAAAGCGGCAACTGTTCATTTTGCACAAAAGAGCAAATCAAATTGCTTTGCAAGAAAAAAGTGCTACAGCAACTTCAGGCAGTGAATGGTTTGGCGGAATAACCTTGACAAACACCTGTGATATTTAGTACAATAATAAAGTATAGATATTTACATATCAAATCTTTCAAAAGGGAGAGAAAAACATGAAGTATATCTGGGAAAATCCCAAAATAATCAAGGAAAACAAAGAAGACGGACATGTTCTTGCTTTCTGTTACGATAAAGCAGACTCCGCCGCAAAAAGAGAAAATTCTCCTTATAAGATTTCACTTAACGGAAAGTGGAAATTCTTCTGGTATAAAGGCGTGGGTGAACTCCCTGCAAAATATGCCGACGCAGATTTTGACGACAGCAACTGGGAAGATATAACCGTTCCCGGTGTGTGGCAGCTGCAGAAGGATTACACAAAACCCTGGTACTATGCAAACTCCTTCCCCAACTGTATCTGTGTTGAAAAAAGCAAAATCCCTTCAATTGACATAAAAGGTCAGGAAGTTGCCATGCACAGAACATCTTTCACTGTTCCTGAAGAATGGAACGGCAGAGAGATTTTCCTTCACTTCGGTGCAGTTAAAGCAGGTATCAAAGTTTTTGTTAACGGAAAATATGTGGGCTATTCTCAGGGCTCAAACACACCCCACGAATTTGATATCACAGCATTTGTGAAACCCGGTGTGAACAAGGTTGCCGCTGAAGTTTACCGTTACACCGACGGCACATATCTTGAAGACCAGGATATGTGGTTCCTTTCCGGTATTTACCGCGATGTTTATATTTACAGTGAGCCCAAGCAGTGCATCAGAGACTTCTTTGTAAGAACAGAACTTGTTAACGATTACACCGACGCTGACCTTCTTGTTGACATTATGCTCAAGGATTATACAGAAGCAGGCAAGAACATTCAGGTGGAAGCAACTCTTCTCACAGGCTCAAAGCCCATTGTTGTTGGCACAACAGACCTTGTTACAAAGCAGGGTGAAAACAAGGTTGTTTTCAAAAAGCGCATTGAAAAGCCGATGCTCTGGTCAAGTGAAAGCCCCGTGCTTTACACACTTCTCATAAGAACAGTATGCGACGGCGTTGTTACATATAAGTCAGTCCGTTTCGGCTTTAAGCAGGTTGAAATTCAGGGCGAAAAGATTCTTGTTAACGGCAAGCCCCTTCTCATAAGAGGTGTTAACCGCCACGATTTTGACCCCGATTTCGGTTGGGCAGTTCCCGACGAGAGATATATTCAGGACCTGAATATTATGAAGCAGAACAACATCAATTCAATCCGTACCTCCCACTATCCCAATGACCCCCGTTTCTATGACCTTTGTGACGAATACGGTTTCTATGTTATGGACGAATGCGACCTTGAAACCCACGGCGTAAGAAGAAAGGGTGTTCCCGGCGATAATCCCATGTGGACAAAGGCCGTTGTTGACCGTATGGAAAGAATGGTGCTCCGCGACAGAAACCACGCATGTGTATTTATGTGGAGTCTCGGTAACGAAGCAGGTGACGGAAGTAACTTCCTTCGTATGAAGCAGGCTGCCCTTAAACTTGACAGCACAAGACAGTTTCACTACGAAGGCGACTTTGACTTCACAAAGAGCGATGTTATCAGCCGTATGTATCCCACAGAAGATCAGGTTGAAAAACTCGGCAAAAAAGAGCCGCTCACAATCACCTGGTTTGACAATATTGCAAACTCCCTTGCAGCCGACAACAAGCCTATTTCAAAAGAACTTTACAATAAACCTGTTGTTTTCTGCGAATATGCTCACGCAATGGAAAACTCTCTTGGTAACTTCCAGGAATATATGGACGCATTTGAAAAGTATGACAACCTTTGCGGCGGATATATCTGGGACTTTGTTGACCAGGCAATACACAAGGTGGACGAAGACGGCAACGATATCTGGCTTTACGGCACAGACTACAACGAAAAAGAACACTGGATTCAGCCTCCCTACAACACCTGCGCAATTGTGGGCAGTAACACATTCTTCAACGCAAACGGTATTATTGCCGCTGACAGAAAAGTTCACCCCTCAATTCACGAAGTAAGAAAAGTTTACTGTGAAATTCAGATTAAGGCTATTGATGCAAAAGAGGGTGTATATCTTCTTAAAAACAAGCAGTTGTTCTCAGACCTTTCAAAGTTTGATATCAGATATGTTATCACAAACGACGGTGAAGCAATTGCCGAAGGTATGCTCGACAGAGACTTCTTTGAAAAACTCAGTCCTCTTTCAGAAATGGAATTCAGATTCCCCTGCAACATTCCCGAAACTGCAAAAGGTGAAATCATTCTCACTTTCTCCTATGTAAGACGCGAAGACTGCCGTTTTGCAAAGGCAGGTTACGAACAGGGCTTCGACCAGTTTATTGTAAGAGCAGCCGAAGAAAAAGAAACTCCCGAATTCGAAAAGAGAGTTGAAATTGAAGGCGACCAGAAAAAGTTTGCCGTAATCGGTGAAAACTTCAGATACACCTTTGTTGACGGTCAGCTTGTTTCAATGGAAAAAGACGGTAGGGAATACCTTAAAGGTGCTCTCAAACCCAACTACTACAGAGCTCTCACCGACAACGATATTGACTATCTCAACTTTGTTCCGCCTCTCATTCCCGTGCATCCCCTTTATATGTGGAAACTTGCAACGGATAAACTCAAGACAAAGGCAACTCTTATCCACCGTTACAGCCACAGCGCATACATTGAAACCGCTATCAATGCAATGGGTCTCAAGGATGCAAAAATGACCTATACAGTATATCCCGACGGCAAGATTGAAGTAAGCCATCAGGGTACACCCAATCTTCAGGATATGCTTCGTTTCGGTACGGTGCTTACTATGGACAGTGATTATAAATATGTTAAGTGGTACGGCAGAGGCCCCCACGAAAACTATATTGACCGTAAAACAGGCGCAAGAATTGCTATTCACGAAATGACTGTATCCGATATGGAACATCACTATATGAGACCGCAGGAAAACGGCCACAGAACAGATGTAAGAATGCTTGAAGTGAAAAATGAACAGGGCGAAGGACTCCGTTTCACAGCAGTGGGAGAAAAGCCTTTTGCAATCAACTGCCACCACTACACAGTGACAGACCTCGACGAAGCAACTCACATTCACTCTTTCAAGCACAAGGATATCACAACAGTGTGCATCGACCTTATGCAGAGAGGTGTGGGCGGAGATATGCCCGGCAGTGCCTGTCTCAGAGATCCCTACATTATGCACAAGGGAACAAAATACAATTACAGTTACACAATTGAAGCAATTTGATTTTATTAAAATGTTTATAATTTATTAAACACTGTGAATTGTTGTTGACAAAACATATTATTTGGTTTAAAATTGTTTAAAAATATAAAGAAAGGACTAGAGACAATGGAGCTTTTTACAAACCTCTACAATGCAATCATTGCATTCATCGAAAACCTTCTCAGCTTCTTCGGCCTCAACACTGAAAAAGTACCCGATCAGATTACTACTCAGCCCGAAGAAACAACAGGTGAATAATTAAAACCGAAAATCCCCTTAATACGCGAGTATTAAGGGGATTTTTTTGTTTGCGTATAGTTTTTACTGCTTTTTTATAGGTGTATTTTAACCCCGTTTTCAACAGCGGGATATTTTTTATCTTTAACTTCAATTTCTTCCGTCAACTTCTCTCGCTCGAGCCGCGGGAAGTCGGATCGTAGCCATGTCGTTCTGTGAGCCAAGGAGTTGGCACAATAATTTGTCTTCCTAAGACCGCTTGGCCTCCGACTTGGTGTATTTTAACCCCGTTTTCAACAGCGGGATATTTTTTATCTTTAACTTCAATTTCTTCCGTCAACTTCTCTCGCTCGAGCCGCGGG